>NZ_JAFCTU010000059.1:0-19919 GCF_049896185.1 Massilia sp. TSP1-1-2
ATTGCAATCGCTGCCGATGAGGCCCCGCGTCGGCCAGCGGGAGACGCAGTGGCAGTTTATGAAACATCCAGGCTAGATGATTGTGCGCTTCGCCGTACCCAAGCCCGTAGAGGGTGCGCGTAATGGCCGCGCGCCTGCATGCACCTTGGCGCGGCAATTGTGTAACATGGACGGCGATGGCCTGTCCCGCCCGGCCAATGTTCGAAAGGAAAACGATGCGAGTCCCCCCAACGCCGGTGCATGCCGGCCACGCACGGCGCGTCGGCGCGCGGGTCTGCCATTGATCGCGCAGATCGCCGCGCGCGATGCGCAGGGCTGGCTGACGCCGGCGCCGGCGCCCGACCAGGCCGGGCGCGCCGCGCTCAAGCGGCAGCAACCCGGCTGCCTGTGGCTGACCGGACTGTCCGGTTCCGGCAAGTCGACCATCGGCGCGCTGGTGGCGGCGCAGCTGCATGCCGCCGGCCGCCATACCTATATGCTCGACGGCGACGCGCTGCGCTGTGGACTCAACGCCGACCTCGGCTTCAGCGTGGCCGACCGGGTCGAGAGCATCCGCCGCACGGCGCAGGTGGCGCGGCTGATGACCGACGCCGGCCTGATCGTGATCGTCTCTCTGATCAGTCCGTTTCGCGCGGAGCGCGCGCTTGCCCGCAGCCTGTTCGCGGCCGGGCAGTTCCGCGAAGTGTTTGTCGATGCGCCGCTCGACGAATGCATCCGGCGCGACCCCAAGGGCCTGTACAAGCGGGCCCTGGCCGGTGAGCTGGCCAGCTTTACCGGGATCGATAGCCCTTACGAGGCGCCGCTGGCGCCCGAAGTGCATTTGCGTACGGCGCAGGCTAGTGAGCAGTCGTGCGCGCAGACGCTGCTTGCTGCTTTCACGAAATAACTTGATCGAACGCGTGTCAAGCGCGCGTGTGGATTGATGCGTTAAGTTTTCGGCCACATACTTCGCCCAGCTTGTGTCAATCCTGACACGCACTTCACCTAATCCTTCCAAGGAAAACCATGGCACCGCTCACGACGCCGACACGCTCGATGGAATTCAGCTGGGGCGCATCAATGATGGGCGGATGTGTGGCGATTGCGGGCGGAGCGTTCTTTGGTACGCTGCTCGCCACTGTGTCGATGCGCCTGTCAATGGCAAACGGGCTCTCGGCAGATCAGGCGCTGGCCACAGCGGCGGTATATGAAATTTCGCCGTTGACAATTTTGGGGCCGCTCCTGGCCTTGTTATCGGAGGGCGCCGGCGGATATGTGGCGGCAAAGTTGGGCGGTGCCAAAGCGCGTACTCAAGCGCTGGCAGCAAGCTTTCTTCCCGTTCTGTTCCTCGCCATCATGTACGTCAATCCAGGCAGTCAGTTCGGGCTCGCGCCTACACATAGTCTTTGACGAAATCAAAGTATGCACGCGGTCCGAAGACAGAATGACGAATCACCGATTTCCTGATCTTGTTGATTACGCCAATAAAGTCCTTCAGTGTTAGTTCGCCCGCATTCCCGATGCTGTCGACACCAAGGTTGACCACGTGCGCGACGATGCCATCGATGGCGGGGTGGCGAAGCACCATTTCGTTCTTGGCGAAGCCAAATTTTTGCTTCAATGCGATTATTGAATTGTCGAGTCCGATGATGCATAGCGCATCGGTCAGTTCGGGAATCAGGTGGTATTGAGCGCTGAGGCCAGTTTCGATTGCGTGGCACAGCAAGAGTTCGCGGTCCGAATCCATTTGAATTTTCTGTTCATTTTCGTTGGGTACCACCGGTACAGGGTGGGGCAGGGCATTACGCATTGCAATGATAGCCTATTGAAAGGGCAGTGGAGCGCGTCGAGCGCGTCCCGCAAACAAAGACACTGCCCGAGGGGCGCGCCTTATTTGTTCATGGTGGTCCGCGCGGAGTACGTTGCCATTGTCCTCCTACGGCTTGCCTTTTGCTGTACACCGACAAAAAGGACGAGTACGTCATCATGGGGCAGATTTTCAACGCCAAGACGGCGCAGAACCTGACCAAGGAGCGGCTCGAAGAGATCAATAGAATCAAGTTCTCGACCTGCCCGCCGAGCACGCACTCAAGACCGTCAAGGGCGACGGCAAGCGTGTGATCGCCATTTGGACGCTCGATCTTGCTCGATTGCTTTTGCCTGGAAGATGACGGAATAGACCGGACAGAGTTTTTTAGTTCAGCAACAATAAAAGCCACCCGAAGGTGGCTTTTATTGTTCTTGGTGGCGCGGGGCGCAATCGAACCACCGACACAAGGATTTTCAAGCCGCTGCTTTCGCAACTGATCTGCCGGAGCTGGGAAATATCACTCGCGCCTCGCTTTACCCGGTGCTGATTGAAAAGCCCTGACCAGGAGAGTGCTGTTAAAATTTGTGATAGCCTGCCGATGTCCACTTACCGGAGTACCCAAATCCTGCGTTTTTTAGTCACAGCGGCGACGCGTATGCCAAAGCTCACGATCGCTGCGGCCTTGTTAGTGTTGGCAGCTTTGGTCGGCACGATGACCTACACCGGTTACCTTGTCATCGGGGTGTTGGCCGATCAGCTCGGCACAGGTCGGGTCATCGCAGGACTGCTTCTTGGCGGTCTTTTTGCAAGATTTCCTTGGATAACTCAAGGTAAGTTGCGCATCGTTAGTCTACTACCTGTCCCTGTCCGTCGCCCACTCATCGTGAGCTTACTCGCACTGTGCTTGTTGAGCTTCCTGTCGCGAGGCGACTACGTGCCCGCAGTGTTTGCAGGGCTTTCTGCGGCGTTTCTGCTCACATTCCCTTGGCTGAGGCGAGCTGTATTCGGTCGAATGAAATCGTCATTCTTCAAATTCGCATCTGACCAAAACAGTCCAACAAGCGCCGATGACACGGTGATTGAGGGTGAGTTTAGGGAAAAGAAAGACTGAACGTGAATCGGCACGAGTTTGCCACGTTCGCCCGCGTCTGGCGACGCGCACCAGAGTGCTAAGATATTTCGCACCACTTAACTTCACTTCGCAGGGGCACCATGTTCATAAGCACATACGGGTTTGAGCTAGCGACTGCGTGGGGACATACTCAATATAGCCGCTTTCACAAGGCCATTGACTTTGAGCGAGGGATTGAAGTCTTCCAAATCGGCGACGTCATGGGGATCGATATGCCATTTGAAGGCCCTATTTTTTGCCTGAAGCAGAACTCGGATTACATTCCATTTACAGTGGAATACTGGACTGAAACTGCCACGGTGCCAATCAGTGCCTTCAACTGCAGGGAACATCGGCACATCAATCCCCTGGTTGCCTTCCCTGAAGTAGATTTGACGATATCCAATTTCGGACGCGATCTAAAATCGATCGGACTCATGCGCGCAGAACTAAGTTACAGCGACGTCTGGGGGGCAGTGAGTTCCACGGTTACGAATTTCGTTCCGCCGCCGACATGAACACTGCGTTCAGGCGCATCCAGGAGGCCTTGCCCGTACTTTTATTTGATAACTACGAGTCTTCTCATATGCCACGCCCCGTACTTTGCCGGCACGTGGTCCCTTTTAAAGATGAGGCCATCAGCGAGTTCGACGGTAGCGGCGCCATTGAGGCAACGAGCGTTGTGTTAAGACCGCCTTTAGATGATCCTGAACCGCCGACGGTGGTCCTCGATCGATTGGAACAGCATAGCGAGCAGGCACCCATTCGCATCGAGGAGTTCATGAAAGAGTTGCTCAGTCTCGAGAGGGACAGCCTGTTTTTTGGCCACTACTTCAGCTCCGCAATGATCGGTAACGATCGTATATTGCCAATTCTGCGGCGATCGTTTGATGCGTATTACACGGAGCACTATTCATGCTTCGAACGTTTCTTTTCCATGATTGTGGGCACAGAAAGAAGTCGATAAGCCGCAAGAGCAGTTTACGCAAGCTACCCGCGCCTTGCCCGTCGACCGCGTCGAGGGAAATGAGCATGCTGCGACTGGCGAAGCCCGACTTCAGAGGTGCTGCAGTGCAGTCTTGGCAAAGCGATAATGACGTTCTGTCGCGCCTCCAGAAATATTTCAGCAAGTCGCATGTGGTGCGGCTCCGCCTGCAATAGAAGAGCGCTGTCATCGGTCTAGGTTAGGCTGTTGTCCTGTTTGGTTGGACGGGTTGGCTGGTTTGTGTTTGAACCAGGCGGAGGAACGCCCTGCCGGAAATCGACCGGACAAGGAAGAAATACCGCACCGGCAAACAAAAAAGCCACCCGAAGGTGGCTTTTTATTTGTTCTTGGTGGCCCGGGGCGGAATCGAACCACCGACACAAGGATTTTCAATCCTCTGCTCTACCGACTGAGCTACCAGGCCAAGAGGCATGATTATAGACACCCGATCGGCGCTTTGCAAGGCCAGCTAATGAATTTTGGCAAAAATCGGTGAAATACAGTGTGAAACGCTGTTGTTTCTTGCCGCTATAATGCTTTGCATGACCAGATCAACTTCCTCCCCGCACGCAATGCAGAGTGCTGTTTGCATCGTCGGCAACGGCGCCATCGCCAAGACGGCGGCCCTCGGCTTTGCCAAGGCCGGCCACAGCGTCACGCTGCTATCTCCGCCTCCGCCCGCCACCGACGCAGCAACCGCTGTCGGCGAACAGCCGTGGGACGTGCGCGTCTACGCCCTGAACCACACGGCCCACACACTGCTCGCCTCGCTCAAGGTATGGGGCGCGCTTGACGCAACGCGCGTTGCCGCCGTCGACGCGATGGTCGTCAACGGCGACGGCGCGCAGAGCGGCGACCTGGCCTTCGATGCCTTTGGCGCCCACGCCGGCACGCTGGCCTGGATCGTCGAGGACCGCAACCTGAACCAGGCGCTGGACGCCGCGCTCAAGTTCGCGCCCGGCGTGACCATCGTCAGCGCGCGCGCCGTCGCCATGTCCACCACCGACAGCGGTGCCAGCGTGGCGCTCGAAGGCGGCGCGCGCATCGATTGCGACTTGCTCGTTGGCGCCGACGGCGGCCAGTCGTGGGTGCGCGGGCAGTGCGACATCGGCATCGACTACCGCTCGTACCACCAGCGCGCGATCGTCACCAATTTTTCGTGCACCAAGCCGCACCGCGGCGCCGCCTTCCAGTGGTTCACCGGCCAGGAAGGCATCGTCGCGCTGTTGCCGCTGCCGGGCGAGCGCGTCTCGCTGGTCTGGTCGGCGCCCGACGCGCTGGCCGACACCATCATGGCCGAAACCATGAGCGAACTGGCGGTGCGCCTGGCCGTGCTGTGCGAAGAGCAGCTCGGCCCGCTGCGCCCACTGCTGCCCGAAGTGGTCAAGGCCGTGCCGCTGGCGCTGATCCGCCCGCATGCGATCGTCGCGCCGCGCGTGGCCCTGGTGGGCGACGCCGCCCACGTGGTCCATCCGCTGGCGGGACACGGCATGAATCTCGGCTTTGCCGACGTGGCCGGCCTGCTGGCGGCGATTGCCGCGCGCGAAGAGCAGCGCAGCATCGGCGACGAGCGCGTGCTGGCCCGTTACGCCAGGGCGCGCAAGGAAGACATCTTCCTGATGCAGCTCGCTACCGATGGTTTGGTGCGCCTGTTCGGCACCGACCTTGAGCCAGTTCGCATTGCGCGCAATTTGGGATTAAACTTGTTGAATAAGTTGCCTATGATTAAGCGTCGCCTGATGACGCATGCGATGGGCAAGTAATCCCCTCACTATACTTACCGGAGAAGTCATGTTGAAATGCAAATTGCTGGTGCTGGCGCTGATGGCCGGTATGGTCGGCGCGTGCACGGCCGCCGAGCCGAGTGTCGAAGAGAACATCAAGAAAGTGCTGGCCCCGCGCATTTCGGACGGCGTCAAAATCGATTCCGTGATCGCCACGCCGTATTCGGGCTTGTATGAAGTGCGCGCCGGCGGCGATGTCCTGTACACCGACAAAAAGGGCGAGTACATCATCATGGGGCAGATTTTCAACGCCAAGACGGCGCAGAACCTGACCAAGGAACGTCTCGAAGAGATCAATAAAATCAAGTTTTCCGACCTGCCCGCCGAGCACGCACTCAAGACCGTCAAGGGCGACGGCAAGCGCGTGATCGCCATTTTCGAAGATCCCAACTGCGGCTACTGCAAGCAGTTCCGCCGCACCACGCTCAAGGAACTCGATAACGTCACCGTCTACACCTACATGCTCAACATCCTGGCCGAAGACTCGAGCATCAAGTCGCGCAACGTGTGGTGCGCGCCTGACCGCAACAAGGCATGGGACGACTGGATGTTGAACGGGAAAACCCCGCCGATGGCCGACGCCAAGTGCAAGAACCCGAACGACGAGGTGGCCGCATTGGGGCGCAAGATTCGCGTCAGCGCCACGCCCGCGATCTTCTTCGCCGACGGCAGCCGCATTTCCGGCGCCATCGACACCAAGGGCATGGAAGCGAAGTTCAAGTCCATCAAGTAACAACGCCGGGCGGTTCGGCGCGCGTCTGCCTCACGCGGGCGCGCGCCGGTGCCCGCCAGTTGACCCACCTCCCGGGCGAGCGCCTCCCTCATGAAAAAACCAAGTAAAAGCAGAGCGCCCGCAATCGCGTACGCCATTTTCCCAAAAGACCTGGCCGGACACCTGTTCGAAGTGCGCCTGACGGTGGCAGCCCCCGCGTCCGACGGCCAGGTATTCGCTTTGCCGGCGTGGATACCGGGCAGTTACATGATCCGCGAATTCGCGCGCAACATCGTGCAGATCCGCGCCGAGGCCAACGGCGAGAGCGTTGCCCTGGCCAAGCTGGACAAGCACTCCTGGCGCGCTGCGCCGGTCGGCGCGCCACTCACCGTCGTCTACGAAGTCTACGCGTGGGACTTGTCGGTGCGCGCTGCGCACCTGGACCAGACCCACGGCTTTTTCAATGGCACCAGCGTGTGCCTGCGCGTCGTCGGCCAGGAAGACATGCCGCACCAGGTCGACATTGTCCGTCCGTCGGATCCGGCAGCGGCCACCTGGCGCGTTGCCACCGCCATGCCCGAACTGGGCGCCAAACGCTACGGCTTTGGCACCTACCTGGCGTCGAGCTACGATGAGCTGATCGACCATCCGGTTGAAATGGGCGACTTTGCGCTGGCCACCTTCAAGGCGCACGGCGTGCCGCACGATATCGTCATCTCCGGGCGCGTGCCCAATCTGGACATGGCGCGCCTGCAGGCCGACCTGAAGGCCATCTGCGAAACCCAGATCGCGTTTTTCGAGCCGCGCACCCGGAACGCGCCGATGGAACGCTACGTGTTCCTGACGCTGGCGGTGGGCGACGGCTACGGCGGCCTGGAACATCGCGCCTCGACCGCGCTCATTTGCGCGCGCGCCGATTTGCCCAGCACCGGCGCGGTCAAGAGCGCCGACATTGGCGAAGGCTATCTCAAGTTTCTTGGGCTGTGCAGCCACGAGTATTTTCATACCTGGAATGTCAAGCGCATCAAGCCGGCCGCGTTCGCGCCCTATGATTTGCAAAGCGAGACTTACACGCCGCTACTGTGGCTGTTCGAGGGCTTTACCAGCTATTACGATGACCTGATGCTGGTCAGGAGCGGGATCATCGGCGAAGCCGCTTACTTCAAGCTGCTCGGCAAGGCGATCGGCGGCGTATTGCGCGGCAGCGGGCGCACCAAGCAAAGCGTGGCCGATTCGAGTTTCGACGCCTGGGGCAAGTACTACCGGCAAGATGAAAATGCGCCGAACGCCATCGTCAGCTATTACGGCAAGGGTTCGCTCATTGCGCTGGCGTTTGACCTGACGATTCGCAGCAAAACGGCTGGCAAGAAGTCGCTCGACGATGTGATGCTCGCCTTGTGGCAGCGCTTTGGCCGCGATTTTTATCCCAGCGTGGGGCGCGGCGTGACCGAGACCGAGGTCGAGGCCTTGTTCGACGAAGTGAGCGGCTTGAAGCTCAAGAGTCTGTTTGATCGCTACGTGCGCGGCACGGCCGACCTGCCGCTGGCCCGGCTGTATGCGCCGTTCGGGGTCAAGCTGGTGGACGAGCGGCGCAATGCCAAGCCGTCGTTCGATGCGGGGGCCGGGCGCGATGGGCCGGACTGCAAGCTCACGCAAGTGCATGAGGGCGGCGCGGCGCATCGCGCGGGGCTGTCGGCGGGCGATATCGTGATCGCGCTTGACGGCTTGCGCGTGGGCGGGGCGCTCGACGCGATGCTGGGGCGGTACAAGGTGGGCGACACGGTGACCGTGCACGCGTTCAGGCGCGATGAGCTGATGACGTTCCAGGTCAAGCTGCAAGGGGAGCGGGTGCCGTGCGTGACCTTGTCGCTGCTTGACGAGCGGAAGAAGTCGGGCAGGCCGAGCGCGCTCTAGGTGGCTCATGGCGGAATGCACTGCGTTTTTCCGCCCTACGGACCGCGGAACGCGTGCACCCGGAGAGTGATGGATCTTTACATTACCCCGCGCTTACCGGGACACGTAGGGCGGAAAAACGCAGTGCATTCCGCCATGTGTGCGTCCCGTTGGCCGTCAACTGAACAAGCGCTGCAACTCCACCCCCGGGTCCGGCGCCCGCATGAACGCCTCGCCGACGAGGAACGCGTGCACGTTCGCTTCGCGCATCCGCTTCACATCGGCCGGCACCATGATCCCCGACTCGGTCACCACCAGCTTGTCCGGCCCGATGCGCGGCAGCAGGTCAATCGTCGTCTGCAGCGACGTTTCAAACGTGCGCAAATTGCGGTTGTTGATCCCCACCAGCTGCGTTTGCAGCTTGAGCGCGGCCGTCAACTCGTCGCCGTCATGTACCTCCACCAGCACCGCCAGCCCCAGCTCCAGCGCGCACGCTTCGAGCTCCGCCATCAGCCCGTGATCGAGCGCCGAGACGATCAGTAAAATCGCATCAGCCCCCATCGCGCGCGCTTCATAGATCTGGTACAGGTCGATCATGAAGTCCTTGCGCAGCACCGGGATGTCGCATGCCGCGCGCGCCTGCTTCAGGTAGTCCACGCTTCCCTGGAAGAACTGCACATCGGTCAGCACCGACAGGCACGCCGCGCCGTGGCGCGCATAGCTGTCGGCGATTTTCGCAGGCTGGAAGTCTTCGCGCAGCACGCCCCGCGATGGCGACGCTTTTTTCACCTCGGCGATCACGCCCGCGTTGCCCGCAGCAATATGCTTGCGCAAGCTCGCTTCAAAGCTGCGGATGCCGCGGCGGGCGTCGGCGTCGGCTTCGACCTCGCGCCGCAGGCTTGCCAGGTCGCGGTATTTTTTCGCCGCTGCGACTTCGTCAGCCTTGACGGCCAGGATGTTCTTGAGGATATCGGACATGATGTTCAACTTTGTTTGGTAAGGGCCAGCTTGATGCCGAGCCAGATGAATAGGCCGCCCGCGACGCGGTTCAGCCACAGCGCTACGACCGGGCTGACCTTGACGCGCGCGGCAACCCGCGCCGAGAACAGCGCCAGCGCCACGCACCACAGCATGCCGTTGACGTTGAAGATGCAGCCCAGGATGATGAACGCGAGCGCCTTGTCGGGCGCGGCCGCGTCGATGAATTGCGGCACGAATGCGAGGAAAAAAATCGCCACCTTGGGGTTCAGGACATTGGTCAGGAAACCTTGCGCGAATATTTTACGGTAGGGCAGGGGAGCGACAGCCGCCCTTTCCCCAGCCGGCGCGCGTTTGCTGCGCAACAGGCCAAGCGCCATCCACAGGATGTACGCGGCGCCAATGTACTTGACCATCATGAAGGCGGTTGCCGATGTGGCGAGGATAGCGGACAGGCCAACGGCTGCCGCCAGCACATGCACCATGGTGCCGGTACCGATGCCCATCGCCGCCGCCACGCCCGCGCGCCAGCCCTGGGTGGCGCTGCGCGCCATGATCAGCAGCGAGTCGGGGCCGGGCATGATGTTGAGCAGCAGGCCGGAGAGGATAAAAAGTGCAATGTCGTGGATGCCGAACATAGTGTGCTCCGTCGCCCTCGCGCACGCGCTAACCCCTGGAACATTCGCTCTGCGCCGTCGTTCCATGGGCCCCGCGCGTGCGCGAGGGCGATGTCGTGGTTAATGTGCGCCGAGTTGCTGCGTGACTTCGACGAATTGCTTCATCTTGGCCACGGCGGCGCCCGATTCAATCGCGGTGCGCGCCCTGATCAAGCCTTCGCCGATCGAACTGGCAACGCCCGCCGCATACAGCGCAGTACCGGCATTGAGCACCACGATATCGCAGGCGGCCCCGGGAACGCCATTTAACGCTTCCATCATCCGGGCCTTCGACTCGGCCGCATCGGCCACCTTCAAATTGCGGCTGGCGATCATCGACAGGCCAAAATCCTCGGGATGAATCTCGTACTCGCGAATCTCGCCGTTTACCAGTTCGCCGACCATGGTGGCAGCGCCGAGCGAGACTTCATCCATATTGTCGCGCCCCCATACGACGACGGCATGCTGGGTTCCGAGGCGCTGCAGCACCCGCACCTGGATGCCCACCAGGTCGGCATGGAATACGCCCATCAAGATATTCGGCGCGCCCGCCGGATTGGTGAGCGGCCCCAGGATATTGAAGATCGTGCGCACGCCAAGCTCGCGGCGCACGGGCGCGGCATGCTTCATCGCGGCGTGATGGTTGGGCGCGAACATGAAGCCGATGCCGGTCTGCGCGATCGACTGCGCAATCTGCTCGGGCTTGAGGTTGATGTTAGCGCCCAGCGACTCGAGCACGTCGGCGCTGCCGGACGACGATGACACGCTGCGCCCGCCATGCTTGGCCACGCGCGCACCAGCGGCGGCGGCGACGAACATCGCCGCCGTCGAAATATTGAACGTGTGCGCGCCGTCGCCGCCGGTGCCGACGATGTCGAGGAGGTTGGTGGTGTCGGCCATCGGCACCTTGGTCGAAAATTCGCGCATGACCTGGGCCGCGGCGGCGATCTCGCCGATCGTCTCCTTTTTCACGCGCAGGCCCAGCGTGAGGGCGGCGATCATGGTGGGCGACATTTCGCCCGACATGATCTGGCGGAACAGGTGCAGCATCTCGTCGTGAAAAATTTCGCGGTGTTCGATGCAGCGCAGCAGGGCTTCTTGTGGGGTGATCGACATGGTGGTTCCAGGTTAGCGTTCGAGGAAGTTCTTCAGCAGGGCATGGCCATGCTCGGACAGGATCGATTCGGGATGGAACTGCACACCTTCGATGTCGTACTCCTTGTGCCGCACACCCATGATCTCGCCGTCGTCGGTCCATGCCGTCACCTCCAGGCAGGCCGGGAGCGACGCGCGCTCGATGGCCAGCGAGTGGTAGCGAATCACCGTAAACGGGCTGGGAAGCGCCTTGAACACGCCCACGCCCGTATGCGCAATCAGCGACGTTTTTCCGTGCATGACCTGCTTGGCGCGAACCACCTTGCCACCGAACGCGGCGCCGATGGCCTGGTGGCCAAGGCACACGCCCAGGATCGGCATCTGGCCCTTGAAGCGCTGCAGGATGTCGATCGAGATGCCCGCTTCGGCCGGCGTCTTGGGGCCGGGCGAAATGCAGATGCGGTCCGGCTGCATGGCCGCGATCTCGTCCAGGTTGATTTCATCATTGCGCACGGTTCGCACTTCCTCGCCCAGCTCCCCGAAGTACTGCACCAGGTTGTAGGTGAACGAGTCGTAGTTGTCGATCATTAGCAGCATGTCAGAACTCCCCATCCAGGCCGTCTTGTACCTGCTCGGCCGCGCGCAGCACGGCGCGCGCCTTGTTTTCAGTTTCCTGCCATTCCATCTCGGGGATCGAATCGGCCACGATGCCGGCTGCAGCCTGCACGTACAGCATGCCGTCCTTGATCACGCCGGTGCGAATCGCAATGGCCACGTCCATCTCGCCGCCAAACGACAGGTAGCCGCAGGCGCCGCCGTAAATGCCGCGCTTTGTGGGTTCCAGTTCATCGATCACTTCCATCGCCCGCACTTTGGGCGCGCCGGTCAGGGTGCCGGCCGGGAAGGTGGCGCGCAGTACGTCCAGGTTCGACATGCCCGATTTGAGCTTGCCTTCAACGTTGGAGACGATGTGCTGCACGTGCGAGTATTTCTCCACCACCAGGCGCTCGGTGACCTTGACGCTGCCGATTTCGGAAATGCGGCCAAGGTCGTTGCGGGCCAGGTCGATCAGCATCACGTGTTCGGCGATTTCCTTCGGGTCGGCCAGCAGTTCCTTCGACAGTTCGGCGTCGCGCTCGGGCGTGGCGCCGCGCGGGCGGGTGCCGGCGATCGGGCGCAGCGTGACTTTCTTGCTGCCGTCGGAGGCGGTTTCGTTGCGCACCAAAATCTCGGGCGAGGCGCCGACGATCTGCATGTCGCCAAAATTGTAGTAGTACATATAAGGCGACGGGTTCAGCGAGCGCAGCGCGCGGTACAGCGTGAGCGGATTGTCCACATACGGCTTGCGGATGCGCTGGCCGATCTGCACCTGCATCAAGTCGCCGGCCATCACGTATTCATGCGCGCGCGCCACGGCCTTGAGATAGTCTTCCTTGCTGAAGTCGCGCACCGCTTCGGTGCGCACCGAGCTCGATGTCACCGGCGCGTCGACGCCGCGGCGCAGCATCATGCGCAAGTCTTTCAGGCGCTGGCGGGCCTTGGAAAACGCCTCAGGCTGGGCGGTGTCGGCGTAGACGATCAGATACAGCTTGCCCGACAGGTTGTCGATGACGGCCAGTTCTTCGGTCACCATCAGTTGAATGTCGGGCAGGCCCAGGTCGTCCTTGGGCGCGGAGCCGGCCAGCTTTTTTTCAATGTGGCGCACGGTGTCGTAGCCAAAGTAGCCGGCCAGGCCGCCGCAAAAACGCGGCATGCCGGGGCGCAGCGCCACCTTGAAGCGCGACTGGAACTGTTCGATGAAGTCGAGCGGATTGCCCTCGTGGGTCTCGATCACGGCGCCGTTCTTGACCACTTCGGTGCGCGCGCCAAAGGTGCGCAGCACGGTCGTGGCGGGCAGGCCGATGAAGGAATAGCGGCCAAAGCGCTCGCCGCCAACGACCGATTCAAGCAGGAAGGTGTTCTTGCCGGCGTTCTGCGTCTGGGCCAGCTTGAGGTACAGCGTGAGGGGCGTTTCCAGGTCGGCGAAGGCTTCCGCGATCAGGGGAACACGGTTGAAGCCTTCGTTGGCCAGCGATTTGAATTCGAGTTCGGTCATGCTTATCTCCATGCCGCCCAGGCGTAGTTGTGGGCAGTGGGTTCAAAAAAACCTGTCGACGCACGGACGGGGCCGACAGCAATCAATACGGGGTTACTTAGCCCAAGATTGCCAGCGTCGCCAAAGCCAGGCCTCAATCGAGCCGGTTTGGGTGACATTGTGTTTTTTGATGAAAAACATGTTTGGTGTGTTCAGTTTGCGGTGTTGTTGTGCGAACGAATAAGGTTGGCTGCTTCTAACAGCGTGTCAACTATACCATCGGAATCGGTTTCGTGTATAGACTGCCCGTGGTTGTAGCCATACGGGACCGTCAACACGAAGCAGCCTGCCGCGCGCGCCGCTTCGGCGTCGTTCGAGGAGTCGCCGATGGCCACTACCTGCGCCGGCGGCAGGGAAAAATCCGCGCACACCTGCAGCAGCGGCATCGGGTGCGGCTTTTTGCGGGGCAGCGAATCGCCCCCATAAAGCACATCGAAATACATCGCCAATCCCTTTTGCGCCAGCAGCGGCTTGGCAAAAGCGATCGGCTTGTTGGTCACGCAGGCCAGGCGCAGGCCCTGCTTGCGCAGCGATTCGAGGCCCGCAATCACGCCCGGATAGAGCTTGGTGTGCTTGCCGTTGATGCTCAGGTAGTGGCGCTGGTAGGACGCCATCGCGTCGCCGAAACGCGCTTCCACGCCGGCCGGCCCCAGGTCCAGTTCAAGCACGCTGCGAATCAGGTTTTCGGAGCCTTTGCCGACCATGCGCGCAATCTGGTCCTGGCCGAGGGGCGCCATCGCCATCTCGTCGCGCATGCGATTGATCGCCACATGGAAGTCGGGGACGGTGTCGAGCATCGTGCCATCAAGGTCGATGATGGCCGCGCCGATCGCAGCAGCGCCCGCCCGCATTACTTGCCCGTCTTTGCCAGTTCGACGCGCATGGCGTCGATGACGGCCTTGTAATCCGGCTTGCCGAAGATGGCCGAGCCGGCGACAAAGGTGTCGGCGCCGGCCGCGGCGGCGGCGGCGATGTTCTCGATCTTGATGCCGCCGTCAACTTCCAGCATGATGTCGCGCCCCGAGTCGTCGATCATGCGGCGCGCCAGCGCGATTTTTTTCAGCGCTTGGGCAATGAAGAACTGGCCGCCAAAGCCCGGGTTCACCGACATGATGAGGATCATGTCGATCTTGTCCATCACATGGTCGAGGAAGTGCAGCGGCGTGCCCGGGTTGAACACCAGGCCGGCCTTGCAGCCGTTGTCGCGAATCAGTTGCAGCGAGCGGTCGATGTGCTCCGACGCTTCAGGGTGAAAGGTGATGATGTTGGCGCCCGCCTTGGCGAAGTCGGGAATGATGCGGTCGACCGGTTTCACCATCAGGTGCACGTCGATCGGCACTTGCACGTGCGGGCGGATCGCTTCGCACACCAGCGGGCCGATCGTCAGGTTCGGCACGTAGTGGTTGTCCATCACGTCAAAGTGGATGATGTCGGCGCCGGCGGCGACGACATTGCGCACTTCTTCGCCCAGGCGGGCGAAGTCGGCGGACAAGATGCTGGGAGCGATGCGGAAGGTGGTCATGGCGGAGATCTTGCTGTTAATTAAAGATGCGCTATTTTAACGCCTTTATTGCGGCTTTTACTTTCGTTGGCCGCTCATTGACGCGTGCTTCAATTTGCCGTGCGAGGTATTATGTGTTCACAGACTTACATTAAAGGAAACACATGGCAGCTTACCAATTGAACGTCGACGTCAAGACCCAGTACCTGGCCGAACAGTCCGACCCGGCCAAGGGCAATTATGTGTTCACCTACACGATCACGATTCAGAATACCGGCACGGTCGCCAGCCAGTTGATTTCGCGCCATTGGGTGATTACGGACGCCAACAACCAGGTGCAGGAAGTACGCGGCCTGGGCGTGGTGGGACACCAGCCATTGCTCAAGCCGGGCGAGCAGTTCGAATACACCAGCGGCACGCAGATGGCGACGCCGCAGGGATCCATGTTCGGGGAATACTTCTGCGTGGCCGAGGACGGACATCAGTTCGAGGCGAAAATCCCCGAATTCGTGCTGTCGCTGCCACGCACCTTGCATTGATCAGTGATCGAGTCGCTGCGGCGGCTCTTTTTTTTCGGCCGGAGGCAGCGCTTGCTGGTGATCGGTCGGCTTCTGGCCGGAGTACATGGTCCACCATACAATAAATACCAGCAGGAACAGGGCCACGCCGGCTTCAACCATTAATATCCACATATAACTCCTTATGTCATTTACACGCCGCAGTTTACCCGTTTCCCTTGGACTCGTCGCGCTGGCCTTGGCGGCGTGTACGACGCCCGAGCCGCCGGCCCCGGCGCCTCCGGTACGCCCGCCCGTCAAGATGCCGCCGCCCGTGATGCCAATACCACTGCCTCCGCCTCCGCCTCCGGCCACGCCGCTGATGACGCCATCGACGTTCGGCGCGCTGCCGGGCTGGCAGCAAGATGACCTGCGCCAGGCGTGGCCCGCCTTCATGGCGTCATGCGCTGTGCTGGGGCGCAAGGACGAATGGAAGCCGGCCTGCAGCGCCGCGCGCGCCGTTGCCGCCAGTGACGGCAATGCCCTGCGCGCTTATTTTGAATCGTGGTTCGTGCCCAACCAGATCCGCGCCGCTGACGGTACCGATACCGGCTTGATCACCGGCTATTACGAGGCGGCGCTGCGCGGCGCGCGCAAGCGCGGCGGTGCCTTCCAGACGCCGCTGTACGCGGTGCCCGACGACCTGCTGACAATTGACCTGTCCAGCGTCTATCCGGACCTGAAGGGCAAGCGCGTGCGCGGCAAGCTGGTTGGCAAAAAGGTGGTGCCCTACAACGCGCGCGCGGATATGGGCACGGCCAATGTGGCGGGCAAGGAATTGCTGTACGTGGACGATCCGGTCGAGGCGTTTTTCCTGGAAGTGCAAGGTTCCGGACGGGTGCAACTGGCCGACGCCGGCGAGACGGTGCGCGTGTCTTACGCGGACCAGAACGGCCATCCTTACAAGGCGATCGGCCGCTGGCTGGTCGAGCAGGGCGAATTGACGGCCGAACAGGCGACGGCGCAGGGGATCAAGGCGTGGATCGCGGCCAACCCCGCGCGGCGCCAGGAATTGTTCAACGTGAACCCGAGCTATGTGTTTTTCCGGGAGGAACGCATTGCTGATCCAAGTGTCGGCCCGAAAGGCGCGCTCGGCGTGCCGCTCACGCCAGCGCGCTCGGTGGCGATCGATCCCACCATGCTGCCGCTGGGCGCGCCGATTTTCCTGTCGACGACGGAGTCGAACAGCAGCGTGCCGATGCAGCGCCTAGTGATGGCTCAGGATACGGGCGGCGCAATCCGGGGAGCGGTGCGCGCCGACTTTTTCTTCGGCTTTGGCTACGACGCCATGGAAAAAGCCGGCCGCATGAAGCAAGCCGGCCAACTGTGGGTGTTGATGCCGAGAGCGGTGGCGCAGTAGCAGCGATCGTACTATCGACTTATCTTGCCATCGTGCCGGCGGTGTTTTCGCTGTTCACTCTGGCGATGCGGGTCTTGATGCGTTCGACCTTGCCGGGGCTCTTTTCGTTCGCGGCGAGCTTGTTCAGGATCGCGATCTGGGCTGTTTTGAAGGCGTCTTCCGCCGTGACGCTGACGTCGGGAGCGACGCCCACGCCTTCCCAGTTGGCCTTGGTGACCGGGCCCAGCGAGCGGCCATTGGGCACGAACATGGCAAAGTTCTGGTTCAGGCGCATCACATCGCCGGGATGGGCGCCGCCGCCTGTGGTTTCGCCCACCAGGGTAATGCGCTTGAGGCCTTTGAGCGCGTAGCTGAAGTCTTCAGCGGCCGAAAAGGTGTATTTGCTGGTCAGCACATACACGTCTTTCTTCTGGCCAAAGCGCGTGCCCGGGACCACGTCCGAACTCCACATTTGCTCGGTCCGCTCGCCTTCGCGGAAATAGATATCTGTCATGTGGGTGCGTTCGTCGAGCAGGTAGCTGGCCAGCAAGGTCACCGTGGCCGGGTCGCCGCCGCCGTTCTTGCGCAGATCGATGATCAGCGCATCGGTGTGCGCCAGCAAGGTCATGGCAGCGGCCAGGGTGTCGGCGGCATCCTTGGCCGGCGCAAAGGCGCGCAGGTCCAGGTAGCCGATGTTAAATGGCAGGCGCTCGACGCGCTCCACGCCAAAGTTTTGCGAGCGCATGCCGGCCAGTTGCTGTTCGTGCTCTTCGACGGACGGCTTCTTGTCTTTTGGTTCCTCAGGGATCGGTTGCGCGCTGTAGAACAGGCGCAGGTGCTTGTCCCTGGTCTGCGCAAAGACGTGCTCGGTAAGCGTGGTGCTGAGTTTTTCGGCGCTGGTGATGCTATCGTAGTCGCCCTTCTTTTGATGCTGGCGGATCACGGCCTCGACCTTTTTCGCTTGTTCAGGGAACACATAGCTTCTGTGCATTTCCTTGATCATGGCGTCGATGACGGCTTGGCGCTGGGCCGCACTGACCACCATGTCCGGCTGGTTGGGATCGGGCCGCATCTGGGCGCTGGCTGGAACAAAAGCCAAAGCACACAGCAGCATGCCGCTCGCGATTGCACATCTGAAATTGTTCATTTTTGTGTTCCCTTGTCAGTGTTGGTGGAATCGTTTTCAAGCTGGGAGCGCGCTTCCCGGATCCGCTCGCCAAATGGTTTGGCGGCCAGGGCGCGAATGGCGCTGTCGAGCACATCGGTCAGCGAATAGGGCAGGGCCGCTTCGAGCGAGGCGGAGGCAAGCGCGGTGGCTTGCCAGCACATCTTTAATTGGGGAACGAGGTCGCGCCCGTGTTGCGTGAGGCGGATCATTTTCTTGCGCGCATCGGTGGGACTGGCTTGCACCGACACAATGCCGTCCTTGACCATCAGGGCGATGGTTTGGGTTGCCGCGGGCTGGGTGATGCCGGCGGCCTCGGCAATAAATCCGATCGTCGCCGGCTCCTTTGCCATCAGCGAGCGCATCACCGGCGTATAGCGTGGGCGGTAATTGAGCCCCGCTGTCTCGTAGGCGTCGCCGACAGCGCCGTCGAGCAATTCGATCAAATGGCGCAGTTGGGTTCCATGTGTAGATTTCATCCAGGTATTGTATAAGTGGTTATATAAGCAGTAAACAAGATTTCGAAAAAACTTTTGCTGCGGCCATGCCGACGGCAAGCACGCTAGGTGGCGGCGCAGGCGATACAATTGCCGATTCAGTATTTATAACGAAGGGATTCCCATGCAATATGCAGACTTGTTGATCGAAACGCACGGCCGCGTTGCCGTCATCCGCTTGAACCGCCCCAAGGCGCTGAACGCTTTGAACGACAACATGATGAACGAGCTGGGCGACGCGCTGACCAAGTTCGACGCTGACAAGAACATTGGCTGCATTGTGCTGACCGGCAGCGAGAAAGCCTTTGCCGCGGGCGCCGACATCGCAGCGATGGCCAACTACGACTACACCGACACCTATGGCGGCAACTACATCGGGCGCAACTGGGAGCATATTCTCAGCGTTCGCAAACCCGTCATAGGCGCTGCCGCCGGTTACGTGCTGGGCGGCGGCTGCGAGCTGGCCATGATGTGCGATTTCCTGATCGCCGCCGACAATGCCAAGTTTGGCCAGCCGGAAATCAAGGTGGGCGTCACGCCAGGCGCCGGCGGCACCCAGCGCCTGCCGCGCACCATCGGCAAATCCAAGGCAATGGACATGCTGCTGACCGCGCGCATGATCGACGCGGCCGAGGCTGAGCGCATGGGCCTGGTCTCGCGCGTGGTGGCGGCCGACAAATTGATGGAAGAAGCCATTGCGGCGGCAACCATCATTGCCGCAATGCCTTTGTCGGTGGCCATGCAAATCAAGGATTGCGTCAACCGCGCTTTTGAAACCACGCTGACCGAAGGCGTGCGCTACGAGCGCCGGTATTTCCACGCGGGCTTTGGTACGCCTGCGCAGAAAGAAGGCATGGCGGCGTTCCTGGCCAAGCGCCCGGCCAATTTCGACGGTTTGTAAAAGTACTAGGCTGCGGCCAGCGTCGGCTTGACCGCTGCCGCGGGCGGCCCCAGCACTTCAGCCAGTTCCATCAGCCCCTGTTGCGAAGCGGCCAGCAAATCGCGCTCGATCGCCGCCATGGCTTCGTCGAACGGCGCCGTCAGCCGCACCAGTCCATAGGCGCGGTTGCGCCCGTTCTGCTTGCCCACATACAGCGCCAGATCGGTCAGCTGTATCGCCCGCTCCCAGCTGCACTGTTCTTCGGTCAACCCGGAAAACGGCAGCGCAATGTAGCCAGCCGTCAGCGTCACCGGCACCGACAGCTCGCCCAGTTGCACCGGCTCCGCGCACACGCTGTGCAGCAGGCGCTCGACCATCGTGCGCAGCAAGTCGCCTTCGGTATCGGGCGCGTAGATCAAGAATTCCTCGCCGCCCCAGCGCAGCGCCATGTCGGTGTCGCGCACGGTCCGCTTGAGCCGGGCGGCGATTTCGACCAGCACGCCGTCGCCCACCGTGGGCGCGACCTTCAGGCAATCTTTGCAATGCCGGGTCAGCGCCGCCCCAAGACGGATCGGTGGCTACGCTGGACATCATGCCTAGTAGGTAGACCGCCAAAATATAATGCCGCCAAAAAAATAATCTCTTGTAAGTCCTTGCCAAGCCCGTGCGAGCTTTGCTATAGTTCGCCTCCCCGATGAAAAGGTTAACGAAATCAAGTAGTTGCAAGCTTGTCAGGGACGTTTCGAAAGAGACGGAGTAGTAAAAAAGAGGTTGACGAAAAACGCGAAACGCTGCATAATCTCACCTCTCTGCTGCTTACGAACAAAACGCTTCGTAGGGCAC
>NZ_JAFCTU010000060.1:0-19805 GCF_049896185.1 Massilia sp. TSP1-1-2
AATTCCACCACAACAACCAAGATCAGGACATAATTTGTTCAAAAAACACACCCGACAAGTAGTCTGACACAGGGGGAAGTTGGGCCAAATAATCCGACCACCTTCGCATCGTCATCCGCCTCTCCTCGGCACCGGGTCAAAGCCGTCAAACAGACACGGGCTCAGCTATAGAATTGTAAGGACTTGATCAGCCGCTGCGTCGTACTGGCGCCGCACGCGGGCATCAAAAGCCGCTCATTGGAGCGAGCTTGGCGAGCGAGACTCGCTCCGGTGTAGCTTGCCGCCATGCTTCGCCATGAGCCAGCTACCTGCTGCGCAAAGAGACAGCTCTTCCGGGATAGATTGTCCACTGCGCGGCCGTTTTAACATAGGGCCTCACTCCGCAAAGCGGTCCATTCGCTGCGCTGGCGTTTTGCTTGGTGGTCCGGCCGCCCGGGTCGGGCCCTACGTGTTCGCATATCGGCGCCTTATGTCTGCCCCCCCTGCGTGCCTGCCAAGCCAAATATGTGCGCGTGCGCATGGTTGCGCGCAGGCGCTGCGCGCAACCACCACACGGGGTGCCAAAGTCAGTGAAACAGCGCGCGCCGGCAACGCTTGCCGCCGCGCCTCGCCTTTAGTCAAGTCAAGTGCACACTGCACCGACATACCCGGGGCGGCTTTCAGAGCCACTGAGACTTCGTGGCGAGCGCGCAGGCTTGCGCTCCCGCATACACCCATCCAATTCCCCCGTCGATCACGCGTCTGTAGCTTTAGATCAATAACGCTTGCATTCAGTTAATCAACTCGCTCCTTTGCTCGATACCTTGTTTATCCACCGAGTTTCCACCAGGAATCGGTCACAGGCATCACGGCCGGCAGTCACTGCCGGTGCACTCATACAAAAAAGCGAGGAATGCATATGGTGGCGATCGTCAGCGGCAGCAGCCTGGGTTTGAGTTTGACGTCATTGGCAACTGGCCAAAACGCCCTTGCCGGTTCCGCCGCGCTGGGACGCGGGGGGCAGCAAGTGCTGGTCAACAGCGCCAACGGCAACCTGATCTTGCAGCAAAACGACGATCATCTCGCCAGTACCGGCCTTGACCTGTTCGCGCTGCGCACCTACAACAGCCAGGGCACGCTTGATAGCGACGGCAACGACGATAATTGGCGCCTGGGCTTTTTCCGCAGTGTCGACAGCCTGACCGGCACGCTAAATACCGTGGGCAGTACCATTACTCGCACTGACGCTGACGGCGCCCGCTCCGTGTACCGCCATGACGGCGTGGCCTACATCGGCACCGATGGGATCGGGGCCCACGACAGCATGTCCTACGATGCCGCTGCCAGAAAATGGCGCTGGACCGACGGCGAGAGCCGCACCGTCGAAACGTACGACTGGAACGACCGCATTGGCAAGCTGATCAGGCAGCTCGACGCCAACGGTAACGCAGTCGACTTTGTCTACACGGGAGCGCAGCTGACCGAAGTGTGCGACGCCAGCGGCGAAAAACAGTTGCTGATCTACGATGGGCGCAACCTGACCGAGCTGCGCACCGTGCGCCAGGACGGCACCACGTTCACGCGCGTGCGCTACAGCTACGACCTGCAAAACCGGCTCTCCAGCGTGGTGGGGGACCTGACGCCCGAGGACAGCAACGTGGCCGACGGCAAGCTGTACTTTACCGCCTATTCGTACGAGGGCGACAGCAAGCGAATCGCCAGCATTCTCGAGAGCGATGGCGCGCAGGCGTCCTTCACCTACCAGCAACGTGGCGCGTCATGGGTCGTTGCGTCCGTCACCCATACCGTCGATGGCGTCGCCCGCACCACGTCCTACGATTTCGGTGCGCAGGGCAGCGCGACCGGCGCAGTCACGCGCATCACCGATGCGCTCGGCAATGTAACTTTGGTTGAAAGCGACGCGCTCGGGCGCCTGCTCAAAATCGCCGGGCCGCAGACGGGCGGCGCCGCCCAGAGTGTGGCTTACACCTACAATAGCGCCGGCGACCTGCTCACCGTGATCGATGCTGCGGGCAATACGACACGGTACGGCTATGACAGCCGCGGCAACCAGACGTCCGTGCTGGACGCGATGGGCCACACAATCACCCGCACTTTCGGCAGCGCCAACCAGCTGCTCACCGAGAAAAGCAGCGCCGCGCTCCCCGGCTCGTCCTACTCAAACATTTATGACGGCGAACGTCTCACCAAGTTTGTCTATGACGGCGCCAACCGTTTGCGCTTTGCCCTGAGCGACGACGGCCGCGTCACCGAGCACCGCTACGATCCGGTCGGCAACAAGATTGCGGTGATCGCCTACACCGCCCAAACCTACGCCGCCGCAGGTGTTTCGGAGCCGGAATTGGCGGCCTGGGTGGGCGCGATCGCCGACAAATCCACCACGCAGCGCACCGACTACGGCTATGATTTCCGGGGTCAGGCAAGCACGGTGACCGCTTGGGCCAAGGTGGCGGCAGACGGCGTCGGCATCGATGACGGTCGCCAGAACGTATCGCGTTTGGTCTACGACCAGTCCGGCCACCTGCTGCAATCGTTCAATGCCGCTGGTCTCGTGACCACCACCAGCTATGACGGTCTGGGCCGGGTGCTCAGCGTTACCGACAACACCGGCGGGGCGACGACGGTGCTGTACGACGACGCCGGGCATCGGGTCGTCACCAGGCAGGCTGGAGGCCTGGTGTCGACTTCAGTCTACAGCGGCGCCGGCCAACTAACCTCGGTGCTCAAAAGCGACGGCAACAATTTGCTGGGCGAAACGCGGATGTGGTACGACGCCGGCGGCTTGCTGCGCTTGACACAGGCAGCCGATGGCGGCAAAACCTTGCTGCTCTACGATGCCGCCGGCTGCCAAACCGGGGTAATGGACGGCGCCGGCCGTGTGACCGAATACACCTACGACGTCAGGGGCAATCGCACGGGCAGCATTGCTTATGCCACGCCAGCCGCGCCGCCGGCGTTCATGGCCCACTCGCTAGACCTGACACAGGCCGGCAACGCGGCGCACCTCAATGCCGCGCTGGCGTCATCGCTATCGTCGCTTCGGCCCGCCGCAACAGCCGGCGACGCGAGGACCTGGAACCTGTATGACGCCAAGGACCGGCTGGTGTGGCAGATCGACGCGCTCGGCTACGCCACTCAGACCGTGTACGACGGTCTGTCGCGCGTGGTCGGGACCAACCGGCTTGCGACGCCGGTCGACGTCACGCAGCTGACCAACAGCGCCGATATCATGCTCAAAGTGGCCGGCGGTGCAACCTCGCTGCAGGTGCGCGAGGCGGCCGCAGCGGCAGGGCCGAACGGCGCGCACACCTTCGTCGCGGTGTTGGGCAATGAATCGAGCTTCTACGATGCCACGGGCACCGTCTCGTTCTTCGCCGGCACGCTACTGCTAGGCAGTGCCAGGCTGGCCGCGAACGTGGCCTTGCTGACCGTCGCCAATCTTCCCGCAGGGCACTGTGCAATTACGGCGGTGTACTCGGGTGACGGCAATTTCGCGGCCAGCAGCGCCGCGGCGATCGATACACTGGTTGCCCCGGCCCAGATCTCGAGCGTGACATTGGCCGCTGGCCAGACGCAGGTCGCTGCGGGCGTAGCGCTGACGCTTACGGCTGCCGTGAGCGGAGCGGAGCCGACTGGCATGGTCGCCTTTTACAGCAATGCGGCAGTCATCGGCTACGCGGCACTGAAGAACGGCGCGGCCAGTTTCACGACGACGTCGCTCCCAGCTGGCGCGCACCGTCTCACGGCGGCCTACCTGGGCGACGCCAACAATGCGGCGAGCACGTCGGGCCCCGACGACGCAGGGGCAGCGGCGCCGGTGGCCGTCATCGTCACGCCGGCCCCTGCCGGCCCAAACGCAACAACCCGCATCGGTTTGAGCAGCGAGTCGCTCGCGCCCGTGCACGGCGAAGCCGTCGCGCTGCGCGCAGATGTGCCTGGCGTTGCCAACGGCGGCATGGTGGTGTTTTTCAGTAACGACGGCAAGGAGCTCGGACATGCGGCCGTCGCCGGCGGCATGGCCAGCGTCACCGTGCGCGGCCTGGCAGCGGGCAAGCATGCGATCGGCGCCATGTATCTGGGTGACGGCGTCGCAGGCACCGGCATCGGCATTGGCGAACTGGGCCTGGAAGTGGCCCAGGCGCCCACGACCGTGGCGGTGGACGTCCCTGCCGGCCCGCGCCCGGCCGGCTCGCCATTTGTCATCGTCGCCAATGTTGCCCGCGCTGGCGATGGGTTCGCCAGCGGCACCGTAACGTTCTATAACGGCGTCGACATCATCGGGCGCGCCGACCTGATCAACGGCCAGGCGGCCCTGACGGTATCGAACCTGCCGGTTGGCATGAACGACCTGAGCGTGCGCTACGGGGGCGACGCCAACAATGTTGCCGCCCGGTCCGTGTCAGCGTCACAGGTGATCGTCGACGGGCCTTCAAGTACCAGCATGACGCTGGCGACGTCAAAGACGGTGCTCACCGCTGGCGACAAGGTGATCCTGACGGCCAACGTGAAGAGCCGTTCGGGCGAACCGTTGACCGGCATCGTGACGTTCTTCAGCACCCGCGAGGTACTGGGCACAGCGCAGGTGGTCAACGGCGTGGCTACGCTGGAGACACCCTATTTCAACGTTGGCTTCACCTCCAGCTATTCCTTTCCGACGGCCGCCTATTCGGGCGATGCAGCCAATGGCGCGAGCAGTGCAACGTTCGCCTCCGGCATCAATATCCTAGCCGGCGTAGCCAAGCCGGCCCCGACGACGAGCCCGTCGACGCTGACATTCACGGCGACCCCGGCCGCCGTCACCTTCGCTGAGGCCGCCACGCTGCGCGTCCAGGTGGGGGTGGTGAACAGTGCAAATCCGGCCACCGGCGCAGTGACATTTTTTGATGCAACCGGCAAGGTCATTTTGGGCAGCGCGCGCGTGATGGATGGCGTGGCGACGCTGAAGTTCACGGGGTTCACCGCCGCGTCCCAAAAAATTATCGCGGTCTATTCTGGCGACCAGTTCAACGGCGCGTCCTCGAACGCAACGGGCGTGTCGTGCACCGTGGCCATGAAGCCGGCGGTGATCAACCCGGTTCTTACCGCCTCGCGCATCGGCGCCGACCGCACCGGCGTGCTGCGCCTGGCCGCATCGGTCAGCTACTTGAGCGCGGAGATGACGGCGCTCCTGGAAGGGAGCGCCTCGGTCGTGTTCTATTCCGGCACGACGGAACTGGGAATCGCAACCGTCACCAACGGCAGGGCGGTGCTCGACATTGCGCAAGGCGCCGTGAATAACGCGCAAGTGCGAGCAGTGTTCAGGAACGACAAGTACATGCTGCGCGCGACTGGCAGTTCTGCTCCAGTGCAGCTGGCGTTGGGCTTGCCAAGTCCCGCCACGCTGATGGTCAGCGCGTCCTACCCGCCCGCAGTGATCGGGGGCCCGCTGACGCTGTCGGCGGCCGTCAGCTTCGACTTCGGCGGCGGCAGTTCGACGTCGGCAGGATCCTATACATTTTACGACGGCAACATCGTGCTTGGAACGGTCGCCGCGGGCGACTACACGACGGACGCCCGCTTGCAGGTCAGTAGCGTGAGCGCCGGCGAGCACCAGTATCGCGCGGTCTACACGCCGACCAGGCCCGGACAATTGGTGTCCTATTCCGAGGCGCTCTCCTACAGCGCCGCGAAAGTTGTGCCGGGCATGCAGATCGCGCATACGGCGGTCGATGCGCAAGGCGCCGCCGTGACGTGGTCAAGTCCATTTGCGCAGTTCAGCAAAGTGACCGTAACCCTTGCGCTGCCCACCGGTGCGGCGGCGCCGACCGGCAGCGTCGTACTGTATCGGGACGGCAACGTTCGCCTGGGAACCGTCCAGGTGGCCGACGGCAAGGCTGTGTTTTTGGTGCCCGCCGGCGCGCTGCGCCAAGACTGGCCCCGTTTCACCGCAGTCTATTCCGGCGACCTGAATACAGCGGCCAAGGAACAGGCAACGATGCTCGACAATATTTCGGGTCCCAATCTCCCGACCGAGCAAGATGACAAGATTGTCCTGTCTAGCCGTCCTGATCCGCAAGGGCGCGCGGCGATGGTGGAGCTGGTCGCCGGCGTCAAGGCGGCCAATCCCGGCGGAACCGTCATCTTCAAGGATGCGTTCGGCAACGTGTTGGGTGTGAGCGCCGTGGACGCCGGCACCGCACGCCTGGTGCTGGCAACACCGGTGGGTGGATTGGCCGGCGTCAAGGCAATCTACACGGGTGGCTCGTCCGATATTACTGCCAGCTATAGCGCACCCACCGCGCAGTCGGGGGCCGCGTCGGCCACCGTACTGACCGTGTCCGACAGTGCCGTCGCGCTGAGCGCGCCGGTCACGCTGACCGCCCGCGTGGCCGGCGCCACGGCAGGCTCGGTGGAGTTTTATGACGGCGCCACGCTGCTTGGCAGGGTCGCGCTGCAAGACGGCGCGGCCATGCTATCGACCAGCGCGCTGCGCGCCGGTACGCGCCAGCTTCGCGCGATCTACTCGGGCGATGCGGTCAATGCTGGCAGCCAGTCCGCCATGGTGGCCGCGACGGTCATGGGTTTTCCTGCCACGGTCAGGTTGCAGACACCTACCGGCCCCGTGCGTCAGGGCGCTGCCGCGACCTATACGGCGCTGGTGGAAGGCAATATGCCGGGCGGGTTGGTAACATTCCTTAGCGGCAAGACGGTGCTTGGCACGGCGGCGGTGGTGCGTGGCGTGGCTACGATGCAGCTGGCGCGCAACGCATTTAGCCCCGGGACGGTGGACATCGTCGCATCCTATTCGGGCGACGAAGTGCATGCGGGTACCGTCTCGGCCAGCGTCAGGCAGAGCGTCACGCCAGGCACGCGCCAGCTCGTCGTCGGTAGCTCCGCTGCCGACCGGTTTGTCTCGTCCTACGACGATGGCGACGGCAACGTGCGCGTGACGATCGATGCCGAGAATTTTGTCACGGAGTACGTGTACGACGCGGCCAACCGCGTGATCAAGACGATCGCCTATGCCAAGGCCTACGCCACGCCATTCCTGCTGCCGGGCGCGCAGGGAACCGGCGGCTTCACGGCGGAAAAAATTGCCGCGAATATGCCGGCGGCAAGTCCGGGCGATCGCATCACCTATTTTTACTATGACAATGCCGGGCGCCAGGTCGCCGACGTGAACGCCGAAGGCTACCTTTCGGAATGCGTCTACGACAAGGCCGGACGGCAGGTCGAGACGATTCGCTACGCCAACGTGGCGCGCGGGCCGGTCCTCGCCAGCTCGACGCTGGCGTCGCTGCGGCCAGCGGTCAGCCTCGAGGACCAGCACACCACCAGCAGCTGGGACCTGCGAGGACGCCTGTCGGGCGAGCGCGCGGCGGACGGCACCGTCACCGAATATACCTACGACAGCGACAACCGGCTGACCGGCACCACGCGCGCGCGGGGCACCGAGGACCAGCGGACAACGCTGAAGCGCTACGATGCGCAAGGCTACCTCAAGGCTGAACTGGATGGCGTCGGCGCCGCGCTGATCGTCGGCCAGCAGAGCGTGGCGCAGATCGACGCCATCTGGAACGCCCACGGCACCAGCTATGTCTACGATGTCGTCGGCAAGTTGATCAGCGCGACGGCGCCGCAAGGCCAGCGCATTGTCTATTTCTACGATGTCGCCGGGCAACTGCACCACACCGTCAACGCCCTTTGCGAGGTGACGGAAAACACGCACGACACACTGGGCCGCCTGACGGGTGTGACGCGCTACGCCGCCCGCGTGGCGCCAGGCGCCGTGGCGGCCATGACGGGCGGCACGCTGTCAGTCAGCGCGAACCAGGCCGCGGCGCTCGCGCTGCAGCAGGCGAAAAGCGCCGGCGGCGAACAGAACAGCGTCACGCGGATCGACTACGACCTGGCCGGCCACGTGACCGCGACCACGGACGCTATGCGCGCCGTTCACGCTACGCTCTACAACGCCTTTGGCGAAGTGGTGGCGGAAACCGCGCCAGGCACAGCTGACGCGGGCGCGCTGACGACGCAGCACGTGCTCGACCACCGGGGCCTGGAGACGGCGTCCGTACAGCGCTCCGACAAAGTTTATCTGACCACGAGCACGCAGTACGATGCGTTCGGGCGCGCCGTGCGCAGCGTCGATGCCAACGGCAACGTATTCTTGAATGCCTTCGACCGGCTCGGGCAGTTGATCCAGACGACCGATCCGGCAGGCGCTGTGCAGTTGGGTACTTACGATGCGTTCGGGCGCGTGCTCACCGCCATGGACGCCCTCAAGAACGTTACCCGCTACAGCTATGACAGCACGGTGCGCAGCAACACCGTGACCACCCCCGAGGGGGTGGCTGTCACAACGATGATGACGCGCAACGGGCAGATACGCAGCATCAGCGACGGCAACGGCAACGCGACCACCTACCGCTACGACCAGAACGGCAACGTGCTTGGCACCCTGGATGCCCTCACGTCAACCGAAAGCACTTACGACAGCGTCAACCGCCTGGTCCTGTCGGTCGATGGCGGTGGCCATCGAATCGCGTACACCTATGATGCGGCCAGCCGGGTGCTCACCCGCACGGTCGACCCGGACGGCGCCAAGCTGCAGACGCGCTATGAATATGACGCCAAGGGCCAGGCGGTGCGGGTGACCGATGCTGCCGGACTGGTCACGGACACCGCGTTCGACCTGGCCGGTCAGACCATCAGCCAGACGGTCGATGCCGCCGGCGCCGCCAGGACCACCACCTACACCCATGACGCCAAGGGCCAGATCGTGTCCGTCGTGCAGCCGGGCGGGACACGCACCGACGTTGTGTTCGACGAACTGGGCCGACGCACCAAGGCAATAACCGATCCGCTGGGCCTGAACCTGGTCAACAGCTTTGAATATGACAAGAACGGCAACGTTATCGCCAGCGTGGACGCCAAGGGCAACCGCGCGCTGTTCGTCTATGACAGCCTGGACCGGCAAGTGTACGCCATCGATCCGACCGGGACGGTACGGCAAAGCATTTACGACCTGCAGGGACACCTCATCCGCAGCGTTGTTTACGACAAACGGATTACCACGTCCAAGCTGGGCGCGAATCCCACCCGGGCCGCCGTGGCGGCGCTGGTGGTGCTTACCGCCGCGGGCGATGCCGTCACCAATCTGGTCTACGACAAGGATGGCCGTGTGGCCTTCGAGGTCGATGCGCTGGGAGGCCTCAAGGCGTACCAGTACGACGGCAACAATAATGTGAATGCGACACTGGCATACGCCAACCGGATTGATATGGCAGCCTGGATCGTCGGCAGCATGCCGGCGCCGGTTGCCGATGTGACGCGCGACGTGCTGGTGCGTACCGTGTACGATGCGCTCGGCCGGCCGGTGTTTTCCATTAACGCGCTCGGCCAGGTGCTCGCCACCACGTACGGCGCTGACGGCAACGTCAGTGAGCAGATCCGGTACGCCAACCCGGTGGGCGGCGGCATCGCGCCGACGCTGGCGGCGGTGACGAACGCGCTGGTGGCCAGCGCGCGCGACCAGCATGACCGCTACACCTATGACCATGCAGGGCGCGTGCTGCTTAAAGCCGATACTCTCGGCAATGTCACTGGCTATAGTTACGACGTGCACGGCAACGTGACGCGCATAGTCGACTACGCAAAACCGATTACCCCGGGTGCCGCTCTCACCAGCGTGCAGCCCAGCGCAGCCGACCGCGCCACGCTGATGGCCTACGATGCGCAGGACCGGCTGGTGCTGCAGATAGACGCGATGGGCCAGCTGCAGGCGAACACCTACGACGCTGGCGGCAACCTGGTACAAACTACCGCCTACTTCGCCCGCGCACCGCGCCCGACGTCCGGCGGCGCGCCCCTCGCGCTGGCCGCCATGTCGGCGCTGGTCAAGCCGGATGCCCAGCGCGACCGCGTCTCGTTCAGCGTCTTTGATGCAGACAACCGGGAAGCTTACCGGGTAGACGCCGACGCGGTGGTGACGGCGCAAATTTTTGACGCGACCGGCAACGTGGTGCGCCGTACAGGGTATGCAACGCCGGTGATCATGCCGCAGGCTCCTACCGCCGACTCCATGGCGCAACTAGTTGCCACCATCGCCGACCCGGCGCGCGACGATGTGATGCGCTACGTGGTCGACGCGGTCGGCCGCACGCTGTGGAGCGTCAACGCCACCGGGGACGCCATCAGTTACGCGTACACAGCCGCCGGGCAAGTCACGAGCATGACGACCTACCTGCATCGCATCGGCGGTGCCATCGCAATGACGGCAGACAATCTTGCCGGTGCCGTGGCGGGCGCGATGGTGAGCGCGCGTGACGATTATGTCTACGACGCTGCCCGCCGCCTCGCCTTTGAAATCGACGCCTCTGGTACCGTCACCGGCCACCAGTACGACGGCAGCGGTCTGGAAATCAAGTCTACCGTATACGCCGCACGCATCTCGCGGGCAACGTTCGTACCTGGCACTGCGCCAGCCGTACTGGCTGACGCCACGCGCGACAGCACGCTGCGAACCGTCTATGACAGTCTGGACAGAGCCATATTCACAGTCGACCGCGAGGGGTTCGTGCGGACCACGACGTATACGTCGGATTGCAAGGTCGGCGAGCAAATCGCTTATGCTCGGCGAATCGATCCGCAGACAGCGATGTCGGCTCAGGCCGTAGGGGCGGCGGTGCGGCAGGTGGCCGACGCGCGCCTGGACGCGCGCAGCGCCTTTGAATACGACCAGGCGGGCCGCATCCTGTGGAAGTCGGGCGCCGACGGCAAGGTGACCGGCTACACGTACGACGCCGATGGCAATGTCACCAAGCAGGTCGAATACGCGCAAGCAATCGCACCCGGCGCGACCCCGCACAGTGTTGTTGCATCTGCCGGCGACCGAACGACGCTGACCGCGTTTAACGTTCATGGACAGGCAACCGTCATGGTTGCGGCGGACGGACGCGTCTCGACCATCGCCTACGACGCAAATGGCAAGGCAGTGGTCCATACCACGCTTGCCAACCTGGCTGCGTTGCCGACGGCGGCCAGCATGCCGCTCGACGCCACCTTCATTTTTCCTGCGGCCGATCCGCTGAACGACCGCACCGATCGCATCGTGTATGACGAAGCGGGACGGGAGACTTTCCGGATCGACCAGGCGGGCCGCGTTGTCGCCACCCGCTACCTGGGCAATACCGTCACCACCATCGCCTACGCGCATGCAGTGCCCGCCGCCACCGAGGCCAATGCATCTGCCTTGGCTGCCGCAACGGCGCACATTGCCGACAACACCAAGGACCATGTCCAGCGCGTGGTGCGCGATGCGGCGGGACGCGTCATCAGCAGCATCGACGCCCAGGGACGGGTATCGAAGCTCAGCTACGACGCGCAAGGCAATGCGGTCGAGACGACGGCGTCCGACGGCGCCGTTTCACGCAAAGTCTACGACGGGCATGGCCGCGTTGCCTACAGCATCGACCCCGTGGGCGCGACGACCGGCTATACCTACGACGCCTCTGGCAATCTGGTCAAGCAAGTCCAGTTCGCCACGATGCTGGCAGCCAATGCCAACCCGGCAGCACTGAGCTTGGCTCCTACGGCCGATGACCGAGTGACCGTGATGGCCTACGACCAGCGCGGCCAGCTGTTGTACGCGGTCGACCCGGAAGGCGCGGTGCGCCAGCAGCAGTTTGATGCGGCAGGCAACATGACTGCGCTCACGCTGTTTGCAGGCAAGGTCGATACGGTCATGCTCGCTGGAGCCGCCGGCGGTGCTGCGGCCATTGGGGCCCTGGTGGTGCCACAAGCCGCCGCGGACCGGGTCAGCCGCCAGGTCTTCGACAGCGCCAACCGGCTGGTCTACAGCGTCGACCCGCTGGGGTTTGTGCAAAAGTACGCATACGACGAGCGTGGCAACATGACGGTGCAGACCAGGTTTGCACGGTCCGTTTTCGGCGCCGGGCCGATGGCTGCCTTTACCGTCGCCGCAATCGAGGCCCGCGTGGTGGCCGATGCGCGCGACGTGGTGGAACAGTTTGACCACAACTCGCTCGGCCAGGTCATCTGGCACCAAGACGGCAACGGGAAGACCGAAAGCGCGCTGTACGACAACATCGGCCAGAAGATCGGCTACACCGACAAGAACGGCAATGCGTGGAGTTACCGCTACGACGCGGCCGGAAATATGGTGGAAGAGACGGCGCCGGCGGCACCGGGCAAGACGGGGGACAGTTTCCAGCGCGTGGTGCATGTCGACTACGATGCGCTGGGCCAGCAGCTCAAGCGCACCGAGTCGGGCGACGGCGAACAGTTGGTCCAAAGCTTTACCTACGACAACGCGGGCAACCAGCTCAGCATCAACTTTGGCCGGGCCGCTGCCTACATTCCCGGCAGCGTTACTGCGCAGCCAGGCGCTGAAGTCTCCACGTCGAAGTCGTACGACGCGCGCGGCCAGGTCACCAGGACCGTCGATGCCGACGGCTACGTCAGCCGCAATGTGTACGCCGTAGGCGGCCTGTTGCGCTATGAAATTGACGCCAATGGCAACCTCACCGGCTATGTCAGGAACAGTTTTGGCGAGGTAACTTCGCTGGTGCGCTACGGAGGTGCGATCCGGGTGGCCCCGGATGGTCCGGTCACGACGGAGCAAGTAGCGCAGGCGCTTGCGGCGCTTGACGTGGCCAAGGTCCGCACAATCACGACCAGCTACGACCGGGATGGGCGCGTGCTCCAGGTGACGCACCCTGCCGCGTACAGTATCGACGCAGGCTCGTCTTACTCGCCGGTCACCGCCGCGCGCACCACGCGCATGACGTACGACGCATTCGGCGACGCCATCCAGCAGGCCGAACTTGCCAGCCGGCTGGATGGCTGGGATACTACCAATAACTACTACGACCAGCGCGGCAATCTCGCGGCCCAGGTCGACGCCGCCGGCTACCTGACGAGCTACAGCTACGACAGCGCCGGCCTTGTGACCGGTGTGCGCGAGTCGGCCCAGGCCATTGTTGGCTGGACCGGAAGCCGGTCTGTGGCGGCAGTGGCGCCATCTGATGCGCGCGACCGCGTCACCACCAAGGCGTATGACGGTCAGGGACGGGTCGTGCGCGACACGCTGGCCGAAGGAAATGCTGGGCCCGGTAGCGAGCATGTGCGGATGACCGAGTACGACGGCATGGGCAATGTGACGCTGACTGCCGGCTGGGGTCCGGGCGCCACCGGTTCGGACGCGCCGCACCGCATGTTCTACGACGCGCTCGGGCGCGTCACGGCCGCCATCGACGGCAGCCACCGGGTTGGCAGCGGGTTCGGCCTGACAACTTACCGCTACAACCTGGCGGGTTTGCCCGTCAGTGAGACCAGCTACGCCAACGGGTCCGTCAGCGCCGGCGTGCCGCAGCCGGCGCTGCTCTCGCCCGACGACCGTACCCAAAGCATGCAATACGACGAGTTGGGGCGCATGGTGCGCGTCACCGACGCAGAAGGCGTCAGCCACTACCTGGGGTACAACGCGCGCGGGCTGCAGACGGCTAGCTGGCATATCGGCGCGGGCGCGGCCTACGCCGCGGGCGAGGTGTTCGGCCTGGCGTCGCGAACCTACGACGCGCTGGGACGCATGGTGACCGACAGCGGACAGGACCTGACGCTGCAGTACAACGCCTACGGCGAAGTGGTGCAGCGCACGCAAGCTGGGACCGTTACTTTCTGGGACTTCGACAACGCCGGGCGCATGTGGCGCAGCAACGAGTCGGGCGTGAACGAAGTGACCGTCTACGACTTACTGGGCCGCAAGAGCAGCGTTTACCGCAGCAATGGCAGCACAGCGCCCACTGCCGACAACGATGTGCTGGCATACGTCGATGCGGAAGCGGCGCGCCGCTCCGGTGCGTTAAGCGCCACCACGTACCGCTACGATGTGCAGGGTAACGTGACAAGCATTACGGGCCCGAGCCGCCGCGCCGGCGTGCCGGTCACGACCCAGGTGTTCGACCGCTGGGGCAACCTGGTCAGCAAGACGGAACCTGGGCCGGACGGCATCGGTTATCCGACCACCAGCTTCACCTATGACGAAAAAAACCGCGTCACCAGCGAGCGCAACGCCAAGGCCGACGGCAGCTCCGGCGGGCGCGTACGCCAATTCCAGTACACGGACGGCGACCAGGATGCGCTGGCCACCCGTGTGACCATCGACCGCGAAAGCGCAGCCGTCTCCGGTCCGGCCGACAACGACGCCCTGCACGCGCGTTACCGCGTCACGACGGAACAGTTCACGCCGACCGGCAAGCTGCTCTCGGCCACCACTAACGGCATTCTCACCGAGCGCCATTCGTATGACGCGTTCGACCAGCTGCGCGCCGACGAGATGGATGCGCAGCACACCGTGCACTATGCGTACGACCATGCCGGCCATCTGGTGAGCGCGACCTACCAGCCGGTGGAAGTGTTCGTTGTCACACTGGCCGGCACCACGCTCGCGCTCGCCAGTGAGGGCAGCCGCGCTCTGATGGAGCGCTTCAGCTACGACGAACTTGGCTTCCTGAGCGCCCATGTTAACGGCGCTGGCGAAACGACGCGCTACCGGCATGATATTCATGGGAACGTGACCTGGTCGGAAAAACGGGGCAGCGCGCCGACATCGGCCACGTGGGATGCGGGTGGACGCAAGCTGACCGCCGTCGATGCCTTTGGCAACACGGCGAAGTGGACGTACGACAGCGTTGGCCGCGTAAAGACCTACACCGGCTTCGACGGTGCGGTGACGACTTACGCCTACGGCAGGGACGGCCTGGTGGCGAGCGTCGGCCAGCCGGCGAAAAACCAGCTGATCACCTACACCTACGACGCGGCCGGCCAGCTGACCGAAATCGTCGATACCAACACAGGCGGCAATGGCTACCAGGCGCTGGTGCGCCAAACGACTTACCGCTACGACCTGGCCGGCAACCGCACCTGGGAGATGACGGTGCAGGGCACCACGGCAAGCGATGGCAAGACGTTCGCCAACAACACGCTGACCTACGATGCGCTGCACCGGTTGATCAGGGTTTCGGCGAGCGACCTGGCCGAAGGCGGCCAGTTGGTCAAGTACGAGTATGACGCTTTCGGCAACCGCACCAAGTTCGCCTCGGTGTCCGCCGGCAAGGGGAGTGATCGGAACCAGACCGGCTATTTCTTTTACGACGCCGTCAACCGCGAGCTCGTTTCTGGCGCACTGGACGCGGCCGGCACCACGGGCGCGCAGACGCTGCGGCACAGCTATGACGTTGCGGGCAACCTTGCCGGCACCGTTTCGGGCGGGAATAACATCCAGTTCCGGTACGATGCCATGAACCGCGTAATCTCGACGAGCGTCAATGGCGCCGTGGCCTTTACCACAAGCTACGACGCCGCCGGGCGCGTGCTGGCCGACGCGATCAAGTCGGCTGATGCACCGGCCATCCCGAAGGGAATGGCCATGCCTAGCGCGCCGGCCGAGCCGCTGGCTCCGACGCCGCCGCCGACCGGCAGCTCGCAGCAGGTGCTTAACCAGTACGCGGCGCAAAAGGCCCAGTACGACAAAGACATGCTGGCCTACGGGTCCGCGCTGACGCTCTACCGTGGGCAACTGAAGGATTATCAGGACCAGCACGCCTTCCTGCAGCGTCTCGGCCTGTCGTTTGAAGGCAACATCTACGAGCGCCACTTGAAGTCCTACGATGGCCAGGGGCGTCTCGTCATCGACCAGGGACTGAAGGACAACGGCGCCGTCAAGTCCATGGTGGTCAACGAAGCGTTTGATGCCGCCGGCAACGTGCTGAGCTACCGCACCGAAAGCATGGTGGAAGAACATATCCGCAACAGTTACACAAATACCTACCGCACGCTGGGAAGTGGCGTGGTATTGGCATCCTCGACCGGCCGCATGACCATTCTGAGCGGAAAAATGGCCGGGGAAAGCGGTTCGGAGGCAACCAGCACCGACGTGTATGACGCCAACGGGTTCCTGATTGGCGTGACGTACAGCACAGTCGGAGACGCGCCGCAGACGGGAACGTCGAACAAGGCTTTCATTCTGGACCAGAACGGCGTCATCCTGCTGGCGCGGGAACAAAGCCACAACTCGCCAACGGCCGAGCAGCACGAAATTGTGGCCAACGGACAGCTGCAACTGCGTTACAGCACCACTTACGGCTCCTTTGACGATCTGGAAGACACGCAAAAAGATGCGTTCTGGAAGGCCTATAACGCGAGCGCCACCCAGAGCATGGTCAGCGCCAACGGCGAGTTACGGGTCAATGCCGGCGCGACGTCCGCAACCGGGCAAACGGTGATCGTCGCGGCGGGCGACACGCTGCAAAGCATTGCGGCGCGCATCTATGGCTCGCCCGATGCCTGGCACCGGATTGCGGACGCAAACAACCTGCAATCTGGCAGCGCGCTGGTGCCTGGTGCGATCCTGGTCGCACCGGCTGCTACCGCAAGCAGCAGCGCGCCCAACTTCGACTTGGGCAAACTGGTGGGCAGCACCGCGCCCAATCTGCCGCCGCCGCCGCCGGACAATCAGAACTGCGTCGCCATGCTCCTGATAGTCGTGGTCGTGGTGGTGACGGTCCTCGTCACGCCCTACATGACGCAGGCAGCCGGATACTTGCTCGGGGCTGGCACCGAAACCGCCGCCGTGACCGTTACGGCAGGCGCGATGACAAGCGCGGCGGCCAACGTCGCGTCGCAGGCCGTCGGCGTCGCCCTGGGCGTGCAGGACGACATCTCTTGGAGTGCGGTGGGCATGGCGGCGCTTGGCGGAGCCATCAACAAGGGCGTCAATGTCGGCTGGATCAACGTCAGCCCTGACGCGTGGGTCAATTCGGCCGTTGCCAACGTCATGACACAGAAAATCGGCGTCATGACAGGTATGCAGGAAAAATTCAGTTGGGCGGCCGTGGCAGGTGCCGGCGTCAGCGCCCAGATGCAGCAGGGCATGGCCCAGGGCTTTTTTGGCAAGGGTCTCCAGACAACCGTCGGGGACGGGTTCAGGGAACAATTCATTCGCGGCGGCCTGTCCGGATTTGCCGGCAGCCTGACCACCGAATTGATGACGCCCGGCAAGCAAGACTGGGCAAAGGTTGCCCTCGGCGCCTTCGAAGGCGCGCTTTCGGGCGCCCTGAATGTGGAGCGCCATGACGTTGTCTTGGGGCAGACATCCAACGAAGCGAGCGACGCGGAGCAGGCGCTCCCGCAAGAGCAAGAGGAGGCGCAAGCCCAGGCCCAGCCAGCGGTCGCCGAAACGGCAGCGGCTTTGACGGGTGGCGCCGCCGAAGGACCGACCCAGCAAAAGCCTGTTGAATACAAGGATGCGGGGATCGGGTACGTCGACAAGGTTCTGCCGCCGGAAGTCCCGCTGAACGGCTGGAGCAAAGTGGAGAGATTAGTCCAAATCAACCATCTCAAGTGGACGGCGGCCGAAAAGGCAAAGTATGACCGGCAGCAAGCGTGCCAAGTCAACCCCTTCAACATCATGGCGGAGCTGGGGAAATACGCCCTGGGGGGTATGGAAATGGCAGTCAATGCCGTTAGGAACGAAAGCTGGCGCCTTTTAGGGGCCGTCATTGCGCTTCCTGCCCTGGCAGATTCGACGGAAGCCTATATAGCGGTCTCTCAGCAGGTTGCCGACAGATTTCACGTTGACAACCGCAGCCAGGGTGCGAGGGCGATAGGGGAAGCCATCCAGCCGTACGCCGCGAAGGCCATGGCGGCGCTGGACGCGGCGCGCGACTATTCCGAAAAGAGGATCGGTCTTGGCGCGACAACGTTGCTCTTTGCTACGGCAGACGCCGGGTTCCAGATCGCCACGCTTGTTGGCCCTGGCAAGTTGTTCGGCATAGCAGGCCGCGGGGAGGGTATTGCCGCAGAAGTTGTGCGCTCAAGGCTGGTGACGCTGACCGAAGTCGTCAATCCAACAGAACAGGCGGCCATGCGCACCGTGGCAGTCGAACGCGGTTTGACAGCGGCGGCAACGGGTGAAGTGGCCGTTGCCAACGCAACGCGCGCAGTCCAGGAAGCGGTGCAAGCCGATGCGGCAGCCGCCGCTGGCGGGAGACGGGCCGGCATTCCGGCGGCGGGGGGTACAAATGCATCCGCTAATGCGGCAGGCGCATCTGGCAATGCGCCGGGATTGACGTCATCTGGGGGACTGGTCGCAACGGATTCTGCAGCTGCCAGGGCCGGTAAGGCGCTAAATGATGTGCAGGCCACGAGCCGGGGCGGCGCCGCACATGCGGCCAATAACGTCGCCGATGCACCCTCAGCGCTGACGCTTGACAGACCCGACGCCATCCGGATCCACCCCGCTCGCGACGCGGCACAAAGCAAAACAGTGCTTTCGAAGGAAAGCATATTGCGTGGACTGCGGCAAGCGGGAACGCCGGAGTCCTTCATTGCCGCCAAGCTCATCTCCAAAGGAAAACTGCAGGTGGTTATTCGCGATCAAATGGAAACATGGACGATAAATCCTAAAACCGGAATGAAGGAATACGCGTACGACCCTTTCACGCGCGGCTCCTACAACCCGTACCGACCCTATGAAATAAATATATATACCAAAAACCTCTTTTCGATGAGGCAGGCTGCGGGCGTAATCGTGCACGAGGTGACGCACTTCCGTCAATACGATCGTGCTGCGTTTAGTCCGGATTTTCAGTTTCATATGGGCCATGAGTTCGAGGCGAACAGGGCACAAGGATTAGTCGATCCCGAAGCTCTTGGCGCGCCGCTCAGGAATCTCGGCGGGACGAAGGAGGGGTTGAGCGATTGGGCCCTATGGTATCGTCTCGAGAGTAACAAAGGTTACAACCATGTGTCGAGGGATCCGGTTAAGCGCGGAGAGTTCTCATTGCGCAATGACTGGAAACAGCTTTTCCTTGTTCCCTATTACCGGGCGTTGGGTGGCTAAGGAAAGCATTTCGGGGATTCTCAGGGACGCTGCCGTTTCGGGAATGTCCATTCGCTGAACAATGAGTTCTATGGGGGGATCAAATGAAATGTTTTAAGTGCGGTTCAAATCATATCCTTGAGACTGGCAGGGCCGGCAGCCAACGCTTCTACCGCTGCGAAGGGTGTGGAGATGAATCCTGGATTCTGGTGACCGAAGGGACGCTCGCTCTCGACGGCACCCCACGCAACGCGCAACCGTGCTTTCATCTGACCGGGCGCTGGCGTGCGAAACCTGAGTTACGACAGGTTGCTCAGGTTGCGAAACTATTCCCCCACTTGCAGGCCGCAGGTTTTTCTGCGTTGTGGCGCGCAGCTGTGGCAAAGGAAGACATTAAGTTTGGTATCTTCAAACAAGTCCATCTGGATGAGGTGGTAAAGGAATTACACGGCGCCGGGCTAGAAACTATGCACACGCTTGACTTGTACTCTCTTCCTCTCAATCACGACGCTCAATCGTCAACTTCCACGCCGCCCGTTCGTTGAGGGCGGCAGGAAGTCGCCGGTTATGCCAGTATCAGCGGATATGTTTATCGAACTTGATCAATCGATCCCCGTCCTTGACGAACAATCCGATACAGCTTGGCCGGTTCAATATCATGACCGACGTGAAGGCGATATGGGAAGGCTTGACGATGTCGTAATAACTGACCCAATGCGCCGACCATGGCGCCGGATTCCCAAAATCGCAGCCTCGGGAGGCGTGGAGGTGACGAAACAGTCCGTCGTGCGCGCCTTGCGCAGAGCGGGCACGTGCGAATTAATCATTGCCGCCAAATTGATTTCATCGGTAATTTGCAAGCTAGTTGTCGCCTAAAAGCGGTTTCTACGCTGCTTTTTTGAGTTCTGGATTTTTCTCCTTT
>NZ_JAFCTU010000061.1:0-18508 GCF_049896185.1 Massilia sp. TSP1-1-2
GCATGCCCCATGATGCGTTATCTAAGATTTGTTTACAACAACTTTCTACACTGTGCGCTCAGGCTGAATAGTCACGATTCTTTTATGTTCAACAGCTATGTCGTTTGCTGGTGCGACCTATCTGTTGAACTACAGATTCCTGTATGCGGTGTTTCTGATGGGACTGTATTTTTTAGGAGGGGTGTTCCTCCCGCCAGGCGATGCCGGCACGAAGGTGCGCGCTCTGTGGATCGGTATCAGCATAGGCTTTTTTGGCTCAGTGCTTTTCTTTTTACCTTCCTCATTTCCCGTCTGAGGAGCATTGTCCCGGCGACTATGCCGTAATAGATGCGAATTGACGGTTGATGTCGCTGAGGGGCCTTAACATTCAAATGTCGAAGAATATGACGGCCTCGGACGCGCCATCTTTGTAGTCGGGAGGGATTCACTCAGCCACGCCAGATATTTATTAGCCTCCATGAACAGTGCCGACGAATTTTTTAGAGCATTAACAAGTCAGGTGGATCTGGATGATCCTCGTGAGACTTGCCTGGCGCAGAAGTTCATGATCGACGCCTTGTATCGAGCAACTGATAGCTTGCCACTTCCGGCCCGTGAGGCGGCAGCGATTGCCAATCGATACTCGACTGGTGTAATTGGTCTGAGGGAGGTGGAAGCTGAGCGAGTCAAGCTGTGGGAATTGATCGCCGGTCGTGACTGTTCTGACGATGACGACGTGTTGCGCATAAGAGCGACAATCTGCGTTCTATATCCACCCAATCCATCTGAGATGCACGACAGGGTCGCAATATTCCTGGCTTTCTGGTTTCGGGGCGGTTTGAGCGGACCTCAGATTGCTGCGACGCTTGAGAACGACTATGGGATAACGATCGATTCAATCAGGCCGGGCTGAAGCAGCCTCTCAGTTTCGCACTCTAATACATGATCGGAAGTTCGGATGAATGAAATCGCTCTCGAACCCTGGCTGAATTCCTCGAGAAACGTGCCAGGGATTATGCCGAACATCGGTCAGGGTTTGCTGAAAAGAGGGCATGGTTAATAGAGTTTCATATTGATATTCGGCATCTACCAGCATGACAAGTGGATTGTGATCCCTGGCGCGTCGAACGTACGGCGCGCGGCGCAAATCGCCCGCCTCACCAACTTCATCCGCTCTGATCAATAGCAAAAAAAAGGAGCCGAAGCTCCTTTTTTTTACGCACAGACCAGCATCAGAAGTGCACCCCGCGCAGCAACTGCTGCATCGCGATCTGTTCCGAGCTCATCTGCGGCGCCTTCTTGTCGCCGCCCTTGGCCGCATCCGAATCGGGGAACATGCGGAACGTCGTGTTGAGCACGATCTGCGCCACGCGCGGCATCAAGGCATGCAGCACCTGTCCGAACACGCCCACGCGGGTCGCAATGCGCACCGGCTTGTAGACGATCGCCTCGGCGATCATGTCGGCCGCTTCTTCAGGTGCCAGCGTCGGCACGTTCTGGTAGATTTTTGTCGGCGCGATCATCGGCGTTCTCACCAGCGGCATGTTAATCGTCGTGAACTTAATGCCCACGTCCGACAACTCCGACGACGCGCAGCGCGTCCACGCTTCCAGCGCCGCCTTGGAGGCCACATACGCCGAAAAGCGCGGCGCATTTGTCAATACGCCGATCGACGAGATATTGATGATGTGCCCCTTCTTTTGCGCGATCATCTTGGGCAGCAGTCCCATGGTCAGGCGCAGGCAGCCAAAATAGTTGAGCTGCATGGTGCGCTCGAAATCGTGGAAGCGGTCAAAGCTGCCTTCGATCGCGCGCCGGATCGAGCGGCCCGCGTTATTGACCAGCACGTCGACGCCGCCATGGTTCTCCAGCAGCACCTGCACGAAGCGGTCGCAGTCGGCCATGTCGGCCACGTCGGCAGAATAGGTCACGCAGTCGAAACCGCGATCTGTAATTTCCTTGCGCGCTTCGGCCAGCTTGTCTTCGTCGCGCCCGCAAATGATGGTAATGGCGCCCGCCTCAGCCATCTTGTGGGCCGCCGCCAGGCCGATGCCCGACGAGCCGCCGGTGATCAGCACCACCTTGCCGGCCACGGTGCCGCGCAGCGTGTGGTCGATGAACAGCGACGGGTCGAGTTTGCGCTCCCAGTAATCCCAGATCGGGGCGGCGTAGGACTCGAGCGGCGGGCAGGCGATGCCCGTGCCCTTAAGCGCGCGCTGCGTCTCGCGGCTGTCGAAGCGGGTAGGGTAGTTGATAAAGCCCATCAGGTCGGACGGCAGGCCCAGGTCCTTCATCAGCGCGTCGCGCACGCGGCGCACCGGCGAGAGCGCCATGATGCCCTTCTTGACCGACTTCGGAATGAAGCCGAGCAGCGCGGCGTTGATGCGGATGCTCATGGTCGGCGCATGCGCGGCGCGGCAGAACACGTTGAGCACTTCGCCCACCCGCATCGGTTCCGGATCGGTCAGGTGGAAGCACTGGCCGTCGAGCTTGCTCTGGTGGGCGATATTGTCCATGGCGTCGACCACAAAGTCGACCGGCACGATGTTGATGCGCCCACCTTCAAGGCCGATGGTCGGCATCCAAGGCGGCAGCAACTGGCGGATGCGCTGAATCAGTTTGAAGAAATAGTAGGGACCGTCGATCTTGTCCATTTCCCCGGTGACCGAGTCGCCCACGACCATGCCCGGACGGTAGACGCGAAACGCACCTTTGGTCTCGTTGCGGACGATTTTTTCGGAGTCGTGCTTGGTGGCGAAGTAGGGGTGGTCGAGTCCTTCAGCTTCGTCGAACATGTCTTCGCGGAAGATCCCTTCGTACATGCCGGCGGCGGCAATCGACGATACATGATGCAGGCAGCCGGCGTGGATGACGTTGGCAAAGTCCACCGTATTGCGGGTGCCGTCGACATTGACCGCGGCCTGGTCGTCGGCGTCGGCGGTCATGTCATAGATAGCGGCCAGGTGGAAGAAATGGTCGATGTTCTTGGACAGCTTTTTGGTATCGTCCTTGGAGACGCCCAGCTTCGCTTCGCGCAGGTCGCCAAAAACCGGAATCGCGCGCGCCTTGGTGGTGCCCCAGAATTCGAGCAGTTCGCCCAGCTTGTCCTTGCTCGCTTCGCGCATCAGGAAGTACACCACGCTGCCTTTTCGTGCCAATAACTTCTTGACCAAACGCTTGCCGATAAACCCGGTCGCTCCTGTGACAAAATACTGCATCGTGGTGTCTCCCTTGTGCTGGTTATTTGAATAGATACACTAATCATTACAGGGGAATGCCCGGTTGGCAAGGAGTCTTGGTCGATCTTGTTGCGCTGTTCTCCCTTTTAGAAGCTGCTCTCTATGCGTTTAGTATCCGATCTCTAGAATTGCTCACTAAAATGCTCTCATCAAAGAAGGGTTCGACTTCGAATCACTGACGGAATCACACACAAACCGGGAGCTCACAATGGTAAAGAAACTGAAGACACTGGCAAAAGCCGAAGACAAACAATTGGCTAGCGCCGTTCGTACCTCCGCTCACCAGATCTGGCAGGCAGGCCTGGGCGCTTTCGCCAAGGCCCAGGAAGAAGGCGGCCGTGTATTTAGCAAGCTGGTCGAAGAAGGCACCAACCTGCAGCGCCGTACCCGTTCAATGGCCGAAGATAAAGTCTCCGGCGTGACCGACACCGTCACCAAGGTTGCCGATGGCGTGTCGAAGCAAGCTTCCGGTTCGTGGGACAAGCTTGAGCAGGTCTTCGAAGACCGCGTCGCTCGCGCCCTGTCGACCATTGGCGTGCCGACCCAGAAAGACATCCAGGAATTGACCCGCCGCGTCGAGCAGCTCAGCCGCGCAGTGGCTGCCGCTACCGGCAAAAAGATCCCGGCCGCCAAGCCAGCGGCCAAGGCCGCGCCAAAGGCAGCTGCCAAGAAGCCGGTCGCTAAAAAGGCCGCAGTCAAGGCCGTTGCGAAGCCAGCAGTTAAGGCAGTTGCGAAGCCAGCCGCCAAGCCAGCCGCCGCAAAGAAGATCGCCGTCAAGCCAGCCGCGCCTAAAAATGCAGCCGTCCCAAAAAAGACAGCACCTAAGAAAGCCGCCGCCGAAAAAGTCAACGACACGCCGGTAGAGAGCACCAGCGCAGCGTAATTGCGCGCGCCAGCCTGACAAAGGGCCTGTGCTTTGCGCAGGCCCTTTTTACGTTTTAAAAAGAGCAAATACACCATGACTTCGAGCACAGAAAATCCCCCGCAGCGCAAAATCGGCCTGGCACTGGCCGGCGGCGGACCGCTGGCCGCGGTCTACGAGATCGGCGTGCTGGCCGCGCTCGAAGAGTCGATCGAAGGCTTGGACGTAAACGACGCCGACATCTACGTGGGCATCAGCGCCGGCGGCATCATCGCCGCCGCGCTGGCCAACGGCATCACGCCGCATCAGATGTGCCGCCTGTTCATCGAGAGCGACGTCGACGCCGCCGACGGCGCGGCGCTGTTCAAGCCGGAGCTGCTGCTGCGCCCGGCCACAGCCGAAATCAGCAAGCGCCTGGCGCTGCTGCCGGGCCTGCTGGCGTCCAGCCTGTTCCATTACGCGCGCAACCGCAGGAGCGTGTTCGCCTCCTTCGAACGCCTGAAAGAAGCGCTGCCTGCCGGGATCTTGTCGGGCGAGGGCATTCATCGCTACATGAAGGCGACGTTTGCGCGCGCGGGCCGCACCAATGACTTTCGCAAGCTGCGCAACAAGCTGGTGATCGTGGCCACCGACCTCGATACCGGCGACGCGGTGCGCTTTGGCCAGAAGGGCTGGGACGCGATCCCGATCTCGAAAGCGGTCCAGGCCAGCGCCGCCGTGCCGGGGCTGTTCCCGCCGGTGGAAATCCACGGCCACCATTTTGTCGACGGCGCCGTACGCAAGAGCATGCACGCCTCGATCGCGCTCGAAGCAGGGGTCGACATGCTGTTTTGCGTGAATGCCATCGTCCCCTACAATGCGCGCGGGCGCGAGCTGCGCAACGCGCCTGGCAAGCTGTCCTCGGGCGGGCTGCTCGACGTGCTCTCGCAGACGCTGCGTTCGATCCTGCATTCGCGCATCGCCTCCGGCATGGCCAGTTACGAAAAAAGCCATCCTGACGTGGACATCTTGCTGTTCCAGCCCAGCCAGGACGACGCCCAGCTCTTCTTTACCAATATCTTCAGCTATTCGAACCGGCGCGAGATGTGCGAAAAGGCGTACCAGAACACGCGCCTCGAGCTGCTCGAGCGGCGCGCCGAGATCGGGCCCAAGCTGGAACGGCATGGCCTCAAGCTCAAACTGAACGTGCTGCGCGATACCAGTCTGTCGCTGGTGCAGCAGGCGCCTTCGCGTCAGGCGCTGGCGCGCTTGCGCCAGGCGCTCGACGACCTTGAACGCTACCTGAAGGTGGCCGATTCGCAGTAACTGCCCTGTTCTTGCGGCCGGTTTCAGTGTTATGCTTGTGTAAGAAAAACAGTGACCTCCCGCCATGCTACAGAAAGCTCCACGCCGTACCCGCGAACGCATCCTCGAGTTGTCCCTGCGGCTGTTCAACGAGTTCGGCGAGCCGAACATCACCACCACGGTGATCGCCGAAGAGATGAATATCTCGCCGGGCAACCTGTACTACCACTTCCGCAACAAGGATGACATCGTCAACTCGATCTTCGTGCAGTTTGAAGCCGAGATCGAGCGCATCCTCACCGTGCCCGAAGGGCGCCGCTCCAACATCGAAGACGTGTGGCTGTACTTGCACCTGATGTTCGAGCTGGTCTGGCGCTACCGGTTTTTTTACCGCGACCTGAATGACCTTTTGTCGCGCAACCGCAAGCTCGAACTGCATTTCAAGCAAATCCTGGCGCACAAGATCAAGGTCGCCAAGCAGCTGTGCGAAGACCTGCGCACCGAAAAGTCGCTGGAAGCGTCGGACGCCGAAATCAGCGCCATGGCCACCAATATGGTGGTGGTCGCCACCTACTGGCTGTCCTACGAATACGTGCGCAATCCGCGCAAATACACCGAGCAGCAAGCCATGTCGGACGCGCTCGCGCGCGGCTGCTACCAGGTGCTCTCGCTGATCGGACCCTACCTGCGCGGCGACACCCACCTGCTGTTCCAGAAACTGTCCGAAGAATATCTCAAACAACTCAAGTAAGGAGCCACCCATGGCATGGACCACATTCCCGCACCCCGACGACGCTTACGTCTACACCGCCGCCACGCTGAAAAAAGCCTGGCCTCGGCTGCACGCGGGCGACGCCGAAGCGTTTCCGAAAAAAGCGGCGCTGGTCGATGCGTGGATTGCCTTTCATGCGGGCGAGTTTGAAAAGGCCACCAGGATCGGCCTGGATGCGGGTGTCGAAGGCTACGCCGTGGCGCACAAGGCGTCCTGCATGTACGCCACTTACCTGGAAAAGAACGACAAGAAAAAAATCGCCTTGTTCGAGGAAGTGGCCGAGCGCTGCGAGCGCCAGCAGCTCGAGCAACCGTCCAACGCCGCCGGCTACTACTGGCACGCATACGCGCTGGGCCGCTACGCGCAAGGCATCTCGATCGTCAAGGCGCTGGCCCAGGGCATCGCCCCCAAGGTGCGCGCCAGCCTCGACAAAACCATTGCGCTCGCGCCCAAGCACGCCGATGCGCACATCGCGCTGGGCGCTTTTCACGCCGAGATCATCGGCAGCGTGGGCGCGATGATCGGCGCGCTGACCTACAAGGTCAAGAAGGAAGAGGGCTACAAGGCGTTCAAGAAGGCGATCGAACTCAATCCCGACACGGCCATCGGGCGCATCGAATACGCCAACGCGCTCGTTTCCCTCGATGGCGAGAAGAAAATGAAGGAGGCCGTCGCGCTGTACGAAGAAGCGGCGGCGATTGATCCGCAAGATGCGATGGAGCGCCTCGATGTCGAGGCGGCGAAAGAAGAGCTGGAAGACGAATGAAGTCGATTGCCGTCTATTGCGGCGCCAACCCGGGCGCCTCGAGCGTGTATGCGGATGGCGCGCGGGCCCTGGCGCGCGCGCTGGTCGGGCGCAACGTGGCGCTGGTGTATGGCGGCGGCCACGTGGGCCTGATGGGCATCATCGCCGACGAAGTGCTGCGCCTCGGGGGCGAAGTGAGCGGCGTCATTCCTCAGCAGCTGGTGGACCGCGAGCTGGCCCATTCGGGCCTGACGCGCCTGTTCGTCGTCAAGGACATGCACGAGCGCAAAGCCATGATGGCGCAGCTGTCCGACGGCTTCATTGCCATGCCGGGCGGGATGGGCACGCTCGAAGAGCTGTTCGAGATGCTCACCTGGTCGCAGCTTGGCATCCATGCCAAACCGGTGGGCGTGCTCAATGTCAGCGGCTTTTACGACCAGCTGGTCGGTTTCCTGGACCACGCGCGCGGCGAAGCGTTCATCAAGCCGCAGCATGCGGGGTTGATGATGGTCGAATCCGACCCGGAAGCGTTGATCGAGCGGCTGATGCGTTTCTGACCGCCAGAGGGCAGCACGTTTTCCACGAAAAGGCGGCTGGATGGCCGTTTTTTTTCGTTCCATGCGCTTCCGGGGCCGCGACAACTCGCAGCTATCGTGTTGCGTTCTCAAGCTGACGCAGCTCTGCGCTTTTTTGCCAGGGTGGGTAGCGGCTCGCGCTTGAAGCGCTCTCGCTTGCATTCGCTACCGATCCAGCGCGACGTTGTGGCAAGCCATGGCAACGCGTGCGCACGCCATCCTTGCATGTGATTCCACTCGGCGGCGCCTCGCCGTCAGCGCTGGGCGCTCGCCCACTCTCCTCTTTCAAGGCCCCGGGCGACATCCCGACAAAAATCTACAACGCTGCGCGTCTTCGTAGTAACATTATAAAAATAGTAATTAATCCAGACAAGCGAAGAAGCACGACCTATCGAAAAATTCCGACGAAGAGGGCACGATCATGGCTACCTGTCCGTACCACGGCACACCCAAACCCTGCGCGAGCTGCAGCCAGCACGGCATGGGCGAATTTGCTCATACTTCTGTTTCGGGGCCGCCCTCCTGGGAGTATTCAAGACCGCGTACTCACGGCCACACTCACGGAAGCGCCCCTCCTTACCGCATCCGGTGCGGGATTAACGAGGGCTTAGGCGTTCGGAATGCGCAAGCGCACGTTGCCACTCTATTCACCGACTCGCTAATCGGCTGCGCCCAAGTCATATTTAGAAATGCACAGGCCACATTCACCTGTCACATCGGCGCCGGTGCACGCACCCCCGGCAATTGGGCGAGATGGGCTGCCGACAGATTCGCACGCTTTTACGGAGCCATCGTCACCTGCCATGTCATCACTGGCGACGCTCCAGCAATTGGCGACCTTGTAGAAGCGAGCCTTGCTGCGCATTTAGGTGCGGTGCAAAGGATAATGAACAGTCATGGGTACGCAATCGATATTGCTACGGGACACGTGCGAACGACGCCTCTCGGTTGGTCTGCAAGTCAAGCCAATGTGGCTGGCTGGCAGACCGCAAGGCATCTGCTTGATTTGCGATTGCTCGGTACGATGTCCCTTGGCGAGCCAGGTTACGGTGATTATAGAGAAGGGTGTAGAGCATGCGACGCCTAGATGGAACCGCATGTCCGACAGCACGGTGGACCTATTCGACGAGCTTGCTGACCGGATAGGTCCATTGATTGAGGGCGCAAAGCGCGCCCTGCCAGAGGCGGCTATACTGCGCTAACTATGCGCCTACAGCTTTTCTCCGACCTGCATCTCGAGCGTGCCCCGCACTTTCGTCCCCTCATCCATCCGGCCACCGACGTCGTCATCGTCGCGGGCGACGTGGGCTCGTATCAAACCGGCTCGCGCCTCGAGGACGACGACTTCGGCCTGGGCCGGTTTTCGCCGCTGCAGAGCGGTTTTGGGTTCGCGCGCGTGCTGTACGTGCCGGGCAACCATGAATTCGACGCGCTTGACTTCGACGACACCTATGCGCGGTTGCGCCGCACCTGCGAACGGCTCGGCATCACCTGGCTCGAACGCGAAGTCGTCACCATTGGGGACGTCAGGTTTGTCGGCACTACCTTGTGGAGCGATTTCGAGGCGCTGGCCGCGCGCGAGTCGACGCTGGCGCGCCAGATCCAGCAGCGCACCAAGGCGCACCGCGCCGCCAATTACTATCTGAGCAAAAACACCACCTTGAAGGCCGGCGAGCCGGTGCTGGCAGAAGGCATCTGCACCATGTCGCTGGCGTGCCAGAGCTGGCTGCGCGCCGCGCTGGCCGTCCCCTGGGGCGGAAAGACAGTCGCGGTGACGCATTTCGCGCCAAGCCTGCAAAGCGCCGACCCGCGCTACGGCCTCACACCCGGCACGGCCGGCTTTTGCAATGCGATGGACGACCTGTTTCCGCTGGTCGATGTGTGGCTGCACGGCCACCTGCACTGCGCCAATGACTACATCGTGCGCGGCAGCGACGGCGCGCGCGCGTGGGCCTGCCGCGTTCTCGCCAATCCCCTCGGGTACCTGAACAAGGGCGAGCAGGCGGCCTTTCGGGAAGATCTGGTCATCGAAGTCTAGTGTCTCGAGTTGGAATAAATATCCCGAGAATCCCCGCGATACTGCGTCAAAAATGCTCGCAAGGCCTCGGCCTTGCTCCGCTTTTGTTCCTTGTCTCTCGGCGATTTCGGAACATTTATAAGCAACGAACTTCCAACTCAGGACACTAGGCCATTACACCGGCTTGCAGCCAAAGGTCGGGTCGGCCGCCTTGCGCCGGGCGGGTGCCTTGCGCTTGTACTTGCGCGCGGATGGACGCGTGACCGGCGCCAGGGCGTCGGAGGCAGGCATGGCCGGTGCCACGCACGCCGGAACCGGCGGCGCAGGCTTGACGATCGGGGCCAGCACCGGTGGCGCGACCGGGGCCGGCGCCGCAGGTGCGGTAATCGCCGGCGCGGCAGGCAAAGGCCCGGTCGGCGTATTGAACACATACTCCCTGGCCCGCTCGTTGAGTTTGGCCTTGTCGATCACGTAGGTTTGCGGCAGCTCGTTCGGGCAGTTCTGCACTGCGTCGGCGCGGTCGTCCTGGCGGCCCGACTCGGGCAGCGCGCCCGGCTCCTGGCGCGACAGTCCCAGCGCCTGGTGCAGCAGGCCCATGCCGGCGTGGGTGCGCGCGTAGGCATAAAACTGGTCGTACTGCGCGTTGGCGTACGAGCGCTTCGACTGGAACAGTTCGTTTTCGGAATCGAGCAGGTCCAGCAGCGAGCGCTGGCCAATGTCGAACTGGTTGCGGTAGGCGTCGCGCGCCTTTTCAATCGACAGCTGGTGCTGGTCGAGGTAGCTCAGCTGCTCGGTCAGCTTGACCGTGTCGTTGTAGGCGATGAGCAGCGTCTGGCGCACGTCGCGGCAGGCCTTGTCGCGCTGGTCGCGCGCCACATTGATCAGGTCCGCCTGCTGGCGCACGCGCGACAGGTCCGACAAGCCGTTGAACAGGTTCCACGACATCTGCAATTCCACGGCGCCGTTGTTGGTGCGCCCGCTGATGCCGTTCAAGTTGTTGCCGCGGTCATTGCGCATCACCAAATCCAGGCGCGGCGCGTAGGCGGCGCGGCGCGCGGCGCCGGCCTTGTCGTTGGCCCGCACGTTTTCAACGGCCGCCTGCAGCGCCGGGTGCGTTTTGAGGGCGGTGCCGAGGGCGGCGCCGATGGTGAGCGGCAGGCCGCCCGTCAGCGGCTTCATCGGTTCGAGCGTCGCGGCGGGGACGACGCCCACCAGGCGCTGAAAGCGCGCGCTGACATCGTGCAGGTTGGCCGTTTCCTGCAGCAGGTTCGATTCGGCCAGCGCCAGGCGGCCCGCAATCTGCTCGAGGTCGACCCGGCGGCTCACGCCAGCCTGAGTCTTTTTCTGGATCTGGATGAACACCGCCTGGTGGCGCACGTAATTGTCTTCGGCCAGTTCCACCAGGCGCCGATAGCGCAGCACGTCGGCGTAACTGCGCACCACGTCCAGCACCACCGTCTCGGTCGTGTCGCGCAATTCATACAGTCGCGCCAGGCGGGCGTGATCCAGCCGGGCCACGTCGTTTTTGGTCAGAAAGCCGTCGAACAGCATCTGGGTCAGGGTGAGCGAGGTGGAGCTGCGCGACAGCTTGCTGGTCCTGAGCGGGTCGTCCTGGTTGTCGCGGCCAATACCGGCGGCCAGGTCCAGGCGCGGCAGATAGGCGCCGGCGCCGGCGGCGCGCTCATGGCCGGCCGCTTCGAACGCATGCCAGCGCGCCTGCACTTCCGGGTTCGACAGCACGGCTTGCTGGGTGACTTCCTTGAGCGTCTGGGTTTGCGCGTGGCTGGCCAGCGAAGCAACGGCAAGGGCGACAAGGGTGGCAAGGGCGCAGGTATTTTTCAACTTCATTTGGAATGTTTTCCTTGGCAGTCCAGAAGACTGTAAAGTGTATTTTTCGCGTTAAATTAATGCATAATGGCAATAAAATAGAGCGTGACTAACGCCTCTACAGTACTGCTGCAAATATTATACGTTTCACAGCGGTAATTGGATGTTCTCACGCAACTATGTTAAACGCATGTTTTGCCACGCCTCCGATAGCCCTTAGTGTAATCTTGTTTTCAAGTATTTGCTTGGATGTAAGGATATTTTGATATTTGATAACAAAGTCGGGTCCTGCGCCTGATCCCGGACCGTGCAATTTCCCTCTCTTTCGCCTAGTGCAAAGCAGCGCCGGTCCGGCTTGACGCCGGCCCGCTCGCTGCTGTGCGCGCTGCTGTGCTTTACCATGCTGCTCGCGGCGGCGATCGATGGGGCGCGCTTGCCGGCGCGGGTGCAGGCGGCAGCGGCGGGCAGCAACGCCTTGCGTGACTGGGCAAAAATGTTGGACGACAATCGTCAACAGACAACTGACATAAAATTGATCAAGGTCAATGAATTCTTCAATCGCCGCATTGCCTTTGCCGATGACCTGGCCGTGTGGGGCAAGTCGGACTTTTGGGCCACGCCTTTTGAAACGATGACGAAAGGAAAAGGAGATTGCGAAGACTTTGTTATCGCAAAATACTTTTCTTTGCTGGACATGAATGTGCCGGATGTTCAATTGCGCCTAATTTACGTGCGCGCGCGCCTTGGCGGCCCGTCCAGTTCGCTGCAGCAGGCGCACATGGTGCTGGCGTATTACCCGACGCCGGACGCGGACCCGATGATCCTGGATAACCTGATCACCGACATTCGCCCGGCCGCGCGCCGCGCCGACCTGACGCCTGTGTTCAGTTTCAACCGGCTGGGCGTGTTCGCCGGCGCGGCCGCGGGCGCGCCGGCCGCGGGCGGCACGGAACGCCTGTCGGCGTGGCAGGACCTGCTGTTGCGGGCGCGGCGCGAAGGTTTTGACTGATGTTATTTTTTTTATCTTTCTGAGGACGTCCCATGTCGATGTACCGCCAACTCTGGATCGCCCTGATCATCGGAACCCTGCTTGCGCTGGCCGGCGGCCTGCTGGCCACGACGCTCAGCGCGCGCTCCTACCTGCAAACCCAGCTCGAACTGAAGAACATCGACAACGCCACCGTGTTGGCGCAGGCGCTGTCGCTGCGGGCGGTCGAACCGGTGGAACTCGAATTGTCGATCGCGGCGCTGTTCGACAGCGGCCACTATGACGCCATCACGCTGGTCGACCCGCGCGGCAAGATGCTGGTCGAGCGGCGCGCCGCGCCCGGGCACAGCGGCGTGCCACGGTGGTTCATGGCCCTGCTGCCGATTCGCCCGGCCCCCGGCGTGGCCCATATCGCCAGCGGCTGGAAGCAGGTCGGCACGCTGACCATCGTCAGCCGCAGCCAGTTCGCCTATCACACGCTGTGGAATTCGACGCTGCAGATGATTGCGGTGCTGGCCTTTTCGGGCCTGGTGGCAGGCTACCTGGCCACGCTGATTTTGCGCCGCTTGAAGCGCCCCCTGGACGCCGTGGTCGAACAGGCGCGCGCGATCGCCGAGCGCCGCTTCGTCACCACGCCGGTATCGAACGTGCCGGAACTGCGCCAGCTCAGCGTGGCGATGAATTCGACCGTGGTGCTGCTCAAGTCATTGTTCGCCGATGAAGCCGAGCGGCTCGAGGCGATCCGGCGCGAAGCCAATACCGACCCGCTGACCGGGCTGGCCAACCGCCACCATTTCATGCAGCAAATGGGCGAAGTGCTGGCGGTCGAGGATGGCGCGCACGGCAGCCTGATTTTGCTGCGCCTGTCGCACCTGGCCGACTTGAACCGGCAGCTGGGCCACAAGGCCACCGACGCCATGCTGGCCGCGATCGGCGAGCGCTTCGATGCCCAGGCCCAGCTGCACGCGGACGGCTTTGCCGCGCGCCTGAACGGCAGCGACTTTGCGCTGGTGCTGCGCGGCGCCGAGCCGCACGCGGTGGCGCAGGCGCTGCTGGCTGGCGTGGCCGGCGAAGTGGTCAATCGCGGCGGCAGCGAGGCGCCCGTGTATGTTGGCATCGGCAAGATCCAGTACGGGCTCAATCTCGGTGCGCTGCTCTCGCAGGTCGATACCGCGCTGGCGGCGGCCGAAGCGCAGGGCGTGAGCGCCGTGCGCGAAGAGCTGCCGCTTAATATCGCCGAAGCGCCGCGCAGCGCCGGCGAATGGGCCAGACTGATCGAACGCAGCCTGGAACAGCGCTGGGTGCGCATGGCCTCGTTTCCCGTAGTCGACATGGCCGGCAACGTGGTGCACCGCGAATCGGCGCTGCGCCTGATGTTCGGTGGCGAATGGTTTCCGGCGGCGCGCTTTTTGCCGATTGCCGAGCGCTTGGGGTTGACCACGCGGCTCGATCTGGTGGCCGTCACGCTTGGCCTGGACGAGCTGGCGGGCGACGCTACGCTGCCTGGCCTGGCGGTCAACTTGTCGGCGCGTTCGGTGCAGGATCCGCAGTTTCGCCAGCAGGTGCTCGAGCTGATTGGCGCGCGAGCGGCCGTGGCCAGGCGCTTGTGGCTGGAAGTGCCCGAGAGCGGCGTGTTCGCGCAGCTCGACGCGTTCCGGGTATTTTGCGAAGCGCTGCGCGCGAGCGGCTGCCGGCTCGGGATTGAACATTTTGGCCGGCATTTCAAGCAGATCGCCCTGCTGCATGACATGGCGCTCGATTACGTGAAGGTCGACGGCAGCTTTATCCGCGATATCAATACCAATGGCGGCAACCAGAATTTTCTGCGCGGCTTGAACAGCATTGCGCACAAATTGGGGCTGCAGGTGTATGCCGAAGGCGTGAGCGACGTGGCCGAGTTAAATGCGCTCGACGCTCTCGGGTTCGACGGCGCCACCGGGCCGGCGGTGCAGGATTTGGCCCAATAGTTACCTCGTAGGTCAGAAAAGCGCGAGCGCATTCCGACATCGCACGCGTCACGGTGACGCATGCAATGTCGGAATGCGCTCGCGCTTTTCCGACCTACAATTTCCCCGATTTTCCGACCCTTGCGTCAATCCACCCGCAGCGTTCCCATCTTGATCAGCATCTTGAGCAGGTTCGTGTCGTCGCCGGCGGCGATCCCGGTGGCGGTGTACAGGTTCTGGTTGAGCGTGATAGTCTGGTTTTCGCCCACATTGTTGGTGACGGCTCCTGTAAAACCGCCCGTGCTGTTGATGTGCAAAATGGTGGTGGTGCCGCTGATCTCCACGTGAATATAATTTCTCAGGTTCGAAATTTCAACCAGCGACGTCGTCTGCGCGGTCACGCCCGAACTGGTGTGTTCACCCACCAGCAGGTCGCGCAGGTCGAGCACGTCGCCGCCGCCCACCGCCACGCCGGCGGTGCTCGACTCCACCGTGCTAAACCCGGTGCCGTAGCTAAAGTCGGTGATCGTGTCAAGCGCCGGCGCGCCAGCCACGCCCTTGTCGGCCAGACCCCATGCAAACACGTCGGCGCCGGCGCCACCGCTCAGGATGTCATTGCCCGCACCGCCCACGAGGTAGTCGTTGCCGGCATTGCCCACCAGCGTATTGTTACCGCTGTTGCCTTCAAGCCGATTATCGGCCGCGTTGCCGGTCAGGTTGATGTTGCTCGAACCCAAGGCCGTCGCGTTCTCGAAATTGGCGAGCAGCGCGTACGATGCAGCGGAATACGTGGAGTCGAGCTGGACCGTGTCAACGCCCCCGCTGGCGGCCTCGACGAGTGTGTCGAACGTATCGGACAGGACATAGATATCGTCGCCCGCGCCGCCTTCGAGGCGGTCGGCACCGGCGCCGCCGATCAGTACGTCGTTGCCGGCTTCGCCGTACAACTTGTCGTCACCGGCCCCGCCGTCAAGGCGGTCGGCGCCGCCGCCGCCGTTGAGGATGTCGGCGCCGCCATTGCCTGAGAGCAGATCTCGTCCGGCGCCGCCGGTCAGGGTATTGCCGCTGGCGTCGCCGTCAAGCCGGCTGCCGGTGCGCATCTGCCAGGTGGCGCTGGTGCCGTCGTAGACCAGGTCCTGGATCTGCGGGTCGCTCAGCGTCGGCGCAGCTTCAGCCGAGAACATGGCCGTGTTTTGCAGCGACAGCGTCTGATAGGTGTTCGTCGCGTCGTTGCTGGCCTTGTACTCGATGCGCAGCACGGCATTGCCGCCCTGTTCCCAGTACAGCAGTTCGATATCCTGCAGGCCGCCTTCGATATTGCTCAGCTGGACGTTGGAAAACACGCGCGTGGTCGGCGCCTGGTTGCCGTCGAATTCAATCAGCGTCTGGCCGGCCACGTTCAGGCGGAAGCCATCGTCGGCATACACGCGGAAGTCGTAAAAGCCCGGCTGCACGTAAAACTGTCCGCTCAGGCGTACTGCCGCGTCGGTGGTGCTGCCCAGCCCGGAGGTACCGTTGGTGTTGCCCGCGCCGGTTTGCACCAGACCGGTCGACTTGTCCTGGTACAGGAAGTTGGTCAGACCCAGCGTGCTCGAGCCGCCGTTGACGGCGGGCAGGGTGCTGCCGGCGGCCAGGTTCCCGTTCGAGCCGAGCGCGGTGGTGACGGTCTGGCCGACGCCATAGCTGAGCGTACGCGCCTGGAACGTCACGTCGGCACTGCTGTAGATGGCCGAATTGGCGGTGCCCACCACGCTGCCCCCGCCGGCGAGCGCGTTGCGCCCGTCCATGATAAAGGCCATGTCTTCCACCGAATTGAGGTTGCCCGCTGCCTGGTGATTGCCGAAGAAGGCCTTGCCGTCGTCGCTGTGGGTGCGCCCGGTGGTCGTGACCGTCTCGTTGTAGCCATAGTAGGCGCCGGTCAGGCCGTTGGCCGCGTTGGGCAGTGCGGTTAGCGTGGCAGGGGCGGAAGTCAGATCCATCGAGCCATTGACCGCGATGGTCAGCATGGCGCTGCTAAAGCCGCCGTTGCCGTCACTGACGGTATAGGTGAACGTGTCGTAGGCGGTTTCGCCGGCCATCAGATTCTGTACCTCGGCGCTGTTGTTGCGCAGCTGGTAGGAGTAGCTGCCGTCGGCATTGACGGTCAGTGCGCCGTACGCGCCGCTTAGCGGCGCGCCGATCGCGCCGGCGGTGCCGGTGGCGCCGGCGCCGTTAGTGCCGGTGCGCAGGGCGCTGATGCTCAGCGCGTCGCTTTCCGGGTCCGTGTCTTTGCCGGCCGGAGTCGCCGTGCTCAGGATCAGGCCATTTGCGGCCACAACGGTAAGCGTGCTCGATGCGCCATCCTCGGTGATGGAATTGGTATCGTTGGCGGCGATGGGTGCGTCGTTGGTGCCGGCGATATTGACCACCACTGTGCCCTTGGTGCCGTCGGCCGAGGTGACGGTGAAGGTGTCGGTGTAGGTCTTGTTGACCTGGAATTCGTTGTGCGCCGTGCTGGCGGTGTAGGTCCAGCTGCCGGCGGCGCTGATGGCCAGGCTGCCGTAGGTGCCGGGCAGAGTGCCGGCGACGAAGGTCGCAGCGCTGTCGGCATCGGTGATGCTGATTGTGCCCGATTGCACGAGCGCGACGTTGCTCTCGATGAGGTTGACCGTGGTCGGGGTAATGATGGCTGCGTCGTTGGTGCCCAGGATGTTGACGCTGATCGTGGTGGCGGTGCCGTCGGCGCTTTTCACGATGAACACGTCGCTGTAGGTGGTGTTTGCGACAAATTCATTGTGCGCGGTCGTGGCGGTGTAGACCCACTGGCCGTTGGTTTGCAGCGCGACGCTACCGTACTGGCCCGTATAAGTGAGCGCCGCATAGGTGGCGGAGCTGTCGATGTCGCTGACCGTCAAGGTGCCCGAGGCGGTCAGGATGGCGTCGGACTCGGTCAGCGGAACTGTTGCAGTGCTCAGTACTGCTGCGTCATTCGTGCCCAGGATGTTGACGGTGATCGATGTGGCCGTGCCGTCCGCGCTCGTGACGTTGAAGACATCGGTGTACGTGGTACCGCCGACAAATTCGTTGTGCGCCGAACTGGCGGTATAGGTCCACTGGCCGTTAGTCTGCAGCACCACCTTGCCGTGGGTGCCGGTGAAGGTGCCAGCGACATAAGTTGCGGCGCTGTCGATATCGCTGATGGTCAGGGTGCCTGATGCGGTCAGGATGGCGTCCGATTCGGTCAGCGGCACTACGGCAGTGCTGAGAACTGCTGCATCATTCGTTCCGAGGATATTGACGGTGATTGTTGTTGCCGTGCCATCGGCGCTCTTGACGTTGAAGACATCGGTGTAAGTGGCCCCTCCGACGAACTCGTTGTGTGGCGAACTGGCGGTATAGGTCCACTGGCCGTTAGACTGAAGCACCACCTTGCCGTGGGTACCGGTAAAGGTGCCCCCCACGTAGGTTGCGGCGCTGTCGATATCGCTGATGGTCAGGGTGCCCGATGCGGTCAGGATGGTATCCGATTCGGTCAGCGGTACCACGGCCGTGCTGAGCACCGCAGCATCGTTGGTGCCAAGGATGTTGACGGTAATCGTGGTCGCCGTGCCGTCCGCGCTCTTGACATTAAAGACATCGGTATAGGTCGTACCACCGACAAACTCGTTGTGCGCCGAACTGGCGGAGTAAGTCCACTGGCCGTTCGTCTGCAGTACTACCGTGCCGTGGATGCCGGTAAAGGTGCCCCCGACATAGCTTGCGGAACTGTCGATATCGGTGACGGTCAAGGTGCCCGATGCAGTTAGGATGGCGTCAGACTCGGTGAGTGGTACCACTGCGGTGCTGAGCACTGCGGCATCGTTGGTGCCCAAGATGTTGACGGTAATCGTGGTCGCCGTGCCGTCAGCGCTCTTGACGTTAAAGACATCGGTGTACGTGGTCCCGTCGACAAACTCGTTGTGTACTGAATTGGCGTTATAAGTCCACTGGCCGTTCGTCTGCAGCGTGACTGTACCGTGAGTACCGGTGAAGGTGCCCGCGATGTAGGTTGCGGCGCTGTCGATATCGCTGATGGTCAGGGTGCCCGATGCGGTCAGGATGACGTTGGATTCGGTCAGCGGGACTGTTGCGGCGCTAAGTACTGCTGCGTCATTCGTGCCCAAGATGTTGACGGTGATCGTGGTAGCCGTGCCGTCAGCGCTCTTGACATTGAATATGTCAGTATAAGTCGTACCACCGACAAACTCGTTGTGCGCCGAACTGGCGTTGTAAGTCCACTGGCCGTTCGTCTGCAG
>NZ_JAFCTU010000062.1:0-17002 GCF_049896185.1 Massilia sp. TSP1-1-2
AAAATTTCTGCGTCATTCGCTCCTGCCTCGATACGCTGCGAAAGCAGGGCCACGGCATGCTGGAGGTGCTGCAACGCACCTTCGCCGGTAATCCTATCCAGCCCACTGCATAGGCGCTGAACAGTCACCTATTTTGTTTGTTGAAAATATACGTTCTTTATCACTGCAATACCCTGCGTCCGATCGCGTACTCGCGCTGTGCGCGTTTTGCGGAGTGACCGCAAGGGGGCGGCAGCGGCCGAGATCGGACCGCACTGCAGCCGTCGGGTACAATCGGTGGTTGTCGGCCAAAAGCAGACGATCAAAGGCAGTGCGCCGGATGACTGTAAACTAAAGTTTGCTTTTCCTTTGGTCAATGGAAGGGTAAATGGCTGCATCAGCGCTGGCGAGGACTGAACATGAATACTTGTTCAGTGTGCCTGCCGAGCTTTGTAAAGAATTTCGACGCGACGAAAATATTAAGGAAGATTGGATGGCATTTGACGAGCTCCCGCCGCGATTTGGCTTGCAGGATATTGGAAAAGTTTCGGGAGCAACTCCGCCGCCTTCTTATCCGCCTGAACGTTCCGACGTCTTGACTGAAATCGTTCTCGGCATACTCGGCCGGTATCGGGTGACTCTCGATACGCAAAGTTTTCCGGCAACGCTATATGCCGAGTCGCTGATGTATATGATCTACTGGTTTCATCGCCTGCGTGACCCGATTCGCAAGAATTGCATCGAAGTTGACATCGCCAGATATCTGAGCATCGAGCCCCGATCCAAAGTGATCGCCGCACTGCTATCCGATCAAGAGCTCAAGACGCGAGCGAAGGACCGAATTGAACAGGGCACGCTAGTTCGCAGAACTGTCGACGTCCTTGTAATGCGCGAAGGGCCGAGCGGAAAGGAATTTCTGATCCTTGACCGGGCCTTTTTTCCCACAGGCATGGCACTGCCAGGCGGGTTGCTCCGGGACGAAGACGAGCTGAACGACACTGGAATCCCCGGCAACATTTTTGCTGCGTTAAGGATTACCGCATCCAAGGTGCTGCGAGCTACCGCCATCCATTATGGAACCGCGGAACGCAACGGACGAAAGTACTATTTTTCTGCGACCGATGCTGGCAAAGAAGCCCGAGTTTATATGGACCGGACCATATCGCACGGATTCCGCGATCACCTCAAGGACATTACCGCCCCGTCGGACCCGCGCCATATCGTCGACACAATCGGCCTACTCGTCGAGATCCCGGATACGGACGGGGTTCAGGGCCGATGGATCGCTGAGAGCTTGGTTACCACACCTAACACGAAAAACGGCACATTCGCTTTTGGACATCACAAGCAAATTGTTGCCGCGCTCCTCGCAAAGAATTTCACGAAGACCGAAGGCGTTTCCCATCATGAATGGATCCGGAAAACGGTAACTAATCCGTTGGACGTTTACCGTGGTATCAGGGCGCGGTTCAGCCAGAATAATGACAGGGCGGACACGCCGATCATAGAGTTATTGCCGGTCGTCGACTATGTCCGCAGCCAGATGATTTCCCCAACGGTCGATGAAACCTGCCGCGGCAATGCGGCATTATTGATCATGCGAGACCAGGTGCTGCACAAGCTTCATCACGTCACGATCGAGAATGGACCGATGTGTCCGTATGCTCCGACCTTGCGCGTCTTATTTGAAGCTGTAGGCTTCTTTGACGTGGTATGGCGTACCAGAAAAAATCTGAGCACGCACTTTCAGAAGAATTACTGGTACCGCTACGAAAGCCTGATGAGCCGAATCCCGGAAGCAATCATCATTCCGACGTTCGATAACGTCTCTGCGACGGACTTCTTGAAGGTTCGGGGCACCGCTATCTATTTCGTCGGATTGTCGACCGAGCCCGTGTATGTGGATGAGTTCTGGCAATCTCCGCTTGAATTTCTCATCCATGACCTGAACCACGCATGGAAGATGCTCGATATGGATGACAGATTTTTGCAAGCACATCCGGACAAGAGCAGGGATGAAATCATGGAGGCGTCCAATCGCTTTATTCGGGACTATCTTGCGAAGATCGCCATTCAAAAATCCGATACGGAGTTGCAGAAAGAGATCAAGAAACTCAAGAAAATCTTGCTATTCGAAGTCGGCCACGAAGATGGGCGACCGCTACTGCCAAGCATTATCACCGAGACGCTGCTGGAAGCCGAGGGATACGAGTTTCCGGACAAGGTCGTTCGCTACGATGACGATAAAAGCCAGGCATATTTGGAGAGACGCATCATAGGTGGTATTACTACGCTTTCCTATGTGCGACACAAATTGCAACACGGTTTCTTCGACCAGACCGACTCGCAGAATATTCAGATCGTCAGCCCGAAATTTCGCTCGGTAGGATGGATCGTGACTGCGGCTGTTGAATTGCTGGGGGAAATGCAGGCAGCGATCCCTCCAGAAGTTCAGGCCGAGGGCTTGACGCAGTACCTGACGCGGCAAGCGTGCTCAAGGGGCCCAACGATTCTTCATGCGCCCGAAAACTTAGATCCGGTGATTGAGAACTATGGCGATGGAACGATGCTCGACACCAGCACCGAAGTTGCCATCGATGAGTGTTAGGGGGCGAACGGTGACATGAGTTCGGTGGACATTGCTGAGCATGTAAACGTTTTTACGTGGGCGACTGTAGGTTGCAGAACCTCCGGTATGGGGCGCGGCCACTGGCACGTCGACTGACTGTGCTGCTGCGCAATCGCCCCGATCTTACTGGTGGCTGCGCATCAGATCAAACCCCACCCGGCTCGCCTTGTAGCAAGCACCGGCGCACACTTCCAGACCCGCACGGTCAAGAATGGCAACCGTCCCGCGCCGATACTGGATCAAGCCTTCCGCCTGCAGTTTGCCGGCAGCGAGCGTGATGCTTTCGCGCCGCACGCCGAGCATGGTCGCCATGGTTTCCTGCGTAACCTTCAGTTCGCTCGACAGCGAGCGGTCCAGCCGTTCGAGCAACCAGCGGCACAGCTTTTGTTCAAGCGTCGAATGGCGCGTGCCCACCACATTTTGCGCCAGCTGCACGAACATCGCGAAGGTATAGCGCATCATCAGCTGGGCAAACGGCCCGCCTTCGTTGAACAGGTTGCGCAGCGCATCGGTGCGCAGACGGTAGCCGTAACCCGCAGCCTGCACCACGGCCGAGCAGCTCGCCCGTTCATTGGCATACATCGCCACCCCGACCACGCCTTCGCGGCCAACCACGGCGATTTCGGTCGTGGCGCCGTCTTCCATCACGTAATGCAGCGAGACGATCGCATTGGTCGGGAAGTAGGCGTAGTCGAATTTGCTGCCAAATTCGTACAAGTAGTCGCCTTTTTTCAGCGGCACCAGCTCCAGGTTAGGGAACAGGCGCTCAAGATCGACCCGGCCCAGTGCCCTGAGCAATTCGTTCTGCTGCGCGCCGGTGAGGCTGACCGGGGCGCACGCCAGTTCGCTGCGCGCGCCAAGGACAATGTCGCGCACGGCTGCGGCAGGAACGTTGACGGAAGGGCGGATCGATTGCGGCTGGTACATGGGTGGCCTCTTTAAGTGTATGGCTGCGTCGTGCGCTGCACTCGTTGCTGCGCGCTTCATCTGGGTAGAACTTTATATGGTTGAGCAGCCGCAGTCATCGGACCAACCGACGCGGGAATGTAGGGCACAAGAAAATAAACGTGTCGTCTAATTCCTACGTGACAGGTTTTAGTTGGCTAAGCGGAAATAAAACGGCCGCGAACGCAGCCGGGAGACGTGCTTGAAAGGTCAATTGCTGGCGCGCCGGCGGGCAGGGCGCGTCAGTACGCGCAGCGCCACCGCAAAGTCGATCCCGCGCGAGCGCAGGTACAAGGCGGCCGCGTGGGTGTCGAGCACGGCCTGCACATTGAGCGCCTGCTCGACTCGCTTGGCCGACTTGTAATCGGGACGGGGGAGGTGGTGGTGATCATCCATGGGCTGTCTCCTTCGGGAAAAATATAGCATGCATCAGCCTTTCGCTCCCATCAACAGGCCTTGTATCGTGTGCGCCTGCACCAGTGGCTGCAGGGTGTCGACTATGCGGCAGTGCAGATGATCACGCAGCGCGGCGGGCAATTTGTCGTTGTAAGCGCGCGTGAGCTGCAGGTCGTGGCGTTCGGCGTTGCGCCCGTCAGGCCCGTCCACGCCCAGCACAAACGCCGGGCGCGCCTGCTGCGAGACATTGGCCGTGCCGCGGTGAATCGTCAGGGCCGAGCGGGCCGAGATGTCGCCCATCTGCGGACGCTTGCGCACGCGCCGCTGCTCGTAGCGCTCCCACGCGGCAAGCGGGGGGAACATTGGGTCGCCCGGCCAGTCATCCCATTGGGTGCCGGGCGCGATTTCGAGCGGACCCATATCGTCTTGCACGTCGACGGTCGTGATGTTGAAGGCGAGTGAATTGAGGCGCCGCCCGATCAACGTTTCGGGCGGGGTCGAAAAGTCGCGGTGCCACGGCTGGCGCATAGCGCCCGGGCCGGGGATGTCGAAGCCTGCTTCAACAATCTGGTAGTGCGGCCCCAGCACGGCGCTGCAGACGGCGTGCACCCACGGGTGGGCGGCAATGGCGGCAAAGCCGGACAGGCGTTCGGGATGAATCTCGACGTAGTAGCGGTTGGGACCGCGTTCAAGTGCGCCGCCGGGGCGGCTGCGCGCTTCGGCGAACAGCACCGCGATCTCGTCGCCCAGTTGGTCGATAAAAGCCCGTGAAAAGGCGCCCTGGCAGGCGATGATGCCGTCGCCGTACAGCCCGCCCATGATGGCGGCCACATCGTATTGTTCAGAAGCGATAGGAAGCATGCAATCATAGACAGTGCAATTTCAAGAAAGTTCCCGCTGGCGCTGCTAGTTGCGCTGTCGCTGGTATGCTAGCGGCGATGAACCAGAAAAATGAACAGAAGGTGGGCCGCTTTCCCACCGGCCCGGCCACCATGCGGGCCCAGGTGCTGGCGGTGCTGCTGGCGTCGGACGACATGGCGGGCATGGAAAGCATTTTCGAGAACCGCAAAGTCACCTTGCATACGGTAGTGCGGGCCTTGATGCGGAAATACGGCTGGCCGATCGAGCGGCACGACTTTCCGACCAATACGGCAGACGGGCGTGCGGCCTGGGCGAGCGTGTTTTCGCTGCCGCAGGAAGTGATCGACGCGGCGCTGGCCGGCGGCGGGCGCGACTGGCTCGACGGCGTGCACGCGGCCCGCGGCGCGCGCGCGCGCCGGCCACTGCGGCGCTGAAGCACTGGTCGGGCATGCCTGCTGGTGTATACTTTGCGCATGCTGCACAAGAGAACTCCCACCCATGCCTTTCGCCCCCACGGCACCTTCCTGACCCGGGTTGACGGCCGCCTGATTATTTCAGACGTGACCGGGCCTTGGAACAAGGAACTGGTCCAAGCGTGGGCGCTTGCGGTGCAGCCCGTGGCGATGGGCGTGGGTCCGCATGTCGGGGTCGCCGTCATCCATGGTTCGATGCTGTCCACGCCCGAGGCGCTGCTGGTGCAGCGGCGCTGCGCGGAGCATGCGGCGCGCACGCTGGGTTGCGTGGCGCATGCGATCGTGGCCGACAAGACCGTTGAAGGACGCGATTTCGTGGAGTCGAGCTTCTTCAAAGCCTACGAGGGAGTGCTGCCGCTGGCCGTGTTTTATACGCTCGACGAGGCGCGCAGCTGGGCTGCCGCGCTGCTGAACGCGGAGCAGTAACCGGAAGCAGATGGCGGGCTAGTGCAGCTTGACCGACGGCGAAATCTTCTCGCCAATCCAGTCCGCCACCGTGCGCGCCGCCATCCTGGCAAAGCCGTGCAACGCCATCAGGTGCTTCCTGTACATCAGCGAATACAGCCAGCGCGCCAGCAGCCCGCCGACCTGGAACTTGCGCCCGCCCACGGTCCCGGCCAGCACCCCGACCGCGGCGAGCGGCCCGAGCGACACCAGTGAACCATAGTCCCGATACGCAAACGCCGCCGTTGAAGCACCGTGCGCCAGTGTTTGTGCCAAGGTTTGTGCCAAGAACATCGCCTGCTGATGCGCCGCCTGCGCGCGCGGCGGCACCGTCCCCTTGACCGGACAGACAAAGCTGGCGCAGTCGCCGATGGCATAGATGGCCGCGTCGTCCATCGACTGCAGCGACGGCCCCACTGCGATCTGGCGCAGGCGGTTGACGGACAGCCCCAGCGTGGCGCACATGGCCGGCGCTTCCACGCCCGCGGCCCACAGTGTGATCGAGGAGGGGAACACGCGCGCTTCGTTGTCGACGACGGCATGCGCCTCCACCCGCTCTACGGTTGTGTCCACGCACACGGTAATTCCCAGCGAGCGCAAATGGCGCGCGGCGCGCTTGGACAGGCGCGGATGCAAGTGCGGCAGCAGCAGCGGGCCGCGTTCGAGGATGCGGATGCGGACATTGCGGACCGGGTCGAGCGCATGCACCTTGTAGCGCGCCAGCGTGCGCGCGCTGTGACTGAGTTCGGCGGCCAGTTCCACGCCCGTGGCGCCGCCGCCGACGATGACGATGTCGAGACCGGCGTCAAGGCCGGGGTAAATGCCGGTGTCAAGGCTGGCGTCCAGGCTGGCGTCGAGCCCGGCCCCGGCCGCGTTGCGGGCGCTGGCCTGAATGCAGCCGTCGATGAAGCGCTGGTGGAACGCTTCTGCCTGCGGTACGTCGTCCAGCGTGAGCACATGCTCGCAGGCACCCGGCACGCCGAAGAAATTGGTGACCGATCCCAGTGCGAGCACCAGCTTGTCGTAGCCGAGCGAGCGGGCCGGCAGCACTTCGACGCCGTCATCGGTCAGCCACGGGGCCAGCGCGATGCGGCGCGCGGCGCGGTCCACGCCGAGCACTTCGCCGCGGTGAAAATCAAAGCCATGCTCGCAGGCCTGCGCCGCGTAGTCGATCTGCGCGGCCTGGGCGTCGCGCTTGCCCGAGGCAACCGTATGCAGCAGCGGCTTCCAGAAGTGGGCCGGCCAGCGGTCCACCAGCACAATGCGCGCCGTGCCGGCCTTGCCCATGCTGTCTCCAAGGCGCGTCGCCAGTTCCAGCCCACCGGCCCCACCACCGACAATGACGATCGTTTGCATATGTGTTCCTCCAATGACTGTTAATATAAATCGTATCTTGTTAAAAGAAAAATCAGACTTTTTTAATAATCAATAAGGAAAACCTTATGTATCACGCCAGCTTCCGCCAGCTCCAGTCGCTCGTTCTCGTGGCCCGCCTGGAGAGCGTGTCCAAGGCGGCCGAGGCGCTGCACGTGACCCAGCCGGCGGTGTCGCTGCAGCTGCGCACCTTGGAAGACATCGCCGGCACCGCGCTCACGCGCAAGGTCGGGCGCAGCATCCAGCTGACCGCCGCCGGCGAAGTGATGGCCGCGTTTTCAGAGCGCATCCTGCACCTGTGGGAGCAGGCCGGCGACGAGCTGGCCGCGCTCAATGGCATCAGCAGCGGCACGCTGCGCATTGGCGTGGTGACCACGGCCGAACACTTGCTGCCGCCGCTGCTGGTGCCGTTTACGATGGCGCGTCCCGACGTGCGCCTCAAGCTGCAGGTGGGGAACCGGGTCGAGATCGTCAACATGCTGGCGCGCCAGGAAATCGACCTGGCCATCATGGGCACGCCGCCGCGCGAGTTTCGCACCAACGCGGCCCGCTTCGCACGCCATCCGATGGGCTTTGTCGCCAGCCCCGCCCATCCCCTGATGCGCAAGAAAAAAGTGACGCTGGCCGACGTCTCGGGCGCCAACCTGCTGGTGCGCGAGCGCGGCTCGGGCACCCGCACGGCGGTGGAAAAACTGTTCAAGGAGGGCGGCCATCCGCTTAATTTCGGCTCCGAAGTCTCGTCCAACGAGGCGATCAAGCGCATGGTGTCGGCCGGGCTGGGGCTGGGCTTTTTGTCGGTGCACGCGTGCGCACTGGAGTTCCAGGCGGGCCTGATCGGCCTGCTGCCGATGGCGGGCAATCCCGTGGAAGCGGACTGGCACGTGATGCACCTGGCCGGCCACCCGATCCCCAAAGTGGCGGCGGCATTCCAGGATTTTGTCATCGACCAGGGCCAGGCGCTGGTGCAGCGCGAACTGGAAGGGTTTTACAAGCGCGCGCCAGGCATCCGCAAAGCTTGAAAAGTTCCCCTTATTTGCCGGCCACTTGATCCAGCGCGAAGTTTTCAATCTCGAACGCCAGGACGATGACAAGCCGATAATCAGGATCGGCAAGTCTTTGCGTTGCTGCAAAAACCCCGGCTGCATCTCCCCCAATATTGACATTGCTCAGTCCGTTTGTAGCGATGACATTTTCTTATTGGAGAGAACGAGATGAAGATCCGCAAAACTTCGCTGGCCGCTTTACTGGGGGCACTACCTTTGCTGGCGCTGGCCTCGGCCAACGCCGCCGTGCCCCTGATGAACGGCCCGGCGGTGCAGTCGCCGCAAGCCCTGTCGACCCTGATCGGCGAACTGGGCGCGCGGCGCGCGCAGCGCGGCCTGGACGGCGACCACCAGTTCGCCGTCGCCAGCCAGCACCCCGGTCCCAGCGGCACCCAGGTGGTGCGCGCCGATCACACCTACAAGGGCGTGCGCGTGTTCGGTTCCGAGTCGGTCGTCGTGAGCGACAGCAGCGGCAAGATCTTGTCGGAGTCGGTGGCCGAACGGCGCCAGGGGCTGGGCAAGGCGCCGGGTCCCAAACCTGCCGGATCAGGCACGCCGCCCGCGTTTCACGTCAAGCCATCGATCACGCCCCAGCAAGCGATCGAGACGGCGGTCAAGTCGGTCGCTGCCGGCGGGGTGGCGGTCGCGCCACCGCGCGCCGAGCTGATCATTTACCCGATCGTCAAGACCGAGCGCCTGCCTTCCGCCGTCAACAAGCCGGAAGAAGAATTGAATGCGCTGGACGTGGCCGACGTTGTCGAGTCGCATGAACTGGCCTATCACGTGCGCACCCGCATGCGCCTGAACCGGCAGCCGCTGTACCACGACACCATCGTCAGCGCCAGCACCGGGCGCATTATCGACCAGTGGAGCATGCTGCAAACCGCCATTGGCAGCGGCAAGAGCCAGTACAACGGCGTAGTCCCGCTGAGCACGACGCCGGACGGAAAAAATTTCAAGATGCTCGACCCGCTGCGCGGCACCGGCGGCCAGTTTGGCGCGATGGCCATTACCAACGCCGATCACGGCACCGATGCCGGCGAGATTTTTATCCACACCAGCAACGACTGGGGCGACGGCTTGCAGTACAAAGCGGGCGGCAGCACCACCGACGCCAACGGCCAGACCGCGGCAGTGAACGCCATGTGGGGGTTGATGAATACCTATGACATGCTGAAAAACGTGCTTGGCTGGCATTCGCTGGACGGGCAAAACACGGCCAGCTACATCGCCGCGCACGTCAACACCGCTTACGACAATGCCTACTACAGCGACACCTGCAAGTGCATGTTCATCGGCGACGGTTCCTCGTTCACCAGCCTGGGCTCGATCGACGTGGTGGGGCACGAAATGGGACATGGCGTGACGGCGGCCACCTCGAACCTGTTGTATTTCGGCGAGTCGGGCGGGCTGAACGAATCGAGTTCGGACATTTCGGGCGAAGTGGTCGAAGCCTACGCGCGCGCGGGCGGCAGCGGCGACCAGATTCCGGACGTGGGCAATGACTGGGTGATGGGCAAGGAAATCAGCAAGAATGGGACGCCGCTGCGCTGGATGTACAAGCCGGGCAAGGATGGCAGTAGTCCGGACGCCTGGACCAGTTCGCTCAAGCGGCTCGACGTGCACTACAGCAGCGGGCCGAACAACCGCATGTTTTACTTTTTGGCGCAAGGATCGAAGGCCGAGAAAGAGAGCGATTACTACAGCAAATACCTGGTCAAGAAGCCGACGGCGATGAGCGGGATCGGCACCGACAAGGCGTACAAGATCTGGTTCAAGGCGGCCACCACCAAGTTCACGGCGGTCACCAACTACAAGGACGCGCGCGCCAAGATGATCGCCTCGGCCCAGGAACTGTACGGCATGAGCAGCAAGGAAGCGCTCGCCGTCCAGCGCGCCTACGCCGCCATCAACGTGGGCGCCGACGTGGATGAATAATTGCTAAAAATCCACCCCGGGGTCAGATACCCATTACGACACGAGCCCATCCGCTTTCGCTGATGGGCTCGTGTCGTAATGGGTATCTGACCCCGGGTGAGGCGGTGATTTTTTTGTGGCCGCCAGGTCTTAGTCAGCCATCATGGGGTAGGGATTTAATGGCGTGCCTTTCCACCATTGCTTTTCGGGCGTGAGCTCGAAGACGGCGAAGTGCAGGTGCGGTGCGTTGGCGGCGGAATTGCCGGTCACGCCGACGTAGCCAATCAGCTCGCCACGCTTGATCGGCGCGCCTTCCTTCAAGCCTTCGGCATACTTGTCGAGGTGGGCGTAGTAGTAAGCGAGCTTGTCGGTCGCGTCGAACTGATACACCGTCAGGCCGCCGGCCTTGCTTTCGAACAGCTTGGTCACCTTGCCATCGGCCACCGCCAGTACCTTGGTGCCTTTGGGTGCCATGATGTCCAGCGCTTCATGGTGGCGTTCGGTACCGCGCGGCTGGTCGAAATTATCCGACAGCTGCGCCAGTTTCATGCCGTCCACCGGAATGAGCAGCTTGTTGGCGCTCGCTGCTGCCGAGCTCGCAGCCGATGCTGTCAAGGCCGCTTCGGCAGCCGTTTGCACGGGGCGCAGCGGCAAGTCCGCTTCGCTCAAGTCGGTCGGCACGATCGGGGCCGGCGGCAGGCTGCCCGGCGCAATGACGGCGCCGGGGACAAGCGGAGCGCTGACCACGGCCGGGCAGGGCGCCACGGCCACGACCGGCTGGGCGTCCACGTGGCCCACCTGGCGCAGATAAACAAATAAACCGCCCGCGCCCAACAGCAAGCCGGCCAAAAACGTCAATAACCATTTCATGGAAGTGTTCCTTCTCTCGTTTTACGCAGTAAATTTCAAATAGCAATTATTCTTGCAACAGCACTTCGGTGCCGGGACCGACCGACGCCGTCACCGTTTGCACATCCCAGTTGGTCAGGCGAATGCAGCCGTGCGACTGGGTCTTGCCGATCGAGCCGGGCACCGGGGTGCCGTGGATGCCGTAGTGCGGCTTGGACAGGTCGATCCAGGCCACGCCGACCGGGTTGTTCGGGCCGGATGGAATGGTCGCTTTCTTTTCGCCGGCGTCCGCATCCCAGAACAGTTTCGGGTTGTAGTGAAATTTTGGATTTTTCGACACGCCGTTCACTTTCCAGGTGCCGATCGGCAGCGGGTCTTTGTCGGTGCCGGACGAGGACGGGAACTGGGCGATCAATTTTCCGCTCGCGTCGAGCAGGGCGAGCGTGCGGTCCGACTTGTCGACGACAATCTTGCCCGCCTTGGGCAGCGGTTCGGTATCGAGCACGTTGGGGACCAGGATTTGCTCGCCGACCTTGGTCAGGTCCTTGTCCGGGTTCAGCTTTTGCAGCAGCTTGGTGCTGGCGTGGAATTTTTCGCCCAGGCCTTCGAGCGCGCTGGCATAGCCCAGCGTGGGCAACTTGGCTTTGGCGGCCATGTCTTCGGGAATCGGGGTGAACGGACCGGCGACGTCGACATCGGCCAGTGTGTAAGTGGCCAGCGCCGGCGCCGGGTCGGCATTGAGCGCGGTCCAGGTGGCCGCGTCAAGCGTGCCAGTTTCCTTGATGGCATTTTTGCGCTGGAAGCCAACGAGTGCCATTTTCACGTTGGAACCGGCGGCGCCATCGATCTCGCCCGACGCGAAGTGGGCGCGGTCCAGCAGCACTTGGGCGCGCAGGATTGTTGCGCTGTCCGGCTTGCCGTCGGTGGGCGCGCCCTTGCCGGCGGCGTTGACCGTTTCCGCGTTCAGTACGGTTGGCGCGAGTGCGGTTGGGGCGGGCGCGCTCTTGGCAACGGTGGTCTTGGCCGGGGCTGCCTGGGCAGGCGCCAGGGCTGCGCCGGCGAGGCAGGCGGCGATCATGCATAACGATGGATGTTTCAATTTAAGCCCCTTAAAAAACTGTCAGATGCCCGAGACTAGTTCCTGAGAGATATACCAGTCTGTGCGGAAGCGCACAAAAAAACAGGCCAAGGGGGTTGCAAGCGGCCGGGCGTCGAAATCAAACCAGGCCGATCAGAACTCTTCCCAGTCCTCTGCCGCGCTGTTCGACAGCGCGGGCCGGCGCGCGGCCGGCGTGGCGGGCGCGAGCGCAGCCTTAGTTGGGTTCGGTGCAGCGTTCGGTGCAGCGCCCGGTGCAGGGCGGGCCACGAGACGCCCCGCCGGACTCTTGCGCATAGGCGCGCGCGCGGCCGGCGCCGCCGTGTCGTAGCCCAGCTTGAAGACGCTCACTACCTCGGCCAGCGCGGCTGCCTGGTCCTGCAATGAACCGGCCGCGGCCGCGGCTTGTTCCACCAGCGCCGCATTTTGCTGGGTTACTTCATCCATCTGGGCAATGGCCGAATTGATCTGCTCGATGCCCATGGTCTGTTCCATGCTTGCCGAAGCGATCTCGGACATGATGTCGGTTACGCGGGTGATCGACTGCACGATGTCGGCCATCGTCACGCCGGCCTGGTCGACCAGCTTGCCGCCGGCGTCGACCTTGTCGACCGAATCGTTGATCAAGGTCTTGATTTCCTTGGCCGCCGCCGCCGAGCGCTGGGCCAGGTTGCGCACCTCGGTGGCGACAACGGCAAAGCCGCGGCCCTGCTCGCCGGCGCGCGCCGCTTCCACCGCCGCGTTAAGCGCCAGGATGTTGGTCTGGAACGCGATGCCATCGATCACGCCGATGATGTCCACAATTTTCTTGGACGATGCGTTGATCGAGGCCATCGTGTCGACCACTTCGGCCACCACGCTGCCGCCCTTGAGCGCCACTTCCGAGGCCGACACGGCCAGTTGGTTGGCCTGGCGCGCATTGTCCGCATTTTGCTTGACGGTGCTGGTCAGCTCTTCCATGGAAGAGGCAGTTTCTTCCAGCGAGCTGGCCTGTTCTTCGGTGCGCGAGGACAAGTCCAGGTTGCCGGCGGCGATCTGGTTGGAGGCGGTAGCGATGGTGTCGGTGCCGCTACGCACCTCACCGACAATCTTGACGAGCGATTTGCGCATCGCTTCCATCGCAAACAGAAGGCTGCTCTGGTCGCCGTTGCCGGTGTGAATAGGGTTTGACAGTTCGCCGGCGGCAATCGCGCCCGCCGCTTCGACCGCATACGCCGGCTCGCCGCCCAGCTGGCGCGTCAGCACCCTGGTAATCCACAGGCCAAGGCCGATGCTCGCGCCCACGCTAACCAGGACCAGCACGATCATCAGGGTGCGCGTGTCGGTGTACTCCTGGTCGGAGGCCGCGGCCGACTCGGCCGCGATTTTTTCCTTGGTCACGCCAATCTGGGTCAGCTTGTCGTCGGCATAGTTCACTATTTTGGACAACGGGCCAAGTGCGTACGTTATTGCGGCCGCCTTCTCTTCCGGGCGCTCGCCGGCGGCCAGCTTGATCACCTGTTGGCGTCCCGCCTCGTAGTCGGCCAGGCCCTTGTCCAGCTCCACGAACAATGTTTTTGCTTCGGCGCTGCGAAACAGCGGGCGCGCGACGGCGATCCGCTCCAGCATGGTCTTGCGTGCTTCATCGGCAACGCGCGCGTACTTGGCTTTGTCTTCGGCGCTGCTTGTCAGCAGCATGTTACGCATGGCGCGCGTCATGTAAATCAAGTTAATGTTGGCTTCCTTGCTCGCCGAAATGCCCAGCAAGTCGTCCGAATACGCCTGCCTGGCCTGTGCATTCATTCTCGCCATGCTGGCAATGCCAATTACGGCCACGACGGCCCCCAGAAGTACCACCAGCAAAAAGCCGGACAGCAGACGGGTTCGTACGGTCATATTGTTAAACATAGCGTTTCCTTTGTAGCTTCGAATAGATGCATTAATTTGGCAAAAAATCAGGCAGCCAGCTTGCGCGTCAGGCCAATGTCGTCACTGCCCATCAGCTTGTCGATGTCAATCAGGATCAGCATGCGCCCGTCGATCGTGCCCATTCCGATCAGGTAGTCGGCGCCGATCGCGCTGCCCAGTTGCGGGGCGGGGCGGATCTGCTCGGGGGCGAGCGTGGTCACGTCCGAGACGCTGTCAACCACTATGCCCATCACGCTGCCGCCGATATTGAGCACGATGACAATGGTAAATTCGTCGTAAGTGGGTGTGCCTAGGCCAAAGCGGATGCGCATGTCGATTACCGGGACGATCACGCCGCGCAAATTGACGACGCCTTTAAAATAATCCGGCGCGTTGGCCAGGGTGGTGACCGCTTCGTAGCCGCGTATTTCCTGAACTTTCAGGATGTCGAGTCCGTATTCTTCCTGACCCATGGTAAAGGCGAGAAATTCAGCGCCTGCAGCCGTGTCGAGTTGATGCATGGTGTTCCTTTTGCTGCACATGCAGCGTGTTGCGTTTGTCCAAGGCGAGGCTGGGGCGCTAGGCGGCTGGAATGCCAAAAAACCGTTGGCTGGCGGGGAATGGGCCAGCGCTACGCGCAAGGTAAGCGTAGGTTGAAAGTTGACGCGTAAATCGACGATACCAGAAGTGGGAAGCTATCCAGTGTCGCTTGTTGCACGCACGCAACAAGAATTTTCCTTGGAAGATGGTTATCTGACTATGCCTAGGGCATTTTTGATTTCTGGCAGGATCAGTTCCCACGCAGGAGAAATGGCGGCGATTTCATCGTAATGGCTGGCGTTTGGCAGGATCAGCACGCTGGCGCTGTCGCCGGCGGCTTGGGCCCGCGCCGCGTAGGCGTAGGCTACGCGAGGCGGCGAAATGGTGTCGAGCGCCCCCGTGATCAGCAGCGTGCGGCTGCCGTTGGGCATCAGCTCGGCAGCATTGGTGTCGACGAACGCGTTCGGGCGGGTAGCGCTGGGCAAGCCGGTCAGTTGCACCAGGTCGAGCCCGCAACTCGACTTGATCAGCGCTTGTTCATGGCGCAGGTCGGCCAGGCCTCCCAGGCTGATGATGCTGCGCACCGGCAGCGGCTTGGCTTGGAACAGGGGACTGGACGGGGCAATCTTTGCGCGCGCGCCGATCCATTGCACCAGCTGCCCACCCGCCGAGTGGCCCATGGCGACGATGCGCGCAGTGTCGAGCTGGTAGCGCCGGGCCTCGCTTGCCAGCTTGTCGAGCGCGGCGTTCATGTCCAGATAGGTGCCGGGGTAGCCGCCACCGTCTTCGTCAACCCGGCGGTATTCCACGTTCCATACTGCAATACCGCGCGCGGCTAGCGCCCCGGCCACATTGTGCATTTGCGTGATGCCCCCGTATTTGACCGTCCAGCAGCCACCATGCACCAGCACCACGACAGGGAATGGGCCTGGACCGGCCGGGCGGAACAATTCGGCAAACTGTGAAGGCGCGCTGCCATAGGTGATGGTGGCGGTGGGCGCGGGGCCAGACAGCGCCAAGTAATCGGCCAGCGTCATCGGGGCGGCGGCGGCGCCGGCCGCAAACAGGGCGGGTACGAGCGAAGCGATCCGGGAGCGAATGCGAAACGTCATGGGGGCGGGTGCGGGAAGTTGAGTTGTCAGACTATACCGAGTTTTGCTGCGGCAAGGCAACAGCGCCAGGCGGGACGGCCCGCGCACGATTGAAGCACCGTACGGAAGTTTCACTTTTTCCATGATAGTCTGCGAAAAACAAGTGAGAAACATATGCAAATTACAACGGAAGAGTACAAGGGTTTCACCATTGCCGTGACACCGCTCAAGGATTGCGGCGACATGTGGGACTTCGAGTATCGCATCAGCAAAACGGTCGACGGCGGCAAGGATGGCGACCCGGCGGCGACGATCACCCGGTCGCAGACGGCGGGCGGGCATGCCACCGCCGACATTGCCTGCGTGGCGGGCGTGGAAGTGGCGCGCACCGAGGTCGACAACTTGCTGGCTTTGTCGCGCCGGGCGCCTTAACCCACCCATTCAAACTGTTTTTTAACTTCACTTCACTCAAGGAGCACACCATGACGCAATCTAAAACGAACGAAACGCAAAACCAGCAGTCCGATCACAAGTCGGAGGCAGACGTCGCCAAGGAAAATGCCGGTAAGAGCACCGACAAGAGCAGTCACGAGCACATGTCGCGCCAAAAGGCCGGCGAAGAGGGCGGTGCCGGCGGCGGCGCCAAGCAAAAACAGAAACACTGATGCCGCAGCGGCCCAGCGGGGCCGTCATTGCCACGTGCCTGCAGGGCGCGCGGTAATCCAGCCAAGAGGGTCGCGACGCGTTTGGTGACGTCCGTCGCCGCAAACGTCGCAGCCAATCTTGCAACAAAGTACGCAGAAAGGCACATCATGGTTACGCAAGCAACAAGCCCTGGCGCCGCGCGCGCCCATTCCACGCCCGACCCGGACGCGCCGGCGGTGCCCGAACCAAAACCACCCCCGGTGCCGGAGGATGTGCCCCCGCCAGTCAATGCGCCGGTCGAGGAACCGCGCGCGCCCCAGACACCGCTCAAGGTAGCGCTGAGGGCCTCGCTGCGGACCTCGCTGCGGGCCTGAGCAGGACGGCTTGCTTAGCGCCTTGCTTACCCTCCTCGTTCACTTTCCTTAGTTTCCCTCTGGCGGGGCCGGATCGAGCGCGTCGAGGTTGTCGGCTGGTTCGTCGCGCTGAAGCGAGGCGTCATGCTCGCGCCGTTCGCGTCCCGCGCCAACCGCGTCGCGTCCTGCGGCATCGTCTTCGGCCGATTGCTGACCCGAAGGCGGCAGCGGGGGGATTTCGCGGATCATTTGTTCAGTTTCTAGCTGTCCCGGCGTTTTTTCGCCGCTGCCGATGTCAGCTTCGTCGGAAAGGGCGTGGGCAGTGGCCGGGTCGGGGAAGGGTTTGGTGTTGGGCATGATAGGCTCCGTGGTCAAGCGTGCGTGGTCGGTCGGTGTGGTGATCCTAGCCTGAATTTTGCATAAAAAAGGGCAAGAATGCCGTAAGTGATTGATAAAATGGGAGTTATCAAGAAACACAAC
>NZ_JAFCTU010000063.1:0-16630 GCF_049896185.1 Massilia sp. TSP1-1-2
TTGCCATGCCAGCATGATGAACGCGATCACAATTGTTTACAACTAATTTCTGCCGGTCATAGGGGCTGAACAGTCACCAAAAAAGCACATGGCGAAGGTGAATTTTGGGAGCAGTTCGAAAGCAAACAGATCCGATACTGGGATTCAAAGCGAGCGTGTGCGTTGTAAAATGTATTGCAGGTTGACACGAGTTGAACGCCCCGGTCGGCCGCTGCGGGGCATGGCACGCGGCTGGCACGGGGTCAGTGTCCCAAGGGGGAGGGCAGGGCCGCCGCAGGTAAGCCGATCAAGTACGTCAACTCCAAGGCTTGGCGGGGCATCCTGATGGGGGGCGGCGTCGATTACTTATCGCAGGCACGACCTGCACCACACTTGGCCAAGCTGACTGGCTCAGAACGGCGCGCAGCTTTACGGCCTGCATGAGATGGGCGGATGGAAGTTGGCTGACTCGGTGCGGCGTTACGCACACTTGGCGCCCGCGCAGATGGCCAAGCACGCCGCAGTTGTCGGCGCCATGCTTGCCGAGACTCAAGACACAAGCACGGCACAAGCGAGTAAAAATGGATCAGACCCACAAACAAAAAAAGCAGTTACGATCACTCGTAACTGCTTCATTTTGCTTACTGCGCATTCGTGGTAGGCCGTGCGGGATTCGAACCTGCGACCAACGGATTAAAAGTCCGCTGCTCTACCAGCTGAGCTAACGACCCGAAAGAAGCAAGATTATAGGGGCAGGCAGCGATTCTGTCAAATGCTCACACCCATATATTTTTACATGCGGGATTATTTCAGCCCCGGCAGACGATCGTGTGCAGCCTGAGCAGCAGCCGAATCCGGATACTTGGCAATCAAATCCTTGAGCGCCTTGGTCGCCGCTTTCTTGTCCTTCATCTCCGCGTAGCAAGTGCCGATGTTGAGCATCGCGTCCGGCGCCTTGGCGCTGTCCGGATAAGTGGTCGCCACAACTTGCTGCGCGACGATTGCCTTCTTGCAGTCGCGCTGCGCGTAGTACGCGTTGCCCAGCCAGTACTGCGCGTTCGACGCGTAGCTCGACTGCGGATAGCGCTGCACGAACGCGCCCAGCTGCGTGGCCGCGGTCTTGTAGTCGCCGCCCTTGAAGGTCGCCATGGCGGCCTCGTAGGTGCTCTGCTCGTCGGGCGCAACGGCCGCTTCCTGGCCGTCGATGCTGACCTGGCGCGGCTCAAGCTTGCGGATGCGCGCGTCGAGATCGGTATAAAAATCTTTCTGGCGTTTTTGCGCGGTGACGATTTCATTGCTCAGCACTTCGAGCTGGCCGCGCAGCTTGGCGATCTCGGCCATGGTTTGCTCGTGCTGGTTGACCATCTCCAGCGATACCGTCTTGTCGGCCTTGGTGTCGATGCGCCCGTTCAGGTCGCGCGCGATGCCGTCGACCTTGGCGCGCAGCTCGAGGATGGCCTTGCGCGCTTCGTCATCATTGAGGATGCCGGCGTGCGACTGCAGGGGGAGCCAGGCGGCAAGCGCGAGGCAGGCGGCCGCGAGACGCGGTGTGGCTAGCTTGATCATCATGGTGATTCTTTCAAAACCTGTTGCGGCATAGACGCAAACGGGGAGCGCGACGCATCGCGTTCCCCGCTCTCATGTGGCCGCAAGCAATTCAATTAATAGACGATGTCTGCACGGCGGTTTTCCGCCCATGCCGCTTCGCCGCTGCCCATCGCCTTTGGCTTTTCTTCACCCAGCGACACCGCTTCCATCTGGTTTTCGTCCACGCCCAGGGCGGCCATCGACTTGCGCACCGCTTCAGCGCGCTTTTGGCCCAGCGCCAGGTTGTATTCGGTGCCGCCGCGCTCGTCGGTATTTCCCTGGATCAGGATCTTGCGGCCCTTGTTCTTGTTCAGGTAGCCGGAGTGGCTTTCGACAACTTGCTTGCCGTCGTCGCGCACCACGAAACTGTCATAGTCGAAATACACGCTGCGCTTGGCGAGCGTGCCTTGCGGATCGTTCAAGGGATCAACAGAACCGGTCTCGACGGGACGTACATCGCGCGGATCGGCAACGTTGGTCTTGGGCGCATCGGCGGCGCTGCGGTCCACCACCGGCGGTATTTCGGCCAGCTTGACGGGGGAGCTGCATGCTGACAGCAGGGCAGCGCTCGCGACAATGAATGCAAGACTGTGGAATTTGCGCATAATTTTTCTCCTGGACTGGTTAAAGGTGCTGCTAATCACTTCTGGAACGGGCCCCAGTTGGGTTCCCGAATGTTGCCCGCCTGGGTAGTCAAGCGCTGCTTGACGCGGCCATCGACCGATACCACGGCCAGTGAGGTGCGTCCGCCAGTTTTGGTGGCGTACATGATGTACTTGCCGTTCGGCGAAAAACTCGGTTCCGTGGCGCCGTCGGCCAGCCGCAATTCCTGGCCGCTGGCCAGGTTCATTGCGTACAGGCTGTAGCCGCCGTCGCGCTGCGACACCCAGGCCAGCGTCTTGCCGTCGGACGACACGCGCGGGCTGATGTTGTAGCTGCCATTGAAGGTCACGCGCGTGGCGTTGCCGCCGCTGCTGCTCATCTTGTAAATTTGCGGGCCGCCACTGCGGTCGCTGGTAAAGTAAATCGTCTGGCCGTCGGCGGAGTATTGTGGCTCGGTATCGATGCCGTTGCTGTTGGACAAGCGGCGCACGTTGCCGCCATCGGCGTTCACACTGTAGACCTGGGTGTGGCCATCCTTGGACAGCGCCACCGTCAGTTTGGTGCCGTCGGGCGACCATGACGGGGCCGAATTGCTGCCTTTTTCATTGACCACGACCTTGCGTCCGCCCGTGACCAGGTTTTGCACATAGATCACGGGTTTGCGCTGCTCGAACGAAACGTAGGCAACTTTGCTGCCGTCGGGCGACCAGGATGGCGAAATGATCGGCTCGTTCGAGCGCACCGCGACCTGGACTGCTTCGCCGTCGGCGTCGGCAATTTCAAGGCGATAATCGCGCGCACCGCGGTTTTCGCTGACGTACGCAACACGGGTGGCAAAGGCGCCGCGGGTGCCGGTCAGCTTCTCGTAAATATCGTCGGCAATCTTGTGGGCCGACAAGCGCGTGTACTTGGGCTGCGCGGCCTGGTTCATGGCGGAAAGCTGGGCCGTGTTGACCGTGTCGTGCAGCTTGTAGCGCACCTCGAAGCGGCCGTCGGCCAGCTTTTGCACGCTGCCCACGACCAGCGCATCGGCGCCGCGCGCCTTCCACTGGCTGTAGCTGACCGGGTCGTTTTCCGACATGGCGCCGGCATCGATGACCTTGAACACGCCGCTGCGCTCAAGGTCGGCTTTGATGATGGCAGACACCTGGGCCGGGGCCATCGATTCATCGGCAAAGGCGGCCACGGCGATGGGAATCTGGTTGCTGCCAACGCCGGCAATCTCGATTTTGAGCTGGGCATGGGCGGACGCGCCGGCCAGCAGGCCGACGGTAAACATCAAGGTATGCAGTTTGTTCATTCGGTCTTTCCCGGTGTGTGCAAGGTGATTCAGTCGAGCTCCTTCATCAAGATGCTGACTTCAATAGAGCGCTCTACCGTACCATCTTTTTTCTTTGGAAGTGGTGACGAATTGTTAATGCCGCGTTCTACAGCCTCGTCGAAGGCTCGAATGCCGCTGCTTTTGGTCTTGCGGACGGAGATAATCTCCCCCGTAGGCAATTGTTCGATTTTGAAGGTTGCACGCGGATTGCCCTCTACGTCAGTGTCGCCGTTGTAGGAGGTCGAACGTTTGATCTTGCTGGTGATCGCGGCGACGTAGCCGGCGTCGATCTTGGGTGCGGTGGCGCGTTCGGCGCCGCCGTTGTTGCCCATGCCGCCGGTGATGCGCTTCATCTCCATCTCGCGTATTTTTTGAATCAGTTTTTCGTCGAACAAGTCCTGGGCGGCCTTGGCGGCTTTTTCAGCCTTGGCCTTGTCTGCGAGCAGCTTGTCCGCCAGCGCTTTTTCTTTTTTGGCGGCTAGTTCTTTCTCTTTTTTCTCGGCCAGCGCTTTTTCCTTGGCGTCAAGTTCAGCTACCTCGCGCGCCTTATCCTTGGCCACTTTCTCGTCGGCCAGCTTCTTCTCGAGTAGCTTCTTTTCAAGCAGCTTTTTCTTTTCTTTTTCGCGTTCGAGTGCGATGTCGGGTGTCTTGGGCGCAACCGGCTCCGCCACCTTGGCTACCTTGGGCACCACCGGCTCGGCCACCTTGGGCGGCGGCGGAGGAGGAAGGGGAGGCACGACCTTGGGCACCGGCACCGGGTCCGGCTGGCGCACCGCTTGCGTTCGCGGCGGCGGCGCGGCCGTTTCGGTTTTCATGTCCCACACTTCCGCTTCCACGGCGGTCGGCTCGACGTTCTGCCACTTGATGCCCACCCACAAGAAGGCGAGCAAGCCGGCGTGCACGAGCAGCGCGACAATGATCGCCGGCACCTTGTTCGGTTCCGGCGGAATGGTGTAGGGCACACCGTGGACCGAGATGGGAGTCGTGGATGCCATGGTGTCTGTCACTTGGTGGCCAGCCCAACCCGGGTGATGCCCATTTTCTTGGCTTCCGAAATGAGCTGGATCACGTCGTCGTACTTGCTGTCCTTGTCGCCGGCAATCATGACGGGATACTCAGGATGCTCTTGGTGCAGGTCGCGCAGGCGGCGCAGCAGGGCGGTGCGGTCGGGCATTTTTTCGGGCGCCTGGGTGCGCGCGCCGTTGATGCCGATCGACAGCGTTGCATCGGGCTGAATGATTACCTGCAAGTAGTTATCCGGCGGCAGTGCGGATTTTTGCGCATTCGGCAGATTGATGACGCTCGGGCTGTTTGCGGGCGGCACCACCATGAAAATAATCAGCAGCACCAGCATCACGTCGATGTAGGGCACCACGTTGATTTCAGATTTGAACTTGCGTTTGCGACCGCCGCGCAGGCTGCTGGAAAAGGAAGCCATGGTGTCCTTCGCTTAGCGCGACTGGCGCTGCAGGATGTTCGAAAATTCTTCGACGAAGCTCTCGAAGCGGATGGCGAGGCGGTCGATGTCGTGCGTAAAGCGGTTGTAGGCGACGACGGCCGGAATGGCGGCGAACAGGCCGATGGCGGTCGCGATCAGCGCTTCGGCAATGCCTGGCGCCACGGCGGCCAGCGTGGCTTGCTGCACATTGGCAAGGCCGCGGAAGGCATTCATGATGCCCCACACGGTGCCCAGCAAACCAATATAGGGCGACACGGAACCAACCGACGCCAGGAAGTTCAAATGGGTGTCGAGCGAGTCAAGTTCGCGCTGGAAGGCAGCGCGCATGGCGCGGCGCGCGCCGTCGAGTACGGCGCCGGTGTCGAGCGGGTCGCGCTTGTCCGATGCTTGCTTGCCTTTAATGAATTCGCCCATGCCTGCATCGAAAATGCGCGACAGTGCACCGCTTTGTTCGCGGCTGCGGCTGGCGCTTTCGTGCAGGGTGTTCAGGTTGCCGCCGGCCCAGAAGCTGCGTTCGAACTTCTCGGTCTGGGCGCGGGCTGCGCTGATAGCGAAGCTTTTGCGGAAAATATAGGTCCAGCTCATCAGGGAAACTATCAGCAGCAGTGCCATGATCAATTGCACGATCAGGTGGGCATGGGTGATCAGCGCGATAAAGGAAAGGTCTTGGGGTGCGTTCATCGGGTTCGCTATTCTATCGAGTGGAGTGAATCAGGCGGGTCGCATTTTAGCAGCGGTAGCAGGGGGCAGGGGGCGTGGACGCAGCGTCCGCGCATCAACGCAGCCTACCTTGACGCTGGCGCTGGCGAGCAGGGTATCGCCGCGCCAGGCTTGCTGTAAAAATTGAATGGAGGCGCCGCCAAGTTTTTGTATGCTTAGCGTTAAGTCTATTACATCGTCGAGCTTGGCTGGCGCGTGGTAGTCAATGCTTGCGTTTTTGACGACGAAAATGGCGCCGTCGGAGTCCGCCAAGGCTTGCTGGTTGACGCCGGTCGCGCGCAGCCATTCGGTGCGCGCGCGCTCAAAAAATTTCAGGTAATTGGCGTAAAAAACGATGCCGCCCGCGTCGGTATCTTCGTAGTAGATGCGGACTTGCCAGGTGAATGCTGAGGGCATGTCAGGGTCATGAGTCAAGGTGGGAAACATTCTAATCGATTTATCTGGGCGAAATGTAACGAAGCGTACATAGCCGGGAGGAGGGCAGGCTTAAACATGGGGTGGGAGCCAACTACTTTTCGACGACGCAATTCACCGATACAATGCTAATGAGTCGTGGTCCTTACGAGGATGTTACAAAAGAGTCGTCGTGGACTGTAGGTCGGACAAGCGCGAAGCGCGCATTCCGACACTGCATGCGTCGCGTTGACGCTGGCAATGTCGGAATGCGCGCTTCGCGCTTTTCCGACGATTTGCAAGAGCCGCGTGCGCAATCACGCTGTAGTGAAAGCGCTGTCCTTGACATTCGAGCAGTTTTGCCGCTGTAAGCGGGTTCCCTGGCAACACTACAACGCTACGCCACCACATCCCGCTTGATCGTAAACGGCGAAAACCCCTGGCACACCGGCATCATCTCGATCGTATTGATATTCACATGCGGCGGCAGCGTCGCCACCCAATACGCCGTCTCGGCAATATCGCTCGCCGTCAACGGCTGGGTGCCTTCATACACCTTGGCTGCAGCCGCGTCGTCGCCCTTGAAGCGCACGTTCGAAAACTCGGTCCCGCCGCACAAACCCGGCGCCAGATTGGTCGCGCGCACGCCCGTGCCCACCAGGTCGGCCCGTAAATTGAGCGTAAACTGGTCCACGAATGCCTTGGTTGCTCCGTACACATTGCCCCCAGGGTAGGGATAATGTCCGGCAACCGACCCCAAGTTGATAATCAGCCCGCTGCCGCGCTCGACCATCGCCGGCAGCAGGGTGCGCGTCATGGTCACCAGCCCCGTGCAATTGGTGGCGATCATGGTTTCCCAGTCTTCCAGCGGCGCTTCGTGCGCAGGTTTGGTGCCCAGCGCCAGGCCGGCATTGTTGATCAGCACATCTATCTGGCGCCATGACTGCGGCAGCATCGACATCGCCTCGTTGATCGAATCCTTGCAGGTGACATCCATCACCAGCGGCAACGCCAGGTCGCCCAGTTCGGCCGCCAGGGCGTCGAGCCGCTCCTTGCGGCGCCCGCTAATCACGACCTGATGGCCGTTTTTTACGAACGTACGTGCCATTTCGGCGCCAAAACCTGCCGAGGCGCCTGTAATAAAAACGATCATTTCTCACATCCCTACAGTGGGGTAACCAACAAATTGTAGCCGATGTGTCCTTCGATCCGGCGCGCTGTCACCTTTGCAAGCCCTTTCCTTGCCCAAATCAAGGGTTTAACTTACAATTTGGCCTCCATTACGTCTCACGTAACTGGCGAAAAGTCGCGGCGAGGTCCTTGCCAGTCGGCGAAAGGTGGGCTTCCACCGGGGAACGTGAGATTTCATCAGCCGTTCGCCTGGGCAGCCACCGATGGAAGCGCACGATGAGGCTGCCTGTCCTGTTTCCGACGGTATTCCTCATTCGATCCTTACAGTCAGGTGCCTCGCACTCTTATCGATTGGAGTTTTTCATGTTTGCAAAAGATCACACGCTCGCCAATGTTGACCCGGAATTGTGGGCCGCAATTCAAAAAGAAAACACCCGCCAGCAAGATCACATTGAGCTGATCGCCTCCGAGAACTACACCTCGCCTGCCGTTATGCAAGCCCAGGGCTCGCAGTTGACCAACAAATACGCCGAAGGCTATCCAGGCAAGCGCTACTACGGCGGCTGCGAATTCGTCGATATCGCCGAGCAGTTGGCGATTGATCGCGTCAAGCAATTGTTTGGCGCTGAAGCGGCCAACGTGCAGCCTAATTCCGGTTCCCAGGCCAACCAGGGCGTGTTTTTCGCCATGCTCAAACCGGGCGACACCATCATGGGCATGTCGCTGGCCGAAGGCGGCCACCTGACCCACGGCATGGCGCTGAACATGTCGGGCAAGTGGTTTAATGTTGTTTCCTACGGCTTGACGCCGGAAGAAGACATCGACTATGACGCTATGGAAAAACTGGCCCATGAGCACAAGCCGAAGATGATCATCGCGGGCGCCTCGGCGTTTTCGCTGAAAATCGACTTCGAGCGCTTCGCCAAGGTCGCCAAGGATGTGGGCGCTTACTTCATGGTCGACATGGCGCACTACGCCGGCCTGATCGCCGCCGGTGTCTACCCGAACCCGGTGCCGCACGCCGACTTCGTCACCTCGACCACGCACAAGTCGCTGCGCGGCCCGCGCGGCGGCATCATCCTGATGAAGGCCGAGCACGAAAAGGCGATCAACTCGGCAATTTTCCCCGGCATCCAGGGTGGCCCGCTGATGCACGTGATCGCCGGCAAAGCCGTTGCCTTCAAGGAAGCGCTGGAGCCTGGCTTCAAGGAATACCAACAGCAGGTCGTCAAGAACGCCGACGCCCTGGCCAAGGCGCTCATCGCGCGCGGCCTGCGTATTGTTTCCGGCCGCACCGAGTCGCACGTGATGCTGGTCGACTTGCGCGCCAAAAACCTGACGGGCAAGGAAGCCGAAGCCCTGCTCGGCGCCGCGCACATGACGTGCAATAAAAACGGCATCCCGAACGACCCGCAAAAGCCGTTCGTCACCTCCGGCATTCGCCTGGGCAGCCCGGCGTTTACCACGCGCGGCTTCAAGGAAGAAGATGCCACCACGGTCGGCAACCTGATCGCCGACATCCTCGACAACCCGGGCGACCAGGCTGTGGTGGAGCGCGTCAAGGCCGAAGTCAAGAAGCTGACCGACAAGTACCCGGTCTACGCTTCTTAAAGCCAAGCGAAGCGCCGGCGCCCACATGAAATGTCCTTTCTGTCAGCATGAAGATACCCAGGTCCTCGACACGCGCGTGTCCGAGGAGGGCGATTCGATCCGGCGCCGGCGCCGCTGCGCCAAGTGCGACAAGCGCTTCACGACCAAGGAACGGATCGAGCTGTCGATGCCGATCATCGTTAAAAAGAACGGCAGCCGCACCGATTTTGCGTCGGCCAAGCTGCGCGGTTCGCTGATGCTGGCGCTGCGCAAGCGCCCCGTGTCGGCCGAAGCGATCGACCTGGCCGTGGCCTCGATCGAGGAAAAGCTGCTCACCAGCGGCCAGCGCGAAGTCGATACCAATTACGTGGGCGAACTGGTCATGGCCGAACTCAAACGGCTCGATAAGATTGCCTACATCCGCTTTGCCTCCGTCTACAAGAACTTCGAGGACCTGGCCGAATTCCAGGATGCCATTGCCGAAGTCGGGCAAGAGCGCAAACCCCGCAAATAAGTCCCTTCGCACTGTTGAGCCATCTCATCGGCGGCTTTGTCACGCCTGATAACTTGGTGCCCAAGCGATCCAGATCAATGCAAGGTAGCGAACTCTGCAGTGTAAATGCAGGGGCCGCACCGTGCTTGGCTGCCGCGCGTTCAACGTTGCGGAGGCTCTGGTGCAAGCAAAACAGGTTGGCGGCTTTACCCTCATCGAAGTGCTGGTGTCCATCCTGGTGCTGGCCATCGGCGTGCTGGGCGCCGCCGGCGCGCAGCTGGCCGCGCTGCAAACGCGCCAGGCCACCGCGCTCACGTCGGCAGCGGTGCAACTGGCCGGCTCGCTGGCCGACCGCATGCAGGCCAACGCGCAACAGTCGCGCGGCGGCGACGCGCTCAATGCCTACCTGCAGCTCCATTACGACGCGCTGACCGACGGCCCGCCCGCGCCCCCTGCTGCGCCGTGCTATGCGGGCGCCGACTGCAACAGCGCGCAAATGGCTGCCTTTGACCTGTACGAAATTTCGCAGGCGCTGCATGCGGGCTTTCCCGGCGCTCGCGTCACCGTTTGCCGAGACGCCGCCATCGTGGCCAAAGGGGCCAAAGGGGCCAAAGGGGCCAATACGCTGGCCTGGCCGTGCGCGGGCGGGCTCAATGCGCCCATCGTCATCAAGCTGGGCTGGCGCACGCGCAGTACGGACGCCGGCGCCGAGGCGCAGTTCGCGCCGATGGTGGCCATCGTCGCGGGAGCATCCTCATGAAGCGCGAGCGCGGTTTTACCATCAGCGAGCTGCTGGTGGCCGTGGCCGTCGGCGCCTTCGTCATCCTGATCGCCGCTATGACGCTGGTGTCTGCCAGCGCCAGTTATGTGGCCCAGACCGAGGCCGCCATGGTCGACGACGCCGGGCGCTTTGCGCTGGCCGCCATCGAGCGGGCGGCGCGCCAGGCCGGCTTTGCCGACCTTGACCGCGACGACGCCGCCGGCGAGCCCGACCCAGCCGCACCGCCCTTCATCATGGGGCTGGACGCCGCATCGCTTTCGTCTGACAGCGATGCGCTGACCAATCCGCGGCCGGCCGCCATCAATGGCAGCGACGTGCTGGCGCTGCGCTTTGCCGGTTCGGGCAAGGCCGGCGGCGACGGCAGCGCGCTCACGTGCGCCGGCTTCACGGTCGGCGCCGGGCAGGAGGGCTGGAGCATCTTTTATGTCGGCAGCAGCGCCAAGGGCGAACCTGAATTGCGCTGCAAATACCGCGGCGCGAACAACTGGAGCGCCGAGGCGGTGGTTGGTGGTGTGGATTCGTTCCAGGTCCTGTACGGGGTTGACACCGATGCCGTCGCGGACGGGCAAGCCAACCGCTTCGTTAGCGCCACCGACATTACGGCGCACGATGCCAACCTGGCGCCAGAGGCCGACAGCATGGGAACGATCGTGCCCGACACATGGTGGAAGCGCGTGGCGAGCATCAAGGTGGCGCTGGTGCTGCATGGCGCGCGGCGCAGCAAGGGCGTGGGCAGTGCTGCGGTGTTCGACCTGTTTGGCGCGGCCTACAGCGCTGCCGCCCCCGGCGACCTGGGCGTGCACGTCGAAAAGGCAAACATGGCGCTGCCGCTGCGTGATCGCGAGCGGCGCACATTCTCGTCCACTATCCAATTGCGCAATGTGGCGCACTGAGGGCAGGATGCGTTCTCATCGCCTCCGCACCCATCGTTCACCAGCCGCCGCGCAACAAGGCGCTGCGCTGTTTGTCACGCTGTGCATCGTGGTGGTGCTGATGCTGCTTGCCGCTTCCATGGTGCGCACCGCGCTCAATGCGGAACGCTCGGCGCGCGGCGAGCGTGATCGGCAAATCGCACTGCAAGGGGCCGAGGCGGCATTGCAAGACGCTGAACACGATATCGAAGGCGGCGCCGATCCCGCGTCCAAGCGGGCGGCCATGTTCGCGGACGGCAGCGCCGAAGGGTTCGTTCAGGGCTGCGGGGCGGGGCAGGACAATCCCGAGCTCGGGCTTTGCCTGCGTTCGCTTGAACCTGCGCCGGCGGCGTGGCAGAGCGTGGCGTTGGCGGGCGGAGCCGAAGGGGAAGGCTCGGGCAGCATCAGGACGGTGGAATACGGGCGCTTTACCGGAGCGGCCATGCCGTATGGCCGCGGCGCACTGCCGGCGCGGCTGCCACGCTACATCATCGAACTGATGCCGTATGCGCGCGCGGGCCACGATGCGGGCAGGCGCACCCAAAATTTTTATCGCATCACCGCCATTGGCTTTGGCGCCACTGAATCGACCCGCGTCGTGCTGCAGGCGTTTTACCTAAAGGCGGGGGCGAACGCATGATCGCCGCGCGCGCATGGGCCGTGGCTTGGGCCATCGTTTGCCTGCTCCTCGTTGCCATCGGCGCAGGCGCGGCGCCCCAACTGCTGGTGCCGCCCGGGCGGCTGGGGCAAGCCGACACGGCCGGGCCCTTGGCCGCCTGGCATGGCGAGGACGGCGTGTCATTCCTGATCCAGGCCGGCGGCGATATCGCCTCTGCGTCGGGCACGCTGCAAAGGCGCTCGTTCACCGTCAACGGTGACGGCACGATTCACTATGCGGCCGAGCCGGCGTGGGATGCGGCGGCGCTGCTTTCAAGCGGTGCAGTCAGGGATATTTTTACGGGCGATCCGTCCGGCGCGACGGTCCCCTTCACCTGGGACAAGCTGGCCGCATCCACGCGCCTGCTGCTGGACCGGCCACAACCTGGCGCCGCTGCCGACGGCCTGGGCGAACTGCGCACCGCCTTTGTGCGCGGCGAGCGTGCGCGTGAACTGGGGCAACCGCAAGGCCAGTTCCGCAAGCGCACCGGCGTGCTGGGCGACATCGTCAACAGCATCCCGCTGATCGTCGGCTCGCCACCGGCGGACACGCCCGACAACGCGCATGCAGCGTTTCGCGCGCAGTTCAGGGAGCGCGAGCTGGCGGTGTATGTGGGCGCCAACGACGGCATGCTGCATGCGTTTTCCGCCGTTACCGGGGCCGAGCTGTTCGCCTATGTGCCGGGGGCGCTGGCTTCCCGTCTGGCGGCCTTGAGCAGCCCGGCCTACCAGGGCCGCCCCTACGTGGACGGCAGTCCGGGCGTTGGCGACGCGCGCGTGGGTGGCTCCTGGCGTACGGTGCTCGCTTCTGGCATGGGCATGGGCGCGCGCGGCCTGTTCGCGCTCGACGTCACCGACCCGGCCCGATTCGCCCAGGGCTTGCGCGGCATATGGGAGTTCACCGACGCGGATGATCCGGCGATGGGCCACGTCAGGCAGGCGCCCTTGATCGCGAAAATCAATACCGGCAAGAGCGTGAGCGACGCTTCGCTCCGCTACTACGCGCTTGTCTCCAGTGGCTTGAACAACCTCGCCGCTGACGGCGCCGGCGCCTTGTTCCTGCTGTCGCTGGACAAGCCTGCGTCGCAACCATGGCAGCGAGCCGTCAATTATTTCAGCATCGCCACGGCGGGTGCTGGCGGCGCTCTGCCCAATGCCTTGTCGGCGCCGGCACTGGTGCTGGCCGGCGACGGCAGCGCCAGCCGTGCTTACGCCGGCGACCTGCACGGCAACCTGTGGCGCTTCGACTTCAATGCCATGGCCGCGCATCGCTTGTTTACCGCGCGCGACGACAGTGGCGCGCCGCAGCCGATCGCCCATGCACCCAAGGTGGTGTTCGCCCCCGGCGGTGGCTACCTGATTTTATTCGCCACCGGAAAACTGATCGAGGCGAGCGACTTGCTGCCGCCTTCATTTACGCAGCAGTCCGTGTATGCCATTCTGGACGCTCCGGGGGCGCGCGACGGCGCCGTGGTCCGCTCGCAGCTTGCCCCCCGCACGCTGTCCGCCACTTCCACCGGCTATGCAGTCAAAGGTGGGCGCTTCACCTACTTTGGACCGGATGCCAAAAAAGGCTGGTGCTTCGATTTTCCCAATGCCCGCGCCGAAGGCGAGCGCGCCGCTGGCGCGCCCGTTTCCATTGACGGCGCCATCGTCGTCGCCAGTTCGGCTGCCGCAGCACAAGAAGACGCGGCACCGGTCAGTCGCCTGTACGTGCTCGATGCGCTGACCGGCTTTGCCTATGACGCTGCGAGCGGCGCCCGGCCCGATGCCGCGACCGGCATGCCAGCCCCGTTTGACCCTTCGCTGCCATTGCTCTTCATCAGTTCCGTCTTGTCCAAGGGCGAACGCGCCCCGACCGGCGGCGCCACCGCCACGCACCGCGTCACGCTGGTCGCGCCGCAAGCGGGGACGCGCGCGGCGCCGGTGCCAGCCATCGAGGTGCGCCGGCGGGCAGGGCGCCTGGGCTGGCGCGAAGTGAGCAACTGGCAGGAACTGCATCAAGCGGCAACCGGAAAACAGCGATAACCCAACGAGGACCTGATGAAACAACGCAGCGGCTTTACCTTGATCGAACTCATGATCGTGCTGGCGATCGCGGGCCTGCTGGCAGCGGTCGCCTATCCCAGCTATGCCAGCTACATGACAGGCGCGCGCCGCATGGAAGGGCAGACCGCGCTGCTCGCGGCCTTGCAAAAGCAGGAGCGCTACTATGCCCAGCAAAATACCTATGTCGCTTTTTCGTCGGAGGAAAGCGGACCGGGCGCCGCGCATTTTCACTGGTGGTCGGGCGCGAGCGCTGCACAAAGCGCGTATGAACTGAGCGCCCGCGCATGCCCCGGCGTGCCGCTGCAGCGCTGCGTCGAACTGCGCGCCGTTCCCGGCACGCCCAAGGTCGACCAGAATTTCCGCGACGCCGACTGCCAGACCTTGACCCTGAACAGCGTCGGCCAGACCGGCGCCACCGGCCCCAAGAAGCGGTGCTGGCCATGAGGCATGGCGGCGCCACGCTGGTTGAACTGGTCGTCGTACTGGCGATTATGGCGGTGCTCGCGTCGCTTGCCTTGCCAAGCATGCGCGACATGCTCGAGGCGCGCCGGCTCGACACCGCTGCCGTTGACCTGTACGGCGCGATCGACCTGGCGCGCTCGCAGGCGGTGGCGCGCGGCGACCGGGTGCAGCTCGTGCCCCTTGAGCCGAAGGGCGCCAACTGGGCCGAAGGCTGGGTGGTGTTCGTCGACCGCGACGGCGACCGCCGACCGGGGCCGGACGAAGAGATCATTTCCAGCCATGGACCGCTGGCCGGCGGCATCGTGGTCAGCTTTAATTTCACCAGCAACAAGCTGCCTTACTATATTGCGTACAGCGCGTCCGGACGCAGCTGCCGCGACACCAGCAGCCTGGCGGCGCGCTGGGGCACCATTTCGCTGCACCAGGAGGGGCGAATCCGGCGCATCAAGATCAACATGCTGGGACGCGCGCGCATGTGCCGCCCGGAGCAGGACGAGACGTGCGACGGCAAGCAGCCCGGTGGCTGAACGGCGACGGCAAATGCAGCATGGGCGGAGAGTACAGGCGACAGCACAAGCGATCGCACAAGCGACAGCGCAAGCGGCGGCATTGGCGTAAAATTCAGGCCAGTCATCAACGTCCTGGACCTTTGTGCACATACATAACGACTCGGAAGGCATGCAGCTTGCGCTCGAATGGGCAGCCAAGGGCATGTACACGACCGCGCCCAATCCACGCATCGGCTGCGTGATCGTCAGGGATGGCGTCGTCATTGGCGCCGGCCACACTCAACCAGCCGGGCAGGCGCATGCCGAGATCGCGGCCCTGCGCGACGCCGAGTCGCACGGCATGGACGTGCGCGGCGCGACCGCCTACGTCACGCTCGAGCCGTGCAATCATTTCGGGCGCACGCCGCCGTGTTCGGACGCGTTGGTGCACGCGGGCCTGGCTCGCGTGGTTGCGGCCATGGTCGACCCGAATCCGTTGGTGGCCGGGCAGGGACTGGCCAAGCTGAAGGCAGCCGGCATCGACGCCAGCGCCGGCCTGATGGCCGAACAGGCCTATGAACTCAACATCGGATTTTTTTCGCGCATGCGGCGCGCTCGCCCGTGGGTGCGCCTGAAAGCTGCCGCCAGCCTGGATGGCATGACGGCGCTGCACGGCGGCGAAAGCCAGTGGATCACGGGCGCACCGGCGCGTGACGATGGCCATGCCTGGCGCGCGCGCGCCTGCGCGATCCTGACCGGCATCGGCACCGTCAAGGCGGACGACCCGCAACTGAACGTGCGCGCGGTGCAAATGCCGCGCCAGCCGCGCCGCATCGTCGTCGACAGCAAGCTTGACATCTCGCTGGACGCGCGCGTGCTGGCCGGGGGCGGAACCTGGATCGTGGCGGCCGTGCCTGACCTTGAAAAGCAGGCGGCGCTGTGCGCGGCGGGGCACGAGGTGATCTTGCTGCCGAACGCCGCCGGCAAGGTCGACCTGCCCGCGCTGATGCGCGAACTGGGCCGGCGCGAGATTAATGAACTGCATGTGGAAGCCGGCGCCAAGCTGAACGGATCGCTGGTGCGCGAAGGGGGCGTTGACGAATTGCTGCTGTACCTCGCGCCATGCCTGATCGGCGACGCGCAGGGCATGTTCGCGCTGCCCGCCTTGCAGCAGCTCGATCACCAATACCGATTGCGTTTTCACGACATCAAACAAATCGGCGAGGACATCCGCGTCCTGGCCCGCTTCACCCAACCCGAGGAATAGAGCAGCATGTTTACTGGAATCGTCGCCGCTGTCGGCAAAATCAGCTCCGTCACACCGCTCGTGGGCGGCACCTTCGCCGGCGTGCGCCTTGAGGTCGATGCCGGCCCCCTGTCGCTGCAGGACGTGGCGCTGGGCGACTCGATCGCCATCAACGGCGCCTGCATGACCGTCATCGAGAAAACCGCAACCGCATTTTGCGTTGACGTTTCGCGCGAAAGTCTCAATTGCACGGCGGGTCTGGACGCGCCCGGTGAAGTCAATCTCGAAAAGGCGCTGACGCTGGCCGAGCGCCTGGGCGGGCACCTGGTGTCGGGTCACGTGGACGGACTGGGGCAAGTGCACAGTTTTGCCGCGATCGGCGAATCGTGGGAGCTGGTCATCGATGCGCCGGGCGCGCTGGCCAAGTTCCTCGCCTTCAAGGGGTCGGTGGTCATCAACGGTGTATCGCTGACGGTCAACCGGGTTGAAGACCTGGACGAGGGCGCCGGCAAGGTGTGCCGTTTTTCCATCAACCTGATTCCGCACACGATCTCAGTCACCACGCTCAAGCATTTAAAGGCAGGCAGCAAGGTCAACCTGGAAATTGACTTGATCGCGCGCTATGTCGAGCGTATGTTATCGCTGTCCAATGTTGTTGGGCAATCTTAAAAATATGTAAAAATCGTGACTGTTCAGCCGCTATGCTGCGAGCTGGATAGGATTGCCTGTGAAGGCCCGAAGCAAGACCTCCAGCATTCCA
>NZ_JAFCTU010000064.1:0-13378 GCF_049896185.1 Massilia sp. TSP1-1-2
ACCATCTGCACCAGAACTTCTTGCCGGGTCTCGAAATGGGTGCGCAGTGCTTCGTGCCGGTTGACGATGGCCTGCAAGGCGCCTTCCAGCGCCGCTACGTCGAGCGCGCCGCGCAGCGCGACCGCCGCCACGATGTTGTAGAACGGGTCGCCCGGCTGCATCTGGTCCAGCAGCCACAGTCGTTGCTGGGCGGATGACGCGGGCGCTTCTTCGCCGGCCGTCCAGGCATGGGCGTGAAGGGCAAGTGCCGGGGTTGCGTCGTCGTTGCCACCGTCGGCCACGGCCAGCGCGAGGCGGCGGATCGTGAAGGCGTCATACAGTGTGCGTATCGGCAGGTCCACCAGCAAGCGCTCGCGCACCATCGACATCACTTGGGTTGCGGCCAGCGAGTGGGCTCCCGGCTGCGCGAAAAAGTCGTCGTCAAGGCCAATCTCGTCCACGCCCAGGCACTGCTTGCAGATCTCGGTCAGCGCCTGTTCGATCGCCGGGTCGCCCGGCGCCGCCTGCTGCTCGGCGTCGGCGCCCTGCCCCTCGGCGCGCCAGGACCAGGTTGCGTCGAGCTGCGCGGAGACGAGCAGCTCGCGGCACCGGCTGCGCTGGATCTTGCCGCTCGACGTGCGCGGCAGGCATCCCGGCCGTACCAGCCAGATGCCGGCCAGTGCGAACACGCCAAAGCGGTCGGCCAATTCGGCGCGCGCGCGTTCGGGCAGGCCGTCGTAATGCGGCGTCAAGCGCGACTCGACTTCCTGGACGATCACCAGTCGCGTACCGGATTCATCGTCAAGCGAAAACGCCGCCGTTCCATGCTTGCGGAAGGCGGGATCGAGCGCTTCGAACACTTGCTCGACATCGTGGGGATGCAGGTTGCGGCCATTGAAGATCAACACGTCCTTGATCCGGCCGACGATGTACAGTTGGCCATCACAATTGGCGCCCAGGTCGCCGGAGCGCAGGTACGGCTTGTCGGACTGCGCCGTCTTGGCGCGAAACACGGTGTCACTTTCTTCGGGCCGGTTCCAGTAGCCTTGCGCGATCGACGGGCCATTCAGCCAGATTTCACCTACCTGGCCATGAGCACGGGGCAGTTTGGTGTCAGGGTCGACGATCAGCACCTGATGGGTGCTGGCCGCGCGCCCGACGGAGACCAGTTCGATGCACGCTTCGCCCGGCTGCGCCGGCTCCACAGCGCCGCGTTGCAGCGCCTGCGCCGACACGTAAATGCTGAGCGGCGCCGTGCCGGCCGGCCGCGTCGCGGTCTCGGTCACGTGCAGCGTTGCCTCGGCCAGGCCATAGCCCGGGGCCAGCGCGTCGGCGCGCAAGCCGCAGCCGGCGAACATGTTTGCGAAGCGGCGCAAGGTCCCCCCGCGCACCGGTTCAGCGCCGTTCAGCGCAAAGCGCAAGGCGCTCAAGTCCAGCCCCGCCATGTGCTGCGGGCGCACCCGCGACAGGCACAGTTCGTACGCGAAGTTGGGCGCGGCGGTCCCCTGCGCGCGGTAATCGGACAAGGCCTTGAGCCAGCGGTGCGGACGCATGAGGAAAGCGACGGGCGGCAACTGCACGCAGTGCACGCCGGCGAACATCGGGTACAGCATGGTCCCGATCAGCCCCATGTCATGATGGGGCGGCAGCCAGGAAACCATGCATTCCCCCGGCACCAGGCGCACGGTTGCGGCGATCAGGCCGACATTGGCGACGATATTGCCGTGACTGACCATCACGCCCTTTGGGTCGCCCGTCGAACCGGAGGTATATTGAAGAAATGCGATATCGTCAGGGCGCAGTTGCGGCGCGACCCAGGCCGCGCCGGAGGTGCCGAGTTCTTCGATCGCCAGACGCGTGCACGCGGCCTCGTCGAGCCGGGCCTCGTCGGTGATGCGGCGCAAGGCCGGCAAGGCGGCGCGCGGCACCAGCACCACCTGCGGCCTGGCGTCGAGGACAATACCGCGCAGGCGCAGAACGCTGTCGGTGCCGCCCGGGGGCAATGCCGGTACCGCCACCATGCCCGCGTACAGGCAGCCGAGAAACGCGACTGCGTATTCCAGCCCGGCCGGGCAAGCGATGATCACCCGGTCGCCCGGCTGCGCCAGGGCCGACAGATGCGCCGCCGCCGCGCGCGCCAGCCGGTCCAGGTTCGCAAAATCGAGCTGGCCGGAAGGCTCATTACCATCAGGCAGAAAGGTAAAGGCAGGCGCGCCGGGCTGCTCAGCTGCGTGCCCTTGCACGATCTGCGGCAACGCCCGCCATGCCATATCCCGATTTTCGCTATTGATCATGATTGTCTTTTCTTCCTGTTATAGGACATGGGCCGGCATGGCATTGGCGCGCTCGCAAAGGTCCGCCGCGGCGCCCGCCCCGTTATTGGTACGCAGCGTCGCGCCGATCGCGGCCAGCCTGGCGTGGTCAGTGCGGGTGAGCGCTGCCTGCACGGCGCGGCCCAGGCTGTGAGCATCGACCGCGCGCCTCGTGAGCACCTGCGCCAGTCCCAATTCGGCAAAACGCCTGCCGTTGTCTGGCTGGTCGTAGGCAACCGGCACGATTACCTGCGGGATGCCGGCGCGCAGCGCCTGTGCGGCGGTGCCGATGCCGCCGTGGTGAATGAGTGCGGCGCAACGCGGCAGCAAGGCGGAAAAATCGGCATCCGCCACCGTATGCACGCGCGCATGCGAACGCGCAGCCGGTGGCAGGTTGCTGTCGAAACGACTGACGAAGACGGCGCGCCAGTTGCTTTGTTCGACCAGCGCGAGCGCGGCTGCAAAGCGCTCGGCGACGTGGGCAATGCCGGTACCAAAAGTGAACACCAGCGGCGGCGCGCCGGAGGCGATGAAGTGTTCCAACGCCGGCGCGAGCGGGCCACCATCAGCGTCATGCGCGAACACGAATTGGCCTTGTGTGACGCCCTGACCGGCAAGCCGGGCGACGTCGTCGTACCAGGACGGATACAGCGCCAGGTTGGGATGGCGGAAAAAACTCCAGCGGCGAAAATTGGTGACCGGTTCCAGCGCAAACAAGGCGCGCAGACGGTTTAGTGGGGCCAGCAACGCCTTGTCGCGCGCTTTGTCGCCGCTGGCCACGGCAGCAACCTGCCACCAGCGCGGAGTGCGCCGCAGCACGTGGTTCCGATAGGGAAGCCGCAACTCGTCAAAGAACTGCGTCGACGAATAGCCAAGGCAAAGGCAAGGCAGGCCAAAGCGTTCGGCGGCGAAACGGGCGCCATAGGCATTGCGGGTGCATACCAGCAGGGGCCGGGAGTCCAGATGCCGCGCAATGAAGTCAAAGGTGGGCTGCGTGGGGCGGTGCAGGTAGCCGCCCTCCCGAAGGCCCAATTCGGTGCCGCGCGGCCCCCAGTAAGCCGGGTCGGATACGTCGGCGGTCCAGGCATCGTGACCTTCGACGGCCACGAACGCCAGGCCATCGGCACGCGCGCGCGCGGCGAACGTTTCCGGCGCGAGCACGGTCACGTTATGGCCACGGCATTGCAACTCGCGCGCGATACGCAAGCCGGGCAAGATATCGCCGCCGGTACCGAGCAAGGTAAAAATGAATTGGGACAAAATAGCCTATTTCGTGGTGGGGACGCCCGGGATCGATGCGAGCACCAGTGCGGGAGATTGCAGGAAGGATTGAAGGCGTTGCACACCATGGATGACCTTGGCCGGCGGCCCGAAGGCGCCGGCGCGATGTTGACATCGGCGCGTACAGCCACGAATGAGCGCGGTTGCTCGGCGCGCCACCGATGCAATCACGGCAAACCGGCAACGCTCAGGCCATCGCCTCGCGCAACGTGCGTGGCCGCATATCCACCCACAACTCGTTGATCCGCGCCAGGCAAGCCTGTTTGTTGCCCTCAAAGCCTATTTCGCGCCACCCTGGCGGCACTTCTTTTTTGAAACTGGGCCAGATTGAATACTGCTCTTCGTCATTGACGACAATCAGGTAATTACTGTCTTCCTGCATATGTTTGCCTCGTCGAGTCCAGTGGAACGCTAGTCGAAACGCCGCCGTCGGCGAAGGGGAATCCCTGCAAAGTCTTCGGCTACCGATGTGACTTGCAGCCGCCACGGGGGGGTCGATCAGCGCGAGCGGCAGGAAAGCGCCAGCGGTAGTCAACCGCACCTTTTCCGGGCCATTTGCAGCCATGCTGGCCTGCAAACTTGAAACCGTCAAAATTATCTATATGGCAATATAACAATAATGTACTCAGAGGAATAGGTGAAAATAAACACCTAACTTAAGTTACCTACAGCCTGCTCTGGCGGCCGCCGCCCCTATGCCAGCCGCATTGGCGTTGACCGTCAGACCTGCCCCACGTATAATATTTTGATAATGTTTTTATTGCCGCTATTTTTATTTTTATACACTTTTACCATTCCTACCAGGAATTGTTCTTGCCATGAGTCCACGCTGCCTGATTGTTGATGACCATCCAATAACATTGATGGGATTGAGGCAACTAATTTCACAGAGCTTCCCGGCGTGGGATGTTGCCAGTGCTGCCAGCGTGCAGCAAGCGAATTCCTTGATTAATCAGGCGCACGATCAGCCGTTTTGCATCGTTATTCTTGAGATCATGCTGTTGGGGCATACCGGTGCTTCCGCGCTGATGCAACTTGAGCAAGCACTGGGGTGTAGGGCCATTCCCTGTCTCGTTTTCTCCAACGTTAGCGACCGGCGGACAGTGAGCCTTTGCAAGGAACTCGGTGCAGTCGGCTATGTGTCGAAGCGAACGCATGAAAGCGAGGTTGTGCGGGCCATCGACACCGTGTGCAATGGCGGCATCCACTTCCAGCTCGACGACATGCGACGCGCCGACCCTGGCGGTGAAGATGGCATCCGGATCACGCCGCGGCAAAAGGATATTCTCGACCTGGTTTTTGCGGGATACTCCAACAAGCAGATCGCCAGCGCGCTTCAACTCACCTGCGGCACGGTCAAGAACTATATGTTTGATTTGATGCGCTTATTGAACGTCAGCTCGCGGCTTGAGCTCGGGGCTAAATTGCGCAGAAATGGATATATTCCGGTCAGCGGCGTGGCTGTGGGCGAGAGTGATTGTCGTGCGGTCCCGGTTCGGGACCAATCGGGTAGTCGGGCTGCGTCGCGGATGATTTAAAGTAGCGCGTATGTTCCTTTTTGAGTCCGCCAAACGGGGACCCACTGCTGCAACGGGCGAAGCCAAGACGGAAGAGCCCGAGTTATGAGCGGACATAGCCGTTACCGGCACCGCTGGCCGGGATCGAAAGGCGCATCCTGGTCATTCGCGGCTTGAAGGTCATGGTCGATGCCGACCTTGCGGAACTGTAGGGCGTCGCCACCAAGGCGCTCAACCAGGCGGTCAAGCGTAATGCACGGCGCTTCCCGCAGGATTTCATGTTCCAGCTGACCACGCCGAGAAGCTGGCGGTGGTCACATATTGCGCCCCCCCGCCAGGCTCAAATTCGCCAGGTCCTTGCCCTTTGTCTGCACCTAACGCGGCGCCATCCAGGTAGCGAATGTGCTGAATTCGGAACAGGCGATCGAGATGGGCGTGTATGCCGTGTATGTCGTGTATGTCGTGTATGTCGTGCGTGCCTTCGTGCACCTGCGCGAGATGACCGCCACGAACAAGGAGTTTGCGCGGCGGCCCGACGACCTGGAGAACAAGACAGAACTGATGTCGTTGAAGATCGATACCTTCGAACGTAACACCCGCGTCCAGCTGAAGCAGATTATCGACACCATCCGCGCATTGATGGCGCCACCTGCGCCGGCAGCGAAGCGCCCCATCGGCTTCGTCACGGCCGCGACGTAAATATCATCGCCTTGCGCACCGAGCCGCGCGATAGTCTTAGCGAATTCGGTAAAGTATGTCGACTGCGCACCAGCGAGTAACTGCTGCAACGATCATGGCGTGAGCACTGGAAAGCATTGGCACGCGCATCCCGCCGTTCGCCGCCGCTGTCAGGATCGCGGCACTGTTGGCCTTTGCGAAGCGTCCCAGCATAAAAAAACTCCATGCAAGCTGGCGCCGGCATGGAGTTCTGGATCAGCGCTACGCCACGCTTAAAACACGCCACGCATCGAATCGGACATCATGGCGTCCTGCTGCCGATTTTTCGACAATCCGAAAACGTTCAACGCGGCCGCGCTTGCCGCCGGCACCACCGTCTCCACACTGTCGCTCAGCCCATACTGGTAGACCAAGTTACCGCCGATGGCTACGCTGTTGCTGCCACTCAAATGGAAGTTGAGCAGCGACGATGACAGCGACCAGTTGGTCAACTGCGCATTGGCCGCCAGCGCCTTGTCGAACTGTGACACAAGGCCGTCGAAGTTGAACACCTCGATTTTAGCGTTGTTCAACTTGTTGGGCGAGCGGGCATCATAGTCGCTCGTGCCTTCGATCACGATCTGAAGATTGGCGACGCTATGATTGCTGCCGCTGGCGTACCAATCCTTGAAAGTGACTTGCTCGTTGGCGCCGGTAAGCAAGATCAGGTCCTTCTTGCTCTTGGCGAAACGCAAGTCGGCATACTTGATGCCGTGACCGAGCGAAATCGTGTTGTCGGCCCCGCTACTGGCTGTCACGGTATCCTTGCCATCACCCCGGTTGAAGGCGATCACATCGGCACCATAGCCCGTGGTGATCACGTCGTCCCCGTCGTCGCCGATCAGCAATTCCACGCCGGCGCCACCGGTGAGCACATCGTTACCGGCGCCACCGTCGAGAGTGTTGTTTCCGGCCAGGTCGGTCAGCCGGTCGGCGCCATTGCCACCTTGCAGCCAGTCATTGCCGGCACCGCCGTCGAGCTGGTTCTTTCCGCCATTGCCGACCAGTTTATTGTCGAGCGAGTTGCCGGCGCCGTCGAGGTCAGCGTAGCCGAGCAGGCGCAGCTGTTCAACATTGGCCGCCAACGTGTAGCTTACGCTGCTATAGACCGTGTCGTACCCTTCATTGGCTTTTTCGACAACTACATCAGGGTGCCGCTCGTCCCGGCAATCGTCATCTTCGTCATCCCGCTCATTGTCACCGCGCCGGCTGGCGATCTGCCATGCGCAATAATCATGGCCGTCGTCGTGATCATCGTCGTCGTCATCGTCGTCGCACCCGCCTTGTACCGCATCAACATAGTAAATATCGTCGCCTTTGCGCCCTGTCATCAGGTCGCAGCCCTGCTTGCCATCGATGATATCGTTGTAGTTGCTGCCCGTTAAAACGTCGTCGCGCGGGGTGCCATTGAGCACAAGCCGTACCGGCGCCCCGGCGACCTTGAGCGTGAAATCGCCTTTCGCAAACGCGCCTGCGGGATCGGTGGCAATGACGCGCAGACCCAGCACCGTTTCGGTGGCGCTGGCCGGCATCAAGCCGCTGAAGGTGCGGCTTGGCGCGTCGAAACGCAGCCATTGCGGCAGCGCCTTGCCGTCGGCCAGGGTCGCGCTGTAGAGCAGCACGTCGGTTTTATCGACGTCCTGGAACGCGGCCGCATCGACCTGGTAGCTGAACGCGGTGTTGGCCGCCAGTTGCTTGTCGTCGAGCTTGTTCACCAGCAGCGGCGCATCGTTCCTGCCGCTGACGGCTACCCGCAGCGTCGCCCTGTCGGCCGCCGTGGCCGTCGGATCGTTGTCGACGATCGCGTAGGCGAACGTCTCGTACACTGTTTGCCCGGCCGCCAGCGCCTGGACCGTGGCCCGTGCGTTGTCGAGCGCGTAGCTGTAGGCACCGTTTGCCTGCAGCGTCAGGCTGCCATAGGTGCCGGCCAGTGCCCCCACCGTGCTTACCGTCAGCACCGTGCCCGCATCGGCGTCGGTGTCGTTGGTGAGCACATTGCCGGTGACCGGCGCCAGCTGATCTTCCGCCGCCAACGCCACGTCTTCGACCGCATCGGGCGCATCGTTGGTGCCGCTGATGCGCACGCTCAAAGTGCTGGCCCTGGTGTCAAAGCCGTCGGTCGCGCTGTAGGCGAACACGTCGTCGAGACCCTGCGCGCTGCCGAGCGCCTGGACCGCCGCCGCCCCGTTGTTGAGCGTGTAGCGGTAGCTGCCATCCTTCTGCAGATTCAGGGCGCCGTACTTGCCCTGGAACACACCCGCGCTCGACACCGTCAACGCCGTGCCCACGTCGTTGACGAGAACGTTGCCGCTGGCCGTCAGCGTCCGGTCTTCGGACACCGCTGCCACGTCGGCCGTCACGCTCAGCGCGTCGCGGCTGCCGGTAATGCTGACCACGAGCTGGCTGCCCGTGGTGGCAACACCATCGGTGGCGACGTAGCTGAAGGTGTCGGTCACGAGCGCGCCTTCGGCCAGTACCTGGGCGGCGACATTGTCGAGCGCATAGGTATAGCTGCCATTGGCGGCCAGGCTCAGGCTGCCGAAGGCGCCCTGGTAGGTACCCGCATTGGCCACGCTGAGCACGGCGCCGGCGTCGACGTCGACGTCGTTGGCCAGCACGTTGCCGCTGGCCGTGAGGACAGTGTCCTCGTGCACGGCAGCCTTGTCGGCCACTACGGTCGGGGCGTCATTGGTGCCGGTAACGCTGACCACCAGTTTGCCCGCCGTTTGCACGGCGCCGTCGCTGGCGCCATAGTTGAAGGTATCGGTGACGACCTGGCCACCGGCGAGCGACTGCACGGCCGCATTCTCGAGCGTGTAGGTATAGCTGCCGTCGGCGGCCAGCGCCAGGCGCCCGTAAGCGCCCGCAAAGGCGCCGGGAGCGGCCACCGACAGCAGCGCGCCGCTGTCGACGTCGCGGTCGTTGGCCAGCACGTTGCCGCCCGCGGTCAGCTTGCTGTCTTCCGTCACCGCCGCCACGTCCGCCACCACCGTCGGGGCGTCGTTGTCGCCGCTGATCGATACCACCAGCTTGCCGCCGGTCTGCACCAGGCCATCGGTGATGAGATAGACGAAGCTGTCGGTGACGAGCGCGCCGCCGGCCAGCGCCTGGGCTGCGACATTGTCGAGCGCGTAGCTGTAGCCGCCGCTCGCCACCAGCGTCAAGCTGCCGTAGGCGCCCTTGTAGGTGCCCGGGTTGGCGACAGCGAGCACCGCGCCGCTGTCGACATCGCGGTCGTTGGCCAGCACATTGCCGGCGGCCGTCACGCTGCCGTCTTCGGCCACTGCGGCGGCGTCGGCCACTGCGGTCGGCGCGTCGTTGCTGCCGGTGATCGACAGCACCAGCACCCCGGCGCTCTGGAGCGCGCCATCGGTGGCCAGGTAGGTAAAGCTGTCGGTGACAACCTTGCCTTCGCCGAGCGCCTGCGCCTTGGCGTTGTCGAGCAGGTAGCGGTAGCTGCCGTCGGCCATCAGCGTCAGGCTGCCGTAATTGCCGTTGTACTGGCCGGGATTGGCCAGCGCCAGCACGCTACCGGCGTCGACGTCGCGGTCGTTGGCCAGCACATTGCCGGCCGCCGTCACCACGCCGTCTTCGCTCAGCGATGCCGTATCGGCCGCGACCACCACCGCGTCGTTGGCGCCCGTGATGCTCACCACCAGGCGGCTTTCCGTGTTGACGATGCCGTCGCTGGCCACATAGACGAACGTCTCGGTGACCACCGCGCCGCCGGCCAGCTTTTGCGCCGCCACATTGTCGAGCACATAGCCATCACTGCCGTCGGCGCCCAGGCGCAGGAAGCCGAACAGGCCGGTGTAGATGCCGGGATTGACGACGGTGAGCTGCGTGCCGCTGTCGGCATCGCGGTCGTTGGCCAGCACGTTGCCGGAGGCGGCGACGGGCACGTCCTCGGTCACCGCCGCCACGTCGGCGCTCAGGGTCGGAGTGTCGTTGCTGCCCGCGATCGTGACCACCAGCTCGCTGGCGCGCTCGATCGCGCCGTCGCTGGCGACATAACGGAACACGTCGGTCACGACGCTGCCCTCGGCCAGTGCCTGGGCCGCGACGTTGTCGAGCGCATAGCTGTAGCTGCCGTCGGCGCCCAGCGTCAGGCTGCCGTAGGTGCCCGTGTAGGCACCCGCGTTGGCCACCCGCAGCACGGTATTGGCATCGGCGTCGCGGTCGTTGACGAGTACATTGCCGCTCGCCGTTACGCTCGTGTCTTCCGTCACGGCGGCGCTGTCGGCCGTCACCGTCGGGGCGTCGTTGCTGCCCGTGATGGTGACCACCAGAACGCTGCTGCTGGTAAGCATGCCATCGGTGGCGCGGTAGCCGAAGGTGTCGGTCGCGACCATCCCTTCGGCCAGCGCGCGCGCCGCCTGTGCGTTGAGCACATAGCTGTAGCTGCCGTCCGCGCCCAGCGTCAGGCTGCCGAAGGCGCCTTCGTAGGTGCCCGGATTGGCCACACCGAGCACGGCGCCGGCGTCGACATCGCTGTCATTGGAGAGCACATTGCCGCTGGCCGTGACGACGTCGCCATCGCCCACGCTGGCCACGGCGGAAACATCGGCCACCACGGTCGGCGCGTCGTTGCTGCCGCTGATCGTCACCACCAGCGTGCTTGCCGCTTGCGCCAGGCCATCGGTGACCAGGTAGCCGAAGCGCTCCGTCACCGTGGCGCCGGCGGCCAGCGCCTGCGCGGCGACATTGTCGAGCACGTAGCGGTAGCTGCCGTCGCCGGCCAGGGTCAAGCCCGATGCGGCGCTCGCCTGGGTCGCGGCCAATATGCCGTGACGATTTTTGCGATCGCGTCTTCGAAAGTGATCGACATGATCATGCCCCTTTCGTCACAAACACGGGCACGATCTCATGCTCAGGGACTCCCCGTGCATTCATCGGTCCTCCACCAAATTCACCCAGAACGGCAAACGCGGCAGTGACTTCACGGTGCAAAAGTTTGAGCGAGGGCCCCGAGGGAAGCGATGGCTCATCAAAATACATGCTGTGGCTGAATATACTCGTAAGATTAATCTGGTACATGCGCCCGTCGACAAAAGCCACATAGGGCTGTTCCATCATGTCTGTGCGGACCATGGCTGGCATGAACATCAAATAGCAATCACGCCCCCTGTCAACCGCCCATGTTTTCGGGAAAACCCGTGAGTGCGCGACTGCGGACAGCCAAGTTTTCTTGGCTGGGAATGCTGCGGCGTCCGCAAGAATTTTTTCCTGATCAGCCTGGGATATGGTTTCGAGTGCGTATGCCATGAGTATGCTTGTCCTGTGAATGAAATTTTTTACGGGTGCCCGACAGTGTGACCTTCAGTGACTGCGCGGATGAGATGTTCAAAGTTTGGGTAATCTGGTTGGCCACGGTCAATGTACCGTGCCGGAAAGGGAGTGAGCGCCCACAGTCGTGTCGCGCGCTGCGGCCAAGCCGAGCAGCGCGCGGTAACCCCGGACACCTGTTGCGATGGCATAACCACCGTGCGCCGTGTGCCGGGCGCGCTGGCGTAGCGCGGCAACGGCACCGCCATTTTGCAGCGCGGCTGCGACCTGCTGGGCGATAGCGCCAGGATCGAAGAAATCAACCAACAAGCCGTTCTCACCGTGCCGAATCACTTCCCGCACCGGCGCCGTGCTTGAGCCGATCACTGCGCACCCGCACGCCATCGATTGTTTGGATGCGATATCCAAGAAAGAATTGGTGGTCGTGCGCTTAAGGTCCCACATCTCAGTTCCGGTTTTCCCGTTCCAGAACTCATTCGCCTTGAACTGGAGCCTATCAGCCTCGTCCAGGTTCTTCGGGATGTACACCGGATCATTGAATACCTCAAGCTTGATGGCACGCATGACCGCTGTCTTGAATTCACCTGGCAGCGCCAAGCGCCCAACATCACTTTGCATGACGTGGTGCCCGCCACCTGCCGCGCTAGTCATGCCCGAACTCCTTTCTGAACGAACACAGGCACAATCGCGAATTCGTCCATGCCGAATTCATTTTTGGGACCGTCGCCGAATTTTCCCAATACAGCAAAGCCCGCAGATATTTCCTGATGCAGTGCCGCCAACGCCTCGCCCGACGGCAAAGGCACTTCGTCGATATAAACCGTCTGACCAAATACATTCGGCAGCTTCACCTGGTGCATATGCCGCTCGACAAATGCGATATAACCCTCTTCCATAGAGTCGGTACGTACCATGATCGGCATGCAGAGAAGGTAGCAATTACGCTCCCTGTCGACAGCCCAATTCTTAGGAAATGCAGACGCAGCAACTGCCGCGGTCATCCACGATTTCTTGCGTGGGAACGCTTCAGCATCCTGAAATATTTTTTCGTGGTCGGCTTTGGTAATAGGTTCGAGGTGGTATGCCATGGGGTGTTCCTGTCTATAAATTGAGATGTCTTGCGATTTCAGGCCGGTCGCTTTTTCAGTTCTACGACTGCGCGATAAAAGCCCAGCAGACCATTGTTCAAATTCGATTCATGCATGTTAGCGAAGCAATACCCGGTAGGCCTCAATCGCGCTGTGCACCGAAAAATTCGCCTGTGCGTAGCGGATGGCGCTGTGGCGCGGGGCGCGATGCATATCCGGAGTTTGCAGAACGTGGGCGACCGCCCCGGCAATCGCTTCGGCATCGAAGAAATTGACGAGTGTGCCACTATCCCCATCCGTCAATACCTCTCGAACAGGAGCGGTGTCCGATGGCTCCTCCGTGTTCGAAAGCCTGTTCAAGTTGCCTCCCTTGTATTCCCAGCACCGGCCGACCGGCGTCATTGCCGCCCGTCTGCACGGCGTGGAAACGATTCGCGAATTCATCGCCAGCGCCGCGGTGACGCTGATCCTCGATTTTCCCTTCCTGCTCATCTTTGTGGCGATCATGTTCTACTACAGCGTGACGCTGACGCTGATCGTGTTGGCGATCCTGAGCGTGATCGTGATCCTGAGCCTGATCGTCGCCCCCATGTTCCATGGCGCGCCTGCAGGAACAGTTCACGATGGGCGCGCGCAACCAGGCTTTTCTCACCGAATACATGGTCGGGCTGGAAACGGTTAAGTCGCTCCAGCTCGAGCCGCAATTGAACAGCCGCTACAGCGGCTATCTGGCCAGCTACCTGCAAGCGGGCTTTGCCACCAAGCAACTGGCGAACACCTACAACACGGCGTCCAACCTGCTCGAACAATTGATGAGCCTGCTGACCCTCGGGATCGGCGCCTACACCGTCATGCACAACAGCTCGTTTACCATCGGCATGCTGGTCGCGTTCCAGATGTTTTCGGGACGCTAGTCCCAGCCCATGCTGCGCCTGGTCGGTTTGTGGCAGCAGTTCCAGCAGGCCAGCCTGTCGGTAGCGCGCCTGGGCGACCTGATGAACGCGCCGGTGGATCCCTACTCGGTGATACCGTCGCGCGACACGGCCAGGTATGGCCTGATCCAGATCGATAATTAAAGTGGACCCACGAGTCAAGACAAGAATGTATTTAGTTTAGGCTGTGCTTATTTCACATGCAGCTGCCCGGCGCTGCCCCGCGTTTTCTACCGTCGATGATGTGTCCTCCGTTTGCGCTTCTG
>NZ_JAFCTU010000065.1:0-10549 GCF_049896185.1 Massilia sp. TSP1-1-2
CGGTCTTCGCGGTGTTTGAACGGCACGTGGCTACCTGACGGGAAACGATGTCAGATTGTACACGGCCCGTCATGCGCGGCGGATTATTCAACAACGCCGCCTTGTGGGATAAGCAAGGCGTAGGTCCTGAGTGGTTGAGGAAGCCAGCACGCGAGGGCCATGGTCGGGCAACTAGGCCAAAACTTGTCACTTGGCAAGGTGATATACTAATTCTTGTGCGTTTTGAACCGACTTTATGCTAATCGGACCCGTTACAGTGGGGCACTACCATAAAAGCTGAGCCGTGGGTGTCTGTGAACCAAATTGCAAAGCATCTTGGTGTCACCCGTGTGTAAAGCGGCGGCCTGACTGGCCGTATCCACCCACGATGCAGGCGCCTTGGTTCGGGCAATACCACTAAGCGCCGAAGGTCCGCTGTGGGGCGACAGCGGGCACTCAAGTATGATCGCTGCGTTCAGCCACAGACCGGTGCGTACGCAGCCGTGGCGACCCCACCCTACTTCTTGCGATATCGAAACCAGTCATTGCACGGACTGAGGCTGCCGATCCTGCATGAAGCTGCCGCATAACTTAGACGTGGGGAATGCTGAGACAGCGTTAGCCCGATGTGGGAGTCGACACCCCGGATTAGTCAAAGTGAGTGAACTTCATCACTGATCCCGTTACGCCGAATCCGATCAGGTAGCCACTTAACCGGGCCCCACTGGAAATCCCAAGGGACGCTTCTGTCCGACTTTTACCTCGTTTCTGCGCGAAGTCCGACATTTACCTCTTGAATTGTCCGGCTTTTACTTCGCTGCACGGCTAAGAAGTCGATAATTCCCTGTCCCCTCAAATATCGATTCGCTTTTCTTTTGATATCAATCACTTGCGGCACGGCGATAAACCGTTGTTTTTCGCTGCAAACCATGAATTGCACTCGCCATTTACCGGCTGATCCCGCACAATTTGTTTCTGCCAGGATATTACGTGGTCCATGACTATTGGACTGCCATTGTCTCCACGTCTCGCTTTGATAAGGTCAGCAATGTTCAATCACGCCTCCATGAACCGTTCCTACACCCTAGTTTGGAACGATAAGCAACAAGCCTATGTACCAGCACCGGAAACGGCACGCAGCAAAGGCAAGCGTGCCGGTACCGTGCTGGCAGCCGCGCTGGCCGGGCTGGTTGCCTCCTCAGGGGCGTTCGCCATTAACGCCGGAGCCATACCCGATGGCGGCCGCGTTGTCGCGGGGCAAGCCACGATCACGCAGGGCGGCCCGAACATGACCATCAACCAGAGTACGGCGCGCGTCGTGATCGATTGGCATAATTTCAACATTGGGCGCGACTCCGTCGTCAACTTCGTTCAGCCATCATCGAGCGCTATCGCATTAAACCGCGTGATCGGACAAGACCCGACCCAGATTCTCGGGCGCCTCAACGCTAACGGACAGGTATTCGTAGTCAACCCGAACGGCGTGCTGTTTGGAGCGGGCGCACAGGTTAGCGCCGCCGGCGTGCTCGCCTCCACGCGCGACATCGGTAACGCCGACTTTATGGCCGGCCGCCTTGACTTCGCCGGCAACAGCAAAAGTACGGTCGTTAATGCTGGCAGCATCAACGCGGCTCCCAACGGCTATGTCGCGCTGATCGGCGCTCAGGTCATCAACACCGGCACTGTGCGGGCCGACGGCGGCGACGTGCGGCTGGCCGCCGCCGATGCCGTGACGCTGAAAATCGACGGCGCCGGCCTGGCCGCGTTTTCGGTAGATCGCGGTACGCTTAACGCGCTTGCCGCCAACCACGGTCTGATCCAGGCCGACGGCGGTCGGGTCCACCTCACCGCTGCCGCCGCCGATCGCCTGGCGCGCGCTGTCGTCAACAATGAAGGAGTGATCGAGGCGCGCACCGTCGAAAACCGCCATGGCGTGATCGTACTTCAGGGCGACATGCAGGTCGGTACCGTGCAACTGAGCGGCACCCTCGACGCGTCGGCCCCGCAAGGGGGCAACGGTGGCTTCGTCGACACCTCAGCCGCACACGTGAAGCTACACTCGAGCGCGCGCGTGACCACTGCAGCGCGCGCCGGCAAGGCCGGGAACTGGCTGATTGACCCGGTCGACTTCACGGTTGCTGCCAGCGGCGGCGATATGACTGGCACCCAGCTCGACACTGCGCTGGCCAGCGGCAACGTGACCATCCAGAGTACCAGCGGCGTGGCCAGCGGCAATGGCGATATTCATATCAACGATCCCGTCACCTGGAGCGCCAACACGCTGACACTGGAAGCCCAGCGCGACATCAACATCAATGCCAACCTTGGAGGCAGCGGCAGTGCCGCCCTCTCCCTGCACTTCGGCCTCGGCGACGTAGCCGCTAGCAACATGGCGGTATACCGCCTCGCCTCCGGCGTCACCGTCAACCTGCCAACCGGTACTAACTTCAGTACCCTGCTCGGTTCGGACGGCGTTGCCAAGACCTACTATGTGATCAATTCGCTCGGCGCGGTCAACAGCACGTCCGCCACCGACCTGCAGGGCATGAACGGCGACCTGACGCAGAACTACGCGGTCGGCTCAAACATCGACGCTAGCGCCTCGATCAATTGGAACGGCGGCAATGCCTTTGTTCCGGTAGGCAATGGCAGCAGCGCCTACAGCGGCCACTTCGAAGGACTGGGTCACTCCATCGCTCAACTGCGCGTGAACCGCCAGGCAGACCTGCTCGGCTTATTCGGCGAGATTTCTGCCACAGGTCGTGTGTCGAACATAATCATGACGGCGCCAGCCTTCACCAACAACGATACCGGCACCACCGAGCACTTTGGCGCCATTGCCGGACGTAACTATGGCGTTATTGAACACGTGCGCGTGCTGGGCGGCACCGTGGTCGGCAATGTCTCGGTCGGCGGTGTGGTGGGTACCAACGCCGGCACCGTGCGCGACGCACGCGCGACCGCCGACGTCGGCGGCAAGTCCAGCGGCGGCCTGATCGGTACCAACCTTGTAAACGGCATCGTTGAAGACAGCAGCGCCGCTGCGAGCGTCAACGGCGTGGCCAACGTCGGCGGCCTGATCGGCGCAAATTACGCGGCGCTTAGCGGCCTGCATGCCAGCGGAAACGTGGTCAACAGCGAAGGCGCCTTTGCCGGCGGCCTGATCGGCTATAACGAAGGGGCAATCAGCAACTCCTACGCGCTTGGCGCCATCAACGGCATGCTTGACACAGGTGGCCTGATCGGTAAATCGACTGGTACGATCACGAGTTCCTACGCGACCGGCGCCGTTGTTGGCAGCGGTCGCGTGGGCGGGTTGGTGGGCACTTCTATGGCCACGCTGGGCGCGTCTTACGCCAGTGGCAATGTGAGAAGTGCCAGTGGCACCGGCATGGTTGGGGGCCTGGTTGGCCTGAATTCCGGCACGATTAACAACAACGCCTATTCCACCAGCTTGGTGTCGGGAGTGACCCAGGTCGGCGGCCTGGTCGGCCGCAACACCGGCACTATCACCAATGCGCACACCGGCAACGGCGGCACGGCGGGCCCGGTCGTCACCGGCACCGGCGACATGACCGGCGGCCTGGTCGGCAATAATGCTGGCACCATCAGCAACGTCCAGGCCACCGGCGCGGTGATGGGCGCGGGCTTTACCGGCGGCCTGGCCGGCCGCAACGACTCCGTTGTCACTAATGCGACGGCCAGCGGCGCGGTCAACGGTACCCATAACACCGGCGGCCTGGTCGGCATTCAAGGTTCCTTAGCCAGTATCGCGTCGAGCATCGCCAGCGGCAACGTGGTGGCGACGATGGAATACATCGGCGGCCTGGTCGGCTGGAACGACGGCACCATCGGCAACTCCAGCGCGACCGGCAACGTCCAGGGCCGCGACTATGTCGGCGGCATGGTCGGCCGTGGCGCCGGCAACATCAGCGACGCCTTTGCCACCGGTAACGTGAGCGGGCGCAACCGCATCGGCGGCCTGGTCGGCAATCAGCGCAACGGCAACTTCACGCGTGTTTCCGCCAGCGGCAACGTGGCCGGCACGGCCGACCTGGTCGGCGGCCTGGCCGGCATCGTCACCAACGTCAACCTGATCGACGGCTCGGTCGGTACCGGAACCGTCAGCGGCTACGTCCAGACTGGCGGCCTGTATGGCCGTATGGAAGTCGGTTCAGTTTCCGGCACCACCGTGGTCAACCGCACCGTCAATGGAACCAACTCCGTCGGCGGCCTGGTCGGCTTCAAGGACCGGGGCACGATCACCGGCGTGGCCGTCGGCGGCAGTGTCACCGGCAGCGGCAACTACGTCGGCGGCTTTGCGGGCCAGCAGATCGGCGGCAGCATCGCCAGCTCCAGCAGCAACGCACCGGTTAGCGGCATGATCTACACGGGCGGCCTGATCGGCTATAACACCGGCACCGTCACCCTGGCCAGCGCGTCCGGCAACGTCACCGGCACGACCAACGTGGGCGGCCTGATCGGCGAAAACCGCGCGGCCGTCAGCGGCCTGTCGGCTACCGGCAACGTGGTCGGCGTCTACCGCGTCGGCGGCTTGATCGGCAACAGCTTCGCCAACGTCACCGCGTCGAACGCATCCGGCACCGTGTCGAGCTCGGACACCAACTCGGGCGTCGGCGGCCTGGTTGGCGACAGCTGGGAAAGCATCATCGATTCGCACGCCACCGGCGCCGTCACTGGCTTTGACTACACGGGTGGCCTGGTCGGCTTCCTGGAGGCAGGCAAGTCGATCAGCGGCTCCGACGCCACCGGCGCCGTGCAAGGTCGCCATTATGTCGGTGGACTGCTCGGCTGGTCGCAGAATGGCAGCGTTACCACCTCCACAGCCGGTGGCAATGTCACCGGCAGCAACAATATCGGCGGCCTGATCGGCCTGACCAGCAGCCTGTACGGCCACGCCATCGTCAGCGGCTCGTCGGCCAGCGGGAACGTGACCGGCGTCGACGCTGTCGGCGGCCTGATCGGCACGGCGGGCGGCGGCAGCGCCACGCCAACCACCAGCCAGAATGTGTCCGCCACCGGCAGCGTGCATGCCAGCGGCGTCAATTCCGGCGGTCTGATCGGTGTCAACTCAGGGGAGATTCTCAGCGCCACAGCCAGCGGCGCCGTCACTACCACCGGTTCGGTGGCCGGCGGCATGCTCGGCTCGAACGCTGGCGCCGTCAATAATGCCCAGGCCAGTGGTAACGTGATCGGCGGCGCCATCGTCGGCGGCTTTGTTGGCCGCAACGAGTCCCTCAAGTCAATCATCAATGCAACCGCCAGCGGCAGCGTCACGGCCAGCGGCACCAGTGCGGGTGGCTTCGCCGGTATCAGCCTGGGCAACATCAGCGCCTCGCAGGCCAGCGGCAGCGTGGCAGGTGTGAGCAGCGTCGGCGGCTTCGTCGGCGCGGCCAATGCCGGCCTGATCGGCTCGAGCAGCGCCACGGGCGCTGTCGGCGGCAGCGGCAGCGATATCGGCGGCTTCGCTGGCCTGAATGCAATCGCCCTCTATGGTTCGGGCGGCACCGCAGTCAGTGCCAGCGGCGCGGTAAGTGCGACGGGCGCGAGCAACGTCGGCGGCTTCGTCGGCCGCAATGCCGGCTCGGTGAACCGCGTTACCAGCAGCAACCCGGTCGCAGTGACAGGCAACGGCAGCAACATCGGCGGCGTGGTCGGCTCGCTTACTTCCACCGGCGGCATCACGCTTACCCGCGCCTTCGGTACCGTCAATGCACCGGGCAGCGACAACGTCGGTGGCCTGGTCGGCCTGGCCGCAGCCAACGGCGGCATCGGCTATTCGTATGCTGTCAACAGCGTCACCGGACGCGACTCGGTCGGTGGCCTGGCTGGCCGCAGCGCCGCTCACATCTCGGTGGCGTATGCCAGCGGCGCCGTGAGCGGGCGCGACCGCGTCGGCGGCTTCGCCGGCGAACTGGTGACCGGCACCGACGTAAGCCACGCCTATGCCACCGGCGCCGTTACCGGCAACGACCTGGTCGGCGGCTTCGCCGGCGCGGCAACAGCCGGCACGGTGCAGTACACTTACGCCAACGGTGCGGTCGGCGGCGCTGCGCGCAGCGGCGGCTACGCCGGCGCGGGCGGTGCCACCGTCACAGACAGCTACTTCGACCTGAACCGTAGCGGCCAGCTCTTCGCCAACAACGACCAAGCGACGATCGGCGCCCTGGCCGCCGGCAAGACCACGGCGCAAATGAACAGTGCCGCTACTTTCACCGGCTGGGACCTGGCCGACACTGGCGCGCACAACACCACGTGGCGCAGCTACGACGGCCTGGCCGCTCCGCTGCTGAGCTACTGGCTGACTGCGCTGACCGTCACCGGCGCTGGCGGCTCCGAGAGCCACGTCTACGACGGCACGCTGCATACCAGCGTCGTCACGCGGCTGCTTTACACGGAAACGCTGGCTCCAGGCCACGTGCTTGGCGCCGCGTCGTACACTCCCGGCCGCAACGTCGGCAGCTACACGGCGCTGGGCGGGCTGTACTCGGACCAGCAAGGCTACGACATGACGCTTCTGAACAACGGCTCGCTGACCATCACGTCGAAGGCGCTGAGCGTCAGCCTCACCGGCGTGGGCAAGGTCTACGACGGCAGCGCAGCTGCGGCCCTGGGCACGGGTAACTTCGTGATCGGCGGCTTCATCGCCGGCGAAGGCGCCACGATCGGCAACACGTCCGGCCAATACAACAGTCGCAACGTGCAGGACGCCTCCAGCGTCAGCACTGCACTAAGCGCCGGCGACTACCTGGCCGCCAGCGGCACACTGCTGTCGAACTACACGCTGCCCACGGTCGCCAGCGGCAGCGCGGCTATCACAGCCAAGCTGCTGAACATTGCTGCCAGCGCTGCTGGCAAGGTGTACGACGGCGGCACCGCTGCGCAGACCACGGTCACGGCCAGCGGCGTGATCGGTGACGACGACGTCGCCGTCAGCGGTAGCGGTGCCTTCGCCGACAAGAATGCCGGTGCGGACAAGCAGGTCAACATCTCCCTGTCCAAGCGTGGCGTCGATGCCGGTAACTACGCGTTTGGCGCATCAGAGGTGACGACCGCCGCGACGATCACCCGGCGCGCCATCGAAGGGAGCGCCAGCGCTGCCGACAAAGTCTACGACGGCAACACCTCCGCACAGGTGACGCTGGCCTCGAGCGGCATCGTCAGCGGCGACAACATCACGCTGGGCGCCACGGGTGCATTCGCCGACCAGAACGCCGGCACCGGCAAGACGATCACGGTGACAGTGTCGGCTAGCGGCACCGATGCGGCCAACTACAGCATGCCGACGGCCCTGCAGACGGCTGCCACGATTTCGCCACGCAAGTTGACGGTGGCGCTCGGCGGCAGCGTCGGCAAGGTCTACGACGGCACCGCAGCCGCGGTCCTGGGCGCGGGCAAATTCATGATCGGCGGCTTCATCGCCGGTGAAGGTGCCACGATCGGCAACACGTCCGGCCAGTACAACAGTCGCAACGTGCAGGACGCCTCCAGCGTCAGCACTGCACTAAGCGCCGGCGACTACCTGGCCGCCAGCGGCACACTGCTGTCGAACTACACGCTGCCCACGGTCGCCAGCGGCAGCGCGGCTATCACAGCCAAGCTGCTGAACATTGCTGCCAGCGCTGCTGGCAAGGTGTACGACGGCGGCACCGCTGCGCAGACCACGGTCACGGCCAGCGGCGTGGTCGGTGACGACGACGTCGCCGTCAGCGGTAGCGGTGCCTTCGCCGACAAGAATACCGGTGCGGACAAGCAGGTCAACATCTCCCTGTCCAAGCGCGGCGCCGATGCCGGTAACTACGCGTTTGGCGCATCAAAGGTGACGACCGCCGCGACGATCACCCGGCGCGCCATCGAAGGGAGCGCCAGCGCTGCCGACAAAGTGTACGACGGCAACACCTCCGCACAGGTGACGCTGGCCTCGAGCGGCATCGTCAGCGGCGACAACATCACGCTGGGCGCCACGGGTGCATTTGCCGATCAGAACGCCGGCACCGGCAAGACGATCACGGTGACAGTGTCAGCTAGCGGCACCGATGCGGCCAACTACAGCATGCCGACGGCCCTGCAGACGGCTGCCACGATTTCGCCACGCAAGTTGACGGTGGCGCTCGGCGGCAGCGTCGTCAAGATTGCCGACGGCAAGACCGACGCCACGCTGGCCGGCCTCAACTACGTGGTCGGTAACGTGGTCGCCGGCGAAGCGGTGCAGGTCAATACCGTGGCCGGCATTTACGACACGGCGTTTGCCGGCGCCGGCAAACTGGTCACTGTGCAACTTGGCGCCGATTCCTACAGCGCCGGTGCCAATACCCTGCTGTCGAACTACGTGCTGCCAGCCGGCGACGTCAGCGGCAAGATCGGCCTGATCGCCAGACCTGCATCGCTGGAAGGCGTCTATGCCAGCATGCCGGTCAACACGGTTGCCGACCATCCGATAACGCTGGCCGCAGTGCAGGTGCAGGAAGGCCTGGCGCGCGTCAGCGCAAGCGACGAAACGGTATCCGATCCGCTGGCGCCGGCCGCGCCATCGGCATTGAGCGCCATCACGCGCGAAAACCTGTCCATGCGCCGCGCCTTCAGTATCGGCGACGGCGGCATGCGCCTGCCACTCGGTGTGCAAGGGTCGGACAAGGATGCCGCTCTATGAGGTATCCTCAAACCCAGGGACATCGCGCCAGCGGCGCAGTTAATAATGCTAGGAAAATCAAGATGATGCGAACCAACCGTCTGACCCACTTGCAGCGCGCCGCACTGGCCGGTCTGACCGCCCTGGCCGCCAGCGGCGCACTCGCACAAACTGTCCAGCCGGACGCCGGCCAGACGCTCCGCCAACTCCAGCAGCTGACGCCACCGGCCCGCCTGCCGGCCGCACCGACGCTGAGCCTGCCGCCGGAAACCGATACCCAGGCCGACGCCACCGTGCGCTTTGCCATCACGGCCGTCAACGTCGAGGGCAACACGCTTCTGCCTTCGAGCGCTATCCAGCCGATGGTGGCCGGCCTGGCCGGACGGGAGGCGACACTGGGCGAACTGCGCCAGGCAGCGTCGCGCATCACCCAGCTGTACCGGACGCGCGGCTTTGTTGTGGCGCGTGCCTTTGTGCCGGCCCAGGAAATCCGCGCCGGTGCGGTGCGCATCGTGGTACTCGAAGGCAGCCTGAGCTCGACGTCGATCCAGAATGGCTCGATCGTCCACACGCCAATGCTCGAAAACGTGGTGGCTGCCCAAGCCCTGCAGGGCAAATCAATCCGCACGCCGGAGCTGGACCGCGAGCTGCTGCTGATCGCCGATCTGCCCGCCGTGGGCGCCGTCAACGGCATCCTTAAGCCAGGCAAGAACGTTGGCGCCTCTGACCTGGCGATTTCGGCGGCGGCCGGCAAATCGCGCGAAGGCGACATTTCGCTGGACAACTACGGCAACCGCTACACCGGCCAGACGCGCCTGAACGGCCACGTCGACATCAACAGCCCTGCCCGCATCGGCGACCGCCTCAGTCTGCGCGCAATCTATACGAACGAAAAGCTCCTGTACGGTCGCGCCGTGTACGACCTGCCGGCAAACGGCGACGGCTGGCGCGTGGGCGCCAACCTGTCGTCCAGTCATTACGAACTGGGACGCGAATTCACCAACCTGGACGCCGATGGCACAGCCAATACTATCGGCCTGCAGACCAGCTATCCAGTATTGCGCGGCCTGAATGCCAACGTCTGGGTGCGCGGCGCGCTAGACCAGCGCAAGCTCAAGGACCGCATCCGCTCCACCGGCACCGACACCCACAAGTCGATCAGGGCCGGCACCGTGGAAGCCTACGGCGACGTGACCGACGCCCTTGGCGGAGGTGCTTACAGCACTTGGCGCGCCAGCGCAGTAATGGGGCAGCTCGACATCGATACTCCGGCCGCTTATCTGGCCGATCAAGCCGGCCCGCATGCCGACGGCAGTTACCGCAAGTTCGAGTTCGGTGCCAACCGCCAGCAGGCATTGGCGTCGCGCACTTCGGCCTTGGCCGCGCTGTCGGGCCAATGGGCACCGCACAACCTCGATTCGTCGGAGAAATTCGTCCTCGGCGGTATCCAGGGCGTACGCGCCTATCCGCAAGGCGAAGGAGTGGGCGACGATGCGTGGTTAGTCAACCTGGAACTGCGCCAGGACGTGGCGGCGGGCGTGCAGGCCGGCGTGTTCTACGACCACGGCCACGTGCGTTTCAATCATGACGCTTACGCTCAAGGAGCCAACGGCCTCACGCTTAAGGGCGCGGGGCTTAGCTTGGCTGTCAAGTACCGCACTATCGACCTGAAGGCAGCGTTGGCATGGCGTCGCGGCCAGGCAGCCACGAGCGCACCGGATCGCAATCCACGCCTGTGGATAATGGCCAGCAACAGCTTCTGACGCAACAGCGTATGCGCGCCCGGCGCAGGCCGCCTGTTTATCGACGAAGCCGTCGAATGGGCGTTGTTGAATAATTCGCTGCGCATGACGGGCCGTGTACAATCTGACATCGTTTCCCGTCAGGTAGCCACGTGCCGTTCAAACACCGCGAAGACCG
>NZ_JAFCTU010000066.1:0-9293 GCF_049896185.1 Massilia sp. TSP1-1-2
GGCGACGTGCGCAGCCTGCCGCTGCTCGAGACGTTCCACGCGTCGGTGCAATCGTGGCAGGCCGCAGGCGGCACGCCGGCCGGACAGCTGCGCGAGCGCGTGGCGCGCCAGATGGCGATGGAAAAGGAGCTGGTGCTCTCGCCCGCCTATTTCCTGGACCTGGCACTGCGCCTGGGACGGGTGGCGCACGTGGAAGTGCTGCACAAGCACGGCCACGCCAGCAACGAGCTGACCGGTTACCGCTACGACGTGGTGCTGCACGTCGGTCCCAAGCAGGAAGGCGCCGCGCTGGCGCTCGATTGGCTGGACTGGCGCGAAGCCAAACTGGATGAAGCAGGCCTGCGCGCGCTGCTGGAGAGCCAGTCGCCGACGGTGGCCCGGCTTGGACTGGCGCGCATCCCGAATGCGCGCACGGTGGCCGACGCGGCGCTGGCGCGCGCATTGCAGGAAGCCGGCTCCGAGGTGCCGCTGGCGCGCCTGCAGGAACAGGCGGCGGATGCGGCGCAGGGTGCGTCCCAACCGCAGGCGCTGGTGGAGCTGGCCCGTGAACTGGGTTGGACGGCGCGGCTGCGCTGGAGTGGTGCGCAGCAGGACGAGACCTGCTTCGACCTGGTGCTGGAGCGCGTCGGAGCGGCGCCCGCATGGATCGCGCCGCGGGCGCTGCCCGCTGCCGGCTGGTTGGCGAGCAACCAGCCACTGGCCGGACAGATGATGGAAGAGCTGCTGCCGGCACTGCGCACGCACCTGCAAGCACGGTTGCCGGAATACGCGCAACCGGGCGCGCTGGTGCTGCTCGAGTGGCTGCCCACCACGGCCAATGGCAAGGTGGACTACCGGCGCCTGCCGGCGCCAAAAGGCGCTGGCAGCTCCCAGGAACGGGTGGAGCCGCGCAACGCGCTGGAGCAGGAGCTGGCGCAGATCTGGTCGCAGCTGCTGCGGGTGGAACGCATTGGCGTGCACGACAATTTCTTTGAACTGGGCGGCGACTCCATCATCGCCATGCAGGTCATTTCGCGCCTGCGCCTGGCCGGTTACGAATTCAAGCCGCGCGATCTGTTCGAAGCGCAGACCATCGCGACTGTGGCGCTGCGCGCGGTCGCGCTCGACCCTTCGCGCGCCGATGGCAAAGCGGAAGAACAAGGGCCATTTCCTCTGGCCCCCATCCAATCCTGGTTCCTGGAGCAGCAAGGGACGCTGGAGCCGCATTGGAATCAATGGTTGCGCCTTCCCTTGCGCGCGCCGATTGCCGCCGACAGGTTCCAGGCTGCCTGCGACGCGCTCGTGGCGCGGCACGCGGCCTTGCGCACGCGCTTCGACGCCGCCCAAGGCGGCCGTCAGCATGTGCTCGCGGCCTCGCCGGCCGTGGTCCATGCATACCAACTTGACGCTGGTGCGGACACCGACGCGCTGCAAAAAATCGAGCAGGAACTGCATGCAGGCATCGACCCCGTGCACGGTCCCGTGGTGCGCTTCGCGCAGATCGTCTCTGGGACGCCGGCGCAGGCCCGGTGCGTGATCGTCGCCCACCACCTGGTGGTCGACGGCGTGTCCTGGCGTACCCTGGTCGGCGAGCTGGAACAAGCACTCGCGCAGCCCGACGCATTGGCCGGCATGCCGCGTCCGGCCGCCTTTGGCCAGTGGTGCCGCGCCTTGCAGGGCGCAGGAGATTCGCGCGGCACCGAGCGCGACCTGGCATTCTGGCGCCGCGTGGAAGGCAGCTTTGGCGCCGCCGGAGCCAAAGCGGAACTGCTTGGTGTTCCAACCGGCGCACGCGGGACCTGGGGGCGCGCACAAACGCTCATCGGCTGCCTTGAGGGCGCGCGAACGCGCGCGCTTCTGGCCGACGAAACCTTGGCGGCACGCGGCGGCATGCAGGCGCTGCTCGTGGCCGGTGTGCTGCGCGCCATCGCTGCCTGGAATGGCCAGCAAGACGTGCTGTTGAACCTGGAACGCCACGGTCGCCGCGTGGACGGCGCAGGCCTCGAGGTGTCAGGCACGGTGGGCTGGTTCACTGCGCGCTTCCCGTTGCGTCTTTCCACCGGGCGCGATCTGACCGCGTCCGACCTGCTCATGCGCACCGCGCGCGCGCTCGAGATGGTGCCTGTCGGCGGCGTCAGTTACGGGCTGCTGCGGTACGGCACCGGGGCCATCGGCCGTCAGAGCGAACCGCCGGTCGGCATCAATTACCTTGGCCGCTTCGATCAGATGCTCGCCGGTTCGCACCACTTCCATGCTGATGGCGTAGCGTCCGGACTCTCGTGCGCGCCGCATTCGCCGCGCGCGCAGCTGCTCGAAGTCGATGCGCTGGTGGTAGGCGAGGAGCTCGAAATACGCTGGACGTATGACCAGGACCATATCGCACTCGCGCACGTCGAACAGATGGCGCAGGCGTTACTGCAATGGCTACGTGATGCAGCAACCCAGAGCGCACCAACCCCGGCAGTGATGCTTGCCGCAGCGCCGATTGCGGGGCTGGGGGCCGACATGGATGACGACGAGTTGCGCCACCTGCTCGATGAACTTGAATCTGACCTCGACTGAAGCAACGCTGCACGCTCGACAAGTAGCGTAGTACAAATGATGAGTAAACACACCAACATGGGCACCAACATGAATGAAAATACAGGCGTAACGGCTCGCGCGACGGATCGTATCGAAGCGCTGTATCCCGCCACGCCGATCCAGGAAGGGATTCTTTTCCATGCTGTCGAGGACGAGACCCGCCCCATTTATATCGTCCAGTTGGTGCTCAATCTGCTAGGCGAGGTCGATGCCCAGCGTCTCGAACGCGCCTGGAATGCCGTGATCGCCCGCCATCAATCCTTGCGTACGGCGTTTGCCTGGCGCCGGGTCAAACGGCCCACGCAGGTTGTCTATCGCGAGATCAAGGTCGAACTGCAGGTGCACGACTTCAGTGCTGCTGCCGATGACGCTGCAGCGCGCTTTTTAGAGGCCGAGCGCGCAACGGCGTTTGTCCTGTCGCGCGCGCCATTAATGCGTGTCAGCCTGCTGCGCTTGCCGGAAAACGTCAACGCCATCGTCTGGACCCACCACCACCTGTTGCTCGACGGGTGGTCCGTCGCCAGCGTGATGCGCGAAGTGATGGAGCAGTACGCCGGCGGCGCACCGAAGGCCGCCGGGCCACAGTATCGCGACTATAAGGAGTGGATGGATGCCCAGCCGCGCGGCGCGGCGCGCGCCTTCTGGAGCGCGCAGCTGGCCGGCTTCGACTCGCCCGTCAGTTTGATTGCGCCGGACCGGGCCGCCAGCAATAGCTCATGGTGCAGCGATGCCGAGGCCAGCGCCTGGCTCGGCGAAGACGCCACCGAGCGCTTGCGCCGCTTCGCGCGCGAACAACAGATCACGCCGGGCACGGTGGTGCTCGGGGCCTGGGCGCTGCTGCTGGCGGCGGCCAGCGGTTGCGACGACGTGCTGTTCGGTATGGCGTCTTCGGGCCGGCCGGCGGACTTGCCCGGCATCGAAGCGGTGGTCGGCATGTGCGTCACCAGCTTGCCCCTGCGCGTGCGGGTAGGCGCCGACCAGGGCGTCATTGCGTGGTTGCAGGCCATCGGCGAGCAGGTTGGCGGCATGCAGGAGCACCAGCATCTGGCCATTGGCGAGCTGGCCGAATTGACCCTGGTGCCGCGCCGGCGCCAAATGTTCGACCACGTGGTGGCCTTTGAAAACTATCCAATGGCCGAGGCATTCGATGCCATTCCCGCCGACTGGAAGCTGGCGAGTCTGGAATTGCACCAGCGCAGCAATTATCCTTATGGACTGATCGTGGTCCCCGGCGCGCGCACCGAGCTGCGCTTTCCCTATGACCGCAAGGCCATGGCGACGGCCGAGGCCGAGGAGCGCCTGGCGCAATTGACGACGCTGATCGGCGCGCTGTCGGACGGGCGCATTGCAACTTTGGGCGACGCCTGGGCTATGCTGGCGCCGGCGCCGCCCGTAGCGGCGCTGATCCACGCGCCTGACGCCTGGGCGACATTGGTGGCCACCGGCCTGGATGCAACCGCTTCCGGGCGGGCGCTGGGCGCGCGCGCGCGCGTGCTTGCGGCGGCGCTTGAGCAGGCCGGGCATTCTTGCGACAGCCCGCTCGGCCTTGTGCCAACACTGCCCGAAGATCTGCTGGTCGGCCTGATCGCCGCCACGCTGCGCGGCAGCGACGTCATGCTGCTCGCGCCGCACGCGCAGGCGCCGGCGCTGTGCCGCATGATTGTTTGCGATCAGGAGCCGACCGTATCCACAGCCGGTGGCCCAAGCTTCATCGGCTGGCCAGCCACGCACGCCGGCACCGCCGCCGCGCCCTTCACCAAAGAAGCGGTGCGGGCGATCCGTGTCGGGTTCCAGGAGAGCGTGGATGGCAGCTGGACGACGCTGCCGGTGACGGCGCTCTTTGCGCAATTGCACGCGCTGGCAGCCAGCTGGGCTCCGCGCGCCGGTGAACGGGCGGTGCTCGTATGCCGCGCCCCGGAATTGAGAAATGCCTTCATGTTGGCGCTGCCGCTGGCGTGCGGCGCCGAGACGACGGTGCTCCATCACGCAGCCGACAATACGCTGGGCAGCGTGCGCGCAGCCGTGTCGCTGACGCGGGCCGACTGGGTGTGGACCGATCTGGTCGAGACGAGCGCCGGTGCCGAGCTGGACAGTTGCGTACGGCCGCGGGTGTGGGCGCAATTGCGTTCCTGGAGCGACGTTGGGCAGATTGACGACGCGGTCCAAGGCCACAGCGCTGTGGCAATCTATGCCTGCCCGTACAGCGGCTTGCCGGCGTGGGTGGAAAGCGTCACGGCAAACCCGGACAACAGTGCGCCGCAGATTGACGCCCGCGCCCCACATTGGTCCGTGGTGCGCGTTGGCGCCCAAAGCGGACGCGATGCCGCGCGGCTCGGGACGGGCAAATTGGCGATCAGCCTTCGCCCTGTGGATTCGCCCGCTTTGCCGCTGGTGGAAATGCAGGTACAGGTGCGTCAGCTGGCCGATGGACGCCTGCTTCGGACCGGCGGCGCCAGCTTAGTTGAGTGGCTGGACGGTAAGGCGGTGGACATGGCCGCGCTGGCCGGCGCCTGTCGCCGTGCAGCGCGGCCCTTTGACCTGGCGCTGGGAAGCCGGGTTGGCTGCGACGGGCGGCGCCGCATGCTGGCCTGGACTGTCGGCGGTGAGCCGCGCGAGCAGCTCGGCGCTGAATTTCCGGTTGCCGGGATTGACGCCACATCGCTGATCTGGGTCCCGCTCGCCCACCTGCCACGCAATGGCGCCGGTGAAGTCGATATCGACGCGCTAAACGCGTTGCCGGCGCCTGGCGAGGCCGAACTGAATGACTGGCTTGCGCGCGTCTCCCCGGACTCGCAGGAAGCCCCGCGCATCCGGTTGCGCGCGGTGCTCCCGGCAGACGACGCCGGCGTGGCGGCCGAAGGCCTGGCCGGCCCTGCGCTGGCCGCGCCGGCAGCGCCGGGCGCTGGCGCACCGGTCACGCCCGTGCCGGCGGTGCTGGTCGAGCAGGGCAGCGAAGCGCTGCTCGATGGCGGCCCCGCCTTGCCGTCCGCGATCGATGGCGGCATGGCGCACATGCTGTTGCTGTGCGCCGAGCGCCACGGGCGCAGCGTACTACGCTTTTTTGCCGCCGATGCCAGCCAGGACCAATCGAGCACGCTGCGTGCGCTGTTCTCCGACGCCCTGCGGCTGGCCCAGGAACTGAAGGCCGGCGCTGTGACGCCGGGCGCCCATGTCCTTTTGCAGTGCGACAGCGAGCACGCCGTGCTGCAGGCGCTGTGGGCGTCGATCCTGATCGGCGCGGTGCCGCTAGTGCTGCCGCTGGTGCGCGCAGGCGAGGGCGACCCGGCCATGCGCCGCATGGCACAGGTACTTGAAGTGCTGGACGACGCCGTCGTCGTCGTGCATGCGAAACAGACCGAGGTTCGCCGCCAGTGCACCGACCTGCTGGCGCCCTGCGGCGCCCGCATTGTCGTTCTCACCGGTGGCAGCGAGCCGCTGCGGGCCGAGGCTGTATCGAAACGCGCGGGCGCGGATCTGCTATGCCTGCAATTGACCTCCGGTTCCACCGGGCGTCCCAAATTGGTACCGCTTAGCCACGGCAACGTGTTGGCGCAAATCGCGGCAGCAGTGGACTGCAATGGTTTCAATGCCGCCGACGTGAGCCTGAACTGGGTCGCGATGGACCATGTCGCCCCCATCATGCACCACTTGCGCGACACCGTTTCCGGATGCGAGCAGATCTTCGTTGCCACCAGCCGCGTCATCGGCGCGCCGTCCACCTGGCTTGACCTGGTGGATGCATTCGGCGTTACGCAGATGTGGTCGCCCAATTTCGGACTCAAGCTGCTCAACGCCGAATTGCGCGACGCGCCGGCCGGGCGCTGGAACCTGTCGCACGTGCGCGGCTTTATCAATGCGGGGGAACAGAATTCCTACGCTGCCGTGGCCGAGTTCATCGCGCTCGCGGGCCGGCAAGGCTTTGATCCGGCGGCAATGCGCCCCGCATTCGGCATGGCCGAACTGTGCACCGGCATCACATTTGCCACCGGCTTCGTTCTTGAGCAGGCCTGGCTGCGCCCGGCCGGCTCGGCTTCGGCCTTCGCCAGCCTGGGAGGGCCGACGCGCGGCACCAAGATTCGCATCGTCGACGACCACGCACAGCTGCTTGGCTGCGGCCAGATCGGCCGCCTGCAGGTAAGCGGCCCGAGCATGATGCACGGCTACCTGCGCGACGAACAGGCCAACCGCGCAGCGTTCACGGGCGATGGATGGTTCGATACCGGCGACCTGGGTTTCATCGGCAATGGCAAGTTGTGCCTGACCGGCAGGTCGAAGGAAATCTTGTGCATACGCGGCGTGAACATTCCCTGCGTCGACGTGGAAGAGGTCATGGAACGGGTGGCCGGCGTGGCCGCCACGTTCACGGCGGCAGTGGCCGTTCCCGGCAGCGCCGATGGCGAAGAGCAGCTGGCCGTGTTCTATGTCGGCACCGCAGGAAGCGATCCGGCGGCCACCGCACAGGCGATCCGGCGCGAGGTCACCGTGGGCCTGGGTGTGCACCCGGCTCACGTGCTGGCACTGCCGGAGGGCGCCTTTCCCAAGACGTCCAGCGGCAAGGTGCAGCGCGCGCAGCTGCGCGAGCGCTTCGTGCGCGGCGAGTATGACGCACTGATGCAGGCCGGCGCGGCGCCGGCTGAAACTGACGATACAGTCGGCAACTGGCTGTTCCAGCGCGAATGGACGCGCCGTGCAACGCCGGCGCGCCTGTTCGGGCGCCGCGCCGGTGCCATCGTGCTGCTGCATGACGGCGGCGCCGAAGCGCTGGCCTGCGTTTCGCGGCTGCGCAAGGCAGGATGGACCGTCAGTGCTGCCGTCGCCCCGTCGGCAGACGACCTGGCGCTGCCGGCTTGGCGCGGGGTGCTGGACGCAGCCCTGGCGAAGCAGGGACAGGAGCACAGCGTTCGCGTCGTGCGCTGGCTGGGTCAGGACGCAGCCCACGGGCGCGACGGCGCGGGCGATTGGGCGCATGCCGCGCGCGCCACTGCGGCCAACTTGCTGGGATTGGTGCGCGCCGTACTTGAGCGGGCCGACCGGGGTGTTGTTGCGCTTGATGTGCTCACCCATGGCGCCTGGGCTGTCGTTGGCGGCGACGCTGTGTGTGGCGGTGCTGCCGCCTGCCGTGGCCTGCTGCGCACCGTCGCGCAGGAGTACCCAGACCTCCAGGTGCGCCAGATCGACTTGCCGGCGGTGCTTGACGAAACAGTGCGCTGCGCGCTCGACGCAGAACTGCTGGCCGGCGATTGCCAGGACCAGGTGGCATTGCGCGCCTGCGTGCGGCATGTCGCCGGCCTGGCTGCGGTGCCTTTGCAGATGCCCATGGACCGGGCATGGCCTCGCGGGGCGAGCTGGATCGTCAGCGGCGGCCTCGGTGGCATCGCCTTCGAGGTATGCCGCTGGATCGCGGCGCAACATCAGGGACGTTTTATTTTGCTGGGCCGGCGCGCGCCGCAAGCGGCTTATTCCGCCCTCGCCAGGCTTAAGGCCGAAGGCGTGCAATGCACGTATCGCGCGGTGGACGTGGCTGACGCGCCTGCGCTGCAGGCGGCGGTGGCCAGCGCGCATGCGGAGCTTGGCGGTGAACTGGGCGGCGTCTTCCATCTCGCCGCTGAAGTTGGCGAAGCGGCGCTGGCCGACACCGGCATGGCGCACCTGAGTGCCGCGTTTGACGCCCGCCTGCGCGGCGCCGTGCACCTGCAGCGCATTGCGGCCGACTGGACCGGCCCGGTGGCCGCAAAACCCCTGTTCATCATGTTCGGCTCCGTCAACGGCTGGGCCGGGGGCATCAACACGCTCGCCTATTCGGCTGCCAGCAGTGCGCTCGAGGCGGTGGCAGAGGACGCGGCCGGCGTCTTGCCTGCGCCATGGCGCAAGTTGGCCATTGGCTGGTCGTCGTGGGAAGATACCGGTTTGAGCCGCGACACGGTCACGCGCGCCATGCTGGCGCGGCGTTCTCTGGTGCTGCTGCGCCCGCGGCAGGCGATTGCGCTGCTGGCAGCGGCAGTCCAGTCCACCGCGGCGGTGGTGTTCGCCGGCCTGTCGCCCACGCGTCCGGCAGTGCTGGCTCGGCTGCGCCATAGCAGCGTTCAGGCGCCGCAGGTCGAGGTGGACGATGCCGCGCTGGCAGCTTGCAGCGTGCCCCTCACCGACGCCTTCGGGCGCAAGGTGGCCGTGGTTCACATGGCGGGCGCTATGGCGGAGTCGAGCCCGGCGCAGTGGGCCGAGGGTTCGGTCGGCGCGCGCGTGGAAGCCGTCTGGCGCGAGGTGCTCAATGTGACCGGCCGTTTGCGCGCCGATGACGACTTCTTTGCCTTGGGTGGTCACTCCTTGCTGGCCACCCAGGTGGTCTCGCAGGTGCGCCAGAAGTTTGGCATCGACCTGCCCGGCAAGGTGTTGTTCGACCACTCGACGCTGATCGCGTTCTGTGCGCAGGTGGAGCAACTGCTGGACCAGGTGGCGGTCGGCGACGACGACGGTGCAGCGCCGGGCTTGGCCCTTCAGGCCCATGCCTGGGCGGCTGGCGAAGAAGCGCAGGCGTCATCCGCCCAGCAGCGACTGTGGCTGCTGGACCAGATGCAGCCTGGCGACCCGTTCTACAACATCGTGGCGGCAGTCGCGCTGCGCGGCGCGCTCGACGTGGCGGCGCTGGAAGGCGCTTTGCAGGCCATCGTCAACCGGCACGAAGCACTGCGCACCCATTTCGAGACCCGGCAAGAAGTTCTGGTGCAGATGGT
>NZ_JAFCTU010000067.1:0-8391 GCF_049896185.1 Massilia sp. TSP1-1-2
GGCATGCCCCATGATGCGTTATCTAAGATTTGTTTACAACAACTTTCTACACTGTGCGCTCAGGCTGAATAGTCACTGAATTTCTTGGGTTTTTGGGGCCGGCAATCGGCACCAGTACACAGTTTCAGTTTGTCTCATGGAACTTTAAAATACCCGCAGCGCGATAGGCCTTGCGGGTATTTTTTTGTCGGGTAATCGTTGCTGCAACAGCGCCACGTACCCGGTCAGGTAGTTGCCATGCGTCTCAGGCGTTCGCTTTGATGGATGACTCCTCCCAGGATGGCATCTGCCAGATCTTTGGGAAACTCTAGCGGCAGCCGGCGATACACGGCGGCCACCACATCGCCCGCCACAGTAACGAGCTCGTCAATGATCGTTTCGGCCGCGGCCGCCCCCAGCCCTGCCAGCTGCGCATGGCGTGTCCAGTGCCGCCGCTGTACCTGTTGAAGATGATAGTGATTTTCCACACCGCGAACCGCCATGGCCAGTTTGGCGCGCTGGACAGCGACATGGTTTGGCCCGCTACCCAAGACAGGATGCGCGGACAGCACATCGTAGAGAGGCGTCGCCGTGAAGCGGCTTTGCGGCAGGTGGAAAATGCTGAAATTTTTGGCATGCCCGTCAGTTGCAGCGAGTAGCCAAAACACGATCTGGGTTTTGAAGAACTGGACTCGATCGACCTTCGCATTCTCGGAGCCCAGAAGTATGTCCATGACCTTTGTGATGCCGGGGCCGCCGTCGGCCTGGTATTTTCGCAGCGGCGACGTGCCGGTGGCCTGGCAAAAGTCTTCTTGGGGCAAGCGCACAATCCAGCTGGCGTCGTTGGCAAGCCGACGGTCGAAGCGCTCGACGATAAGCACCTTTACCCCGTCGAACCAGGCGATCTCGCAGGGCGCAATTGGCAAGCCGAAAGCGTGCACGAGCTGCGCGCACAGCCACTCGTTTTCGACGGACGTGCGCATGTCGGCCCGCATCGCGCCCACCAGGCCCAGGGGTAACTTGAAGATGTGCGTGGTTGGCGTGCTGCCCGTCGGCCGGTGCCACTGCCCCTCGTGCTTTAATAGCGCGCTTTTCTCCTGTGCCCCGGCAATTGACAGGCGAAGGTCGATTTCGTCATCGTGTTGTCCCAGGGGACGCTCCGATGTTGCATTCCTGAGGATGGCGGCGACCTCGCCTTCGGACAAGCTTTCGCCCGTGATCGAAAACAGATTCTGCGGCACTTCGTCGCCTGGTAACAGCTGGATGGCACCCACGCAATCGCGTCCTATGGCCGCGAGCAATTGATACGGTTCGATGCCATCGGTATTGAAGTGCCGGGCAATTCTCCTGCGGATCGCTTCGCTATCGGGAAGCAGGTTGTCAAAGTAGTTGCCGACCACGGCGCCATGATGGCTCGCGTTTTGCGGTGTAACAGGCAGCGAAAGCGACAGTGGGCGTACTTGCTCATCGGCCAGCCACTCATCAAAGTAGGACAAGGCATGGCGGCCATGCGACGTTTCCCAGTACCCGACCGGAATGCCGTTAAGCCAGATAGTGAGTCGTTGCGCGTGGGATTTCCGGCCCATTACCAGCTCTCCGTCTCTTTGGACGGAGGAATCAATTTTGCGGGAGCTGGAGATGCCTTTTTGCTGTTGTTTCCGGGCGCCTCGCTTGCCCGCTTCAAGGAAGAGGCCGAAGGCTCTGCTGGCATCCGGTCACTCAGGATGAGGTTTCCGCCGAGTAAGCTCACGATTTTGAACAGCCGTTCGACGCTCGTCGTGGGCGGATGCAACTCGATCTTGGCATAGCTTTGCTGGGATACGCCCAGCAAAGCGGCGAGCGCCGCTTGGGACAGGCCAGCCTGCTTCCTCAGACCAACAAGTATGGGCCGCAGTTGCTCGAGAGTTTTGATCTGATAGTCCATGGCAACCCCTTATACCGAACCTACAGTGTAGAACGTGTAAATCCTAATTACAATCCATGGCTTGTAAATATTCAATACAACGTGTAATACGTAATTTTGTTATACACCGCTTGAGTTGTAGGGTGGAGTGTTCCCGGCGGCCTTGACAGCTCTGTTAGTTAACGCACAGTGAGCGCAAGGTAATCGTTATATTTTTTGTATTCGCTACATCGCTTCAGATGAAGCACCCGCGCTGGATTACAAAACTTATAGAGGAACGATCATGGACACTCAAAAACCGCAGCAAGGTAATGGCAGCAACGTTGGCAATGAAGGCTCGGGCAGCAGCATGGGCAAGGATCTGAACAAGGATATGGGCGGCAACGACCATGTCAGCAGCAAGACCGTTGGCTTCGGCAATCTCGACAACGGTATCGACAAATCCCACGACAAGTCGCTCGACAAGGCCCAGGACAAGTCGCAAGACAAGTCCCTCGACAAGTCCCTCGACAAGTCCCTCGACAAGTCGCTCGACACCAGCGCCTCGCAAATGCACCAGACCATTGACAAGGCAGCCGATGCCGCCAAGCCAATGGCCGACCGCATCGCCACCACCGCCCACGCTGGCGTCGAGAAACTCTCGTCCGCGCTGACCGATGCTGGTTCGCGTTTCGAAGACAGATCTAAGCAACTTAGCGAAGCTTACGGCCGCTTTGCGGACACGGGCCGCGAGTATGTGCGCACCAGCCCGGCAAAGTCGGTACTGATCGCGCTGGCGGCCGGCTACACGCTGTCCAAGCTGCTGGGACGCCGCAATTAATCACTACGCGACACGGTTTGTCGCCCGTGCGCCGGATGGCTTGCCGCCGACCGGCTGTACAGGCGCGTCTGTATCGTAAATTTTGCAGAATAGACATTTCTGCCTTGTCATCCCTTTCCCAAGTTCGAGGTGTTTAATGGTTACACGTAAGAAATCCGGCCAATCCGACGAGGGCGCCGGCTCCATCCTCAGTACGGTGTCCGGCCCTTCCAATGCGCCGCCGCCCTCTACTCTTGGCAACATGAATCCCGTCTCGGAACGCTTGTTGGAGAAAACCGTTGCTGGCCAGCAGCTCGCCGCAGCGATGCCTTCCAATGAAAACAAGGCCGCCGAACACGGCGACGCCGCACGCACGCCCCCTGCAGGGCAGACGCGCACGCCATCGTCGCCGGCCGCTACCGGCAGCACCAGCAGCGAAATCATCACCTCCGACAAGGTGGGCGCAGGCATGCCGCCACCGGGATCGAATCCTACCGTCGACCCGCTCGACCGTGTGCGTGTTGACGGCGGCGGGCAGCGCCTGACCACCAACCAGGGCGTGCCGATCGCCGACAACCAAAACTCGCTCAAGATCGGCTTGCGCGGCCCGACCGCGCTGGAAGACTTTATCCTGCGCGAAAAAATCACCCATTTCGACCATGAGCGCATTCCCGAGCGCGTGGTCCACGCGCGCGGTTCAGCTGCCCATGGTTACTTTGAAAGCTACAAGGACTTGAGCGAACTGACCCGCGCGACCGTGTTTGCCGAGCCAGGCAAGCGCACACCGGTCTTTACCAGGTTTTCGACCGTCGCCGGCGAACGAGGTTCCTCGGACACGGTGCGCGACGTGCGCGGTTTTGCCGTCAAGTTTTATTCTGACCAGGGTAACTGGGACCTGGTTGGCAACAACATCCCCGTCTTCTTCATCCAGGACGCGATGAAATTCCCGGACCTGGTGCACTCGGTCAAGCCCGAGCCGCATCACGCGATGCCTCAAGCATCCAGCGCTCACGATACCTTTTGGGACTTCGTCTCGCTGATGCCCGAGTCGACCCACATGCTCATGTGGCAAATGTCGGACCGCGCCATTCCGCGCAGCTACCGCACCATGCAAGGCTTCGGTGTGCACACCTTCCGCCTGGTCAACGCTGCCGGCGAATCGCGCTTTTGCAAATTCCACTGGACGCCGCTGCAGGGCACCCACTCGCTGGTCTGGGACGAGGCCGCCAAGCTGATCGGTGCCGATCCCGATTACCACCGGCGCGACCTGTGGGAGGCGATCGAAGCGGGCGCCTTCCCGGAATGGGAACTGGCGGTACAGGTCTTTACCGAAGAGCAGGCGGACGCTTTTGAGTTCGACGTGCTCGATTCGACCAAGCTGGTGCCCGAAGAATTGGTGCCGCTCACGCCCATCGGCAAGATGGTATTGGACCGCAACCCGGATAACTTTTTCGCGGAAACCGAGCAAGTGGCATTTTGCACCGCCCACATCATTCCCGGCATCGACTTCACCAACGATCCGCTGTTGCAAGGGCGTATTCATTCCTACCTGGATACGCAGATCAGCCGGCTGGGCGGCCCGAATTTCCACGAAATCCCCATCAATGCGCCGGTGGCGATGGTGCAGAACAATCAGCGCGAAGGCATGCACCGGCAGGCCATACACCGTGGGCGCGTCAATTACGAACCCAATTCGCTGGGCGGGGGCTGTCCGTTCCAGGCGGGTACGGCCGGCTTTACCAGCTTCCCGCAGCCGGTCGCAGCCGACAAGGTGCGCGGCAAGCCGGAACTGTTTGCGGACCACTATTCGCAGGCGCGCCTGTTTTTCCACAGCCAGTCGCCCGTCGAGCAGGCCCACATTGCTGCCGCGTTCCGTTTCGAGTTGACGCGGGTGCAGACCCCGGCCGTGCGCGAGCGCGTGCTGTCGCTGCTCGCCAATGTCGACATCGCTCTGGTGAACGCAGTGGCCTCAGGCCTGGGCATGGAAGTGCCGGCGCCGCAGCCAATGGCCACCACGCTGCCGCTGCCCGAGTACGAGCCGTCGCCGCCGCTGTCGCTGCTCAGCCGTCCGGGCCAAACCGGTATCCAGACGCGCAAGGTTGCCATTTTGGTTGGCAATGGGGTTGACGGCGTGATGGTACGCAAGATCTACAGTTCCCTGCTGGCCGATGGCGCCGTACCGCGCCTGGTGGGTAGCCAGTTGGGCAAGGTGCAGTCGAGCGACGGCAGCGTGCTGTTTGTCGAAATCACGCTCGAAGCGGGGCCTTCGGTGCTGTATGACGCGGTCGTCGTGCCCGACGGCGAAGCAGCCGTCAAGGCGCTGAGCCGCGACGCGCATGCGCTCGACTTCATGCGCGAGCAGTACCGCCATTGCAAGCCGATCATGGTCGTGGGCACGGCTGCGGCGCTGCTCCAGCAGGCTGGTGTGCCGCCGGCCTTGCCGGACGGCTCGCCCGATCCCGCCCTGATCGGTACCGACAATGACGACCTGGCGGCCGCCGTCGACGCCTTCAAGCAAGCCCTGGCCTCGCACCGCTCGTTCGCTCGCGAGACCGATCCGCCGATGGTGTAAGCGAAAAAAAACGCCAGCGTTGAGCTGGCGTTTTTTTTGGTGCATGACATCAGGTTTGCTTGCGGCGGCGCCCCATGAATCCCATGACGCCAAGGCCCAGCATCAGCATGCCCAGCGTGGCAGGCTCGGGCAGGGCGACCGCAGCGCTGTCGTCCGGTGGCCTGGGCGTTGGCGTTGGCGTTGGTGTCGGCGTTGGTGTCGGCGTCGGCTCTTTCGCAGTCAGCAGCATGCCGCTTCCGAACAGCGTCAGATTCGAAAAGTCGCCGGCGTTCTTGCCATTATTGAGCATGCGCTGAACCCACGATCCGTTCAAGGTGGTGCCCGCCAATAAGACTTGATCGTCAAACAGCCAGGCGCCACTACCGCCGCCGGTATGCATGGAAAATACCAGGTCAAGCGTGATGTCGGTATCCTTGAGCGTGTTCGTGACCGACCAGGTACCGTTTTTCATGTCGGCGCCAAAGGAAAAACCGAACTGAAGCGGACTGTTGACCTGGCCATGGGCGAGCGTCGCCTTGCCGCCACTGCCAAAGGCGCCGATAGCGCTCCAGTTGCCTGCGTACTCGTCGGCGAACGGCGTGCTGCCCTGCACGCCCTGCGTGTTGACCTTGCCGAGGTAGTCGAAGGTGTCGGCAGCGCTCAGCCCAAGCTGCACATCGTTTTGCGAGGCCGCAATCGTCGGAGCTTTGACCGGGCCGGCGCTGGCCGCAGTGGCCAGCAGTGTCAAGGAGCATAGGGCAGCGCTGGGAATGAAATTTTTCACGATGTTTTTCCAGAAAGATTAAGGAGCTGAGGAAAACACAGTGCGAAGCTTGGGCAGAGCTTTCCTAAGGGCAAATTCTACCTCAAAATCTCGGAAAATGCATAGTTGCCAACACAAGTTACAAAAATACATCTGTTCGTTACTTAACATAAGATGAAAAAAAGCCAGCGATTGCGCTGGCTTTCCTGGTTTTCACCTTGCTATTTCGCGTTATTGAGCTTCGGAATGACTGTTGGCGGCGTCGGCGCCGGATGCTTGCGCAGGCGCTGTACCGCCCGCCGTAAGAGATGCTCAAGATCATCAATGTAGGTGAAACCGGCCGGCACCACCAGCAAGCTGAGCAGCGTGGAGGTGATCAGTCCGCCGATCACGGCCACCGCCATCGGCGAACGGAAACTCGGGTCGGCGCCCCAGCCCAGCGCCAGCGGCATCATGCCGGCGCCCATCGCAATGGTGGTCATGATGATCGGGCGGCTGCGCTTGTGGCAAGCGTCAACCAGGGCATCAAAACGGCTCATGCCCGCTTCGCGCGCCAGGATGGCATAGTCCACCAGCAGAATCGAATTTTTGGTCACGATCCCCATCAGCATGATCAGGCCGATCATCGACGGCATCGACAAGGCCTTGCCGGTCACCAGCAGCGCAACAAAGGCGCCGCCGATCGACAGCGGCAGCGCCAGCAAGATGGTAATCGGCTGCATGAAGTCCTTGAACAGCAGCACCAGCACGCCATAAATACACAGCACGCCGATCAGCATGGCCACGCCAAAGCTGGCAAACAGCGCCTGCATTTCCTGGGCGTCGCCCAGTTCGGCGATTTTCACCGAGGCGGGCAAGGCCTTCATCGATGGCAGCGCGCGCGCCTCGGCGTTGACTTCGCCCAGCGAGCGGCCCGACAGTTCCACTTCGAGCGTCACGTTGCGGCTGCGGTTGAGGCGGTCGATTTGCGCCGGACCGCTTTCCATCGTGATGCTTGCCACGTTGGCCAGCATGACCGGCCCGTTCTTGCCGGGCACCGTCAGGCGCGCAATCGCAGCCAGGTCGGCGCGCACGGCGTCGGGCAGCTTGACTCGGATCGGCACCTGGCGTTCGGCCAGGTTCATCTTGGTCAGCGCCTGGTCGTAGTCGCCGGCGGTGGCCACCCGCACCGTTTCGCCGATGGACGCGGCGGTCACGCCCAGGTCGGCCGCTTTTGAAAAATCGGGCCGTACGATGATCTCGGGGCGCACCAGCGAGGCGCTGGAACTGACGTTGCCAATACCCTTGAGCGTGCGCAGTTCGCGCTCTACCTTGCGCGCCGACTCGACCAGCGCCACCGGGTCTTCGCTGCGCAGCACCAGCTGCATCTTCACGCCAGTGTCTTGCGGGCCGACGTTAAAGCGCGCGCCGGGAATCTGGTCGAGCCGGGTGCGGATCTGGCGTTCGACCTGGTCGAGCGAGTCCTTGCGCTTGTCGCGGTGCAGCGTGGTCAGGGTCAGCACGGCGCGCCGCGCTTCGGCCGCAGCGCCTGGGGCAAACGCGTCGCCGCTGGAGCCGCCGCCGATGGAGCTGAAAATGCTGGTGACGCCCGGCACCTGCATGGCCGCCAGGCGCGCCTGTTCGGCTACCACGCGCGTTTCGGCCAGCGTCGAGCCGGGGGGCAGTTCGACGTTGATCATGGTTTGCGCGCGGTCGGCCGGCGGCACAAAGCCGGTCGGCAGCAAAAACACCAGGCTGATCGACACCACGAAAAACACCAGCGAACCGATGGCCGTCACCAGGCGGTGGTTCAGGCACCACTTCATGGCGCTGATGTAGCGCGTCATCAGCCAGCCGTCTTTTTCTTCGCCGTGCGGCAGCGGCTTCATGATGTAGGCCGCCATCATCGGCGTGAGCAGGCGCGCCACCACCAGCGAGGCCAGAATCGCCAGCACTGCGGTCCAGCCGAACTGCTTGAAAAACAGGCCGGGCACGCCGCCCATGAAAGCGGTTGGGAGGAACACGGCCACCAGCGCAAAGGTGGTCGCAATCACCGCCATGCCGATTTCGTCGGCCGCTTCCAGCGCCGCCTGCATCGGGGTTTTACCCATGCGCAGGTGGCGCGAGATGTTCTCGATCTCGACGATCGCGTCGTCCACCAGCACGCCCACCACCAGCGCGAGCGAGAGCAGCGTGACGGTGTTCAATGTGTAGCCAAACCAGTACTGCCCCAGGAAAGCGGGAATCACCGACAGCGGCAGCGCGGCGGCGGCCACCAGCGTGGCGCGCCAGTCGCGCAGGAACCAGAACACCACCAGCACCGCCAGGATCGCGCCTTCATAGCCTGAATGTTTCATAAACTGCCACTGCGTGTCCGGCTGGCCGACGCAGTGCCTCATCGGCAGCAATTTCAATGT
>NZ_JAFCTU010000068.1:0-3574 GCF_049896185.1 Massilia sp. TSP1-1-2
TCGACGAGGTGGCCGACGTGCCGCTGCGGCTCGAGTTCAAGCCGGCAGAGGCGGTGCAGGTCGACTTCGGCGCGGGTTGTTACGTCCGTCGTAATCCCAGGCTCGCCAGCCAATTAAATTCCGGCTTTATCCAGGGTGTTCACTAATTGCGCACCCATGCCAGCATGGGACACAGTGCAAAAAAAATAGGCCAGTACTCCTCTGATATCGTGTGAAGTTCTCACGCAACACACATACCATCGGGACCGGCCTATGAACCGAATTCTATCTGCAAATCCTTCGTTACCCCAACATATCGAGCAGATTGCACATGCGCCGGAGGTCTACCGGCCGCTCGCTTGCCCGCATTGCGGCATGGCCGGTCTCTGGCTGCATGGCTTTTACGAGCGCAAACCGGACCGCGATGGTCCTGCCGATGTGTCGCTCAATCCGGCGCTGGTGGCCCGCTTCTGCTGCGGCGCATGCGGACGTACCTGTTCGCGTTTGCCGCTATGCATCGCGCCGCGCCGCTGGCATCCATGGGCCAAGCAGCAGCGGGTTCTGCTGGACCTGTTGGCCGGCGCCTCGCTTCGCGGTGCGGCCCTGTGCGGGGGCGTCTCCCGCCACACCGCGCGCCGCTGGCGCGACTGGCTGCACGCCGGCACTGTGACATTCGCCTTTGTGCTGCGCAGCCGCTTCCCGGAACTGGGCCGTGGTGGCGACGGCCCCGGCTTCTGGCGGGCCTGCCTCGCCGCGATGCCGCTGGCCGAGGCGATGGCGTGGGCGGACCGCGAAATCTGCGTCCCGTGAAACGCTGATCCGAAACGACCGGGAGACAGGCAGCGCCGATAAAATTACCCACCCCACACACTTTGCCCACTGCCGCCGGCAGCCGATATCGGTTTCCATGAACGCTCCCAAACTCAACAGGAGCACCCATGAAACAGATCGACCCGACCGCCTTGTTCCGCCTCTCCGTGCTGGGGCCGTTGGTCAGCCGCGAGCATCTTGAACGCGGCGAGCTGCAGCGCACCCTGCGCGAACTGGCCCAGCGCCAGTACGCGATCCCCAACTCGCGCCGCACCTATCTGGGCGAGAAGACGATCGAAAGCTGGCTCTACAAATACCGGCGCGAGGGCATAGCCGGCCTGGCGCCCAAGACGCGCGTCGACAGTGGCCGCTCCAAGATCTCGCCGGCCCTGCAAGAAGCTATCGTCGCGGCCAAACGCGACAATCCGCGCCGCTCGATTCGCCAGATCCGCCAACTGCTGGAAGCGAGTGGCCAGGCGGCCAGGAACAGCCTGTCACGCTCGGCGATCCATCGCCTGCTGGCCAGCCACGGCATAGCGCGCATGAGCGGTTCGTCGAGCCAGCCAGAGGAGAAACGCAGCTTCGTGGCCGAGTCGGCCGGCGCGATCTGGTACGGCGACGTTATGCACGGGCCGCGCGTCATGGTCGAGGGCAAGCCGCGCAAGGTCTACCTGGTGTCGCTGTTCGACGACGCCTCGCGCCTGGTCACGCACAGCGCATTCTGCCTGGGCGAGACGGCGCTCGATATCGAGGGGGTGCTCAAGCAGGCACTGCTCAAGCGTGGCCGGCCCATCAAGCTCGTGGTCGACAACGGCGCCGCCTACAAGGCCGGCACCCTGCAGGCACTGTGTGCGCGGCTCGACATCCACCTCATCTACTGCCGCCCGTACCAGCCCGCCGGCAAGGGCAAGATCGAACGCTGGCACCGCACCGTGCGCGACCAGTTCCTCAGCGAACTCGATGCCGCCCGCATCGGCGAGCTGGCCGACTTGAACGCGCGGCTGTGGGCATGGCTCGAATGCGTCTACCACCGCACACCGCACGAGGGCTTGGGCGGACTGACGCCGCTGGCGCGCTACCAGCGGGATCTGCCGAAGATCCGGCCGCTCGGGCACTTCGCGTCCCAGCTCGACGCTATGTTCCATCACCGGATCAAGCGCTATGTGCGCAAGGACGGCACGGTGGCGTACCTGGGCGCCAGGTTCGAAGTGCCCTACGAGCTGGCAGGCAAGACGGTGCGACTGGTGGTCGATCCGCATGCAGGGGTGGTGGTGGGCGTCGAGGACGAGGCCGGCGCAGCGCTGGGGGCGGCCACCAGGCTGGACGCGCATGCCAACCTGCACCGGGTCCGGCGCAAACCCGATCCGGAGCCTCCCGCACCGGGGCCACGCAGCGGCCCGAATCTGGTCGAGATGGCGCTCGCACAGTACCACGGCGTGAAGGGGGATTGAGCATGTACCTCCAACACTTCGGACTTCGCCATGCGCCGTTGGGCAAGGATGGCAAGGACTTGTGGGACGATGGCGCGCTGGCGCACCTGTCCGAGCGCTTCAACTGGCTGCTGCAGGCGCCCGGTGTCGGGCTCATCACGGGCGAACCCGGGGTCGGCAAGACGGCGGCGCTGCGCAGTCTTAGCGACGCTCTCAATCCGCACCGCTACCAGGTCGTCTATCAGCCCGAGACCGACTTCGGCCGGCTCGACCTGTACCGCAGCCTGGCCGGCGCGCTCGGCGTCGAGCCATCCTACCGGCGCGCGCAGCTCTGGCGCGACATCAAGCAGCGCATCGCCGAGATGGTCGACGGCAAGCAACTGCTGCCGGTGTGGATCATCGACGAGGCGCAGAACCTGCCGGTCGAGTTCTTCCGCTACCTGCCCGCGTTCCTGAACTTCGCGTTCGACGCGCGCGATCTGGTCACCGTGTGGCTGGTGGGCCATCCCGGCCTGGCCCAAACGCTCGAGCGCGCGCCCTATGCGGCCTTGCACGGGCGCATCGCCGCGCGGGTCCATCTGCGCCCGGTCGTCGAACGCGAGCGCTTCGCCCTGCTGATCGGCCATGCGTTGAAGACGGCCGGCTGCCAGCACACCTTGCTGGCCGATTCCGGCATGGAGGTGTTGCGCCAGGCGTCGAAGGGCTTGCCGCGCATTGCGGGACGGATCTTGCACACAGCCATGCGGCTGGCGGTCCCCAAAGGCTTGAACCACCTGCCGGACGACCTGTTGCAACAAGCCATTGAGGAGCTGCGATGACTTCACGCTACAAATCCCTGTTGCCGGCGCCCGATGACATCTCGGACGAGACGGCGGCGGTGCTGACCGGGGTCCTGTCTGCACTGGCCAGCGTCTGCGAGGTACGCTATCTGGACAAGATTCTGCGCCACCAGGCAGTCAAGCTTGGGGCGCAGAGTCGGGACCATGATCCGGATCGCCCTTGGGAACGCCGCCTTCCAGGTTAAGTGCGAACGTGACCTATCAGGCAGGGCGATTCGAGCCGAGCTGATGCGAGGTCGCCCGTTCCAGGGGCCTACCCCTGCGTTCGCCCGGAGCTCCACAAGAGCGGTCGCCCACCGAATCAATCTGCCGCCACCGCGATGCTTCCGACCCAGGATCGGCAGCGGAAAAGGCCTTCCGAAAAAACATCGAGACAAGTTCGAAAATTCAACTTCGAATAGCGTGATACGCCGCTCCTAAATTACAGCGGAACGTAACACGGGTCCTCCCATCACCGACGTTCACACAGGGGAAATCTTCAAGACCTGGTTCTTCGTGATGACGCTGGCGTGGTCA
>NZ_JAFCTU010000069.1:0-3364 GCF_049896185.1 Massilia sp. TSP1-1-2
TGCCATGCCAGCATGATGAACGCGATCACAATTGTTTACAACTAATTTCTGCCGGTCATAGGGGCTGAACAGTCACGATCATAAATGCGGAAACGGTTGCGGTGCGGACATCGATAAGTCAAACTCAAGTGGCCATCATTCCGAGACACGTCATGCTGATGGTGGAACCACAACAACTGATAACCATTCAGAAGTCTGCAAAGACTGCCATAAGGAACTTCATGATGGAAAGTAAATATGAATGAAATTGTGCCTGTTTTGAAAGACGAGTTTAACCAAAGTCCGATTCCAACCGAATGGAGGCGCGCATTAACTGAGATAGTAGAGGGATTAAAAAATGGTGATTTCGATCTTGTCCGACGCGTCGATGGAGTTCGCCCAATTTCGACAGAAGATGAAATTAGAATTGCCCGCAACATCAACCGCTATGGCGCTCGATTGACCAGCCTGCCAGAAGCCACGTGGCATACTTCAGTGTGTCAGTGGATGATTGGATATTGGGACGCCTTGGTTGACCTTTACACCGAGCAGGAAGGAGCGAGCGACTTAGTTTTGGAGGTGCGTGTTTATGAAGAGAGTGTTGGTTTTGCTTACGAAATTCTTTCCGTGCATGTGCCCTAAGTGATTGGCGATGGTGTCAGGTTCGGATGTGAGCGGCAGAGGGTGAAAGCCGACATTTGGGCACTAGCTGATCGGTAGGATTGCCTTCTTTTAATACAAAAAAAGCCACTCCCTCCGGTGCCCCGGATGCGAGTGGCTTTCTTCTTTAGCGGCTTAGGAAATGCGTCTATGTGTTGGCCTGGGCCAGCACCGTTTCCAGCATCTCCATCACGAATTTTTGTTTCTGCTTGGGCAGCTCGCCGATGCGCTCGATGCTGCGCTCGAGCTGCGACATCGGCCCGCGCTTGCCGCGGCCGGCGCGGCTTGATTCCCCGAACAATTCCTCCATCGGCACCTGCATCAAACGCGCCACCACCGGCAGCGCCGACACCGGTATGCGCCGGCGCCCGACCTCGTAGGCCTGCACGGTCTGCTGCGACACGCCCAGCGCCTCGGCCAGCTGCACCTGGGTGATGGCGTGCGTCTTGCGCAGGTTGGCGATGCGTTCGCCCAATGCGATAAAAAAGTCACGCTCTTCGGTGCTGATGGTCATGGCGGCTGTCGTCAGTTCATGGGATGGGACAGCCATACGATAACCCCTGTTTTACAAAATGAAGTTGAGTATACTACGAATCGTAGTATACTCGCCGCGAGTTATTTTTACGTTTACCCCCTTGACAGGGTTTGGAGCAAAAGGCGAATCCATGGCACGCATCCCGGATCAAGAGATCGAGCGGCTAAAGCAGGACGTATCGGTGCAGCAGCTGGCCGAAGCACGCGGCATCGAGCTGAAAGGCCAGGGCGGTAACCTGCTGGGCCGCTGCCCGTTCCACGCCGACAAGACGCCGTCGCTGGTGATCACGCCCGACAAGAACCTGTGGCATTGCCTGGGCGCGTGCCAGGCCGGCGGCGGCCCGATCGACTGGGTGATGCGGGCGAACGGCGTCTCGTTCCGCCACGCGGTCGAGCTGCTGCGCGCCGATCCTGATTTAGCCGCCGGGGTTGGCGGGTCGGTCAAGGGATCGCACTCGCGCAAGCTGGCGCCGCCGGTCGAACCCACGGCCGGCGGCGGCGAGCTGCTGAACCAGGTCGTCGACTTCTATCACCAGACCTTGCTCGAATCGCCCGAGGCGCTGGCCTACCTGGCCAAGCGCGGTTTGACGGATACGGAAATGATCGCGCGCTTCAGACTCGGCTACGCCAACCGCACGCTGGGCTACCGCTTGCCGGCGAAGCGCGCGCAAGACGCTGCGGGCCTCAAGAGCCGATTGCGCGAGATCGGCATCCTGCGCGAATCGGGCCACGAGCACTTCAACGGTTCCATCGTGGTGCCGGTGATCGACGGTGATGGCAATGTGACGGAGGTGTACGGCCGCAAGCTGCGCGACGACCTGCGCGGTGACACACCGCGGCACCTGTACCTGCCCGGCCCGCACAAGGGCGTCTGGAACGCGCAGGTGCTGGGCGGCTGCGACGAGATCATCCTGTGCGAGGCGCTGATCGACGCGCTGGCGTTCTGGCAAGCGGGCTTTCACAACGTGACGGCCAGCTACGGCGTGGCCGGTTTTACGCCCGACCACCTGGCCGCGTTTGCGCGTAACGGCGTCAAGCGCGTGCTGATTGCCTACGACCGCGACGAGGCCGGCGACAAGGCCGCGTGCGCGCTGGCCGAACAGCTGCTTGCCGCCGGCATCGACTGCTGCCGCGTCGAGTTCCCGAAAGGGATGGACGCGGCCGACTACGCGCTGAAGGTTACGCCGGCATCGAAGAGCCTGGGCATCCTGGTGCGCAAGGCGGCGTGGATGGGGAAAGGTACGGCGCCGCAGGCGCCGGGCCAGCACGCCGCAGCGGTGGAATGCGAGACGCCCGCGCCGGCGTTGGAAACCGCGCCTGTTCCTGCCTTAGCCGCTTCAACGGTGGCTGCGCCTGCGTCCTCGACCACCGCCGCCGACGGCAAGGCCGACGAAGTCGTGTTCACGTTCGCCGAGCGGCGCTACCGCGTGCGCGGCCTGCCGAAAAACCTGTCGCCGGAGACCCTGAAAATCAATCTGCTGGTGGCCGCTGGCGAGCGCTTCCACGTCGATACGCTGGACCTGTACAGCGCCAAGGGCCGCGGCCACTATCTGCAGCAGGCTGCCAAGGAGTTGGGCGTGCGCGACGACGTGATCAAGCATGACCTGGGCCGCATCCTGCTGAAACTCGAAGCGCTGCAGGACGAGCGCATCAAGGCCGCGACCACGGCGGCGCCTGCCGTGCCGGCGATGAGCGAAGCCGAGCGCGAGGCTGCCCTGGCGATGCTGCGCGCGCCTGGCCTGCTGGAGCGGATCGTGGCCGACTTCGACGCCTGCGGTCTGGTGGGCGAGCGGACCAACAAACTGGTGGGCTACCTGGCGGCGGTCAGCCGCAAGCTGGACCGGCCGCTGGCGATCGTGGTGCAGTCCTCGTCGGCGGCCGGCAAGTCCAGCCTGATGGATGCGGTGCTGGCGATGATGCCGCAGGAGGAGCGCATCAAGTACAGTGCCATGACCGGCCAGAGCCTGTTCTACATGGGCGAGACGAACCTGCAGCACAAGATCCTGGCCATCGTCGAGGAGGAAGGCGCGAGCCGCGCCAGCTACGCGTTGAAGCTGCTGCAAAGCGAAGGTGAGCTGACCATCGCCTCGACCGGCAAGGACGCCAACAGCGGCAACCTGATCACGCAGGAGTACCGGGTGACGGGGCCGGTGATGATCTTCCTGACGACCACCGCCATCGAGATTGATGA
>NZ_JAFCTU010000070.1:0-1898 GCF_049896185.1 Massilia sp. TSP1-1-2
CTATCGGCACGCACAGGATGGTCCTGTGCAAGGAGGCGATGCTCGCCTAATCTGCCTTTACCGGGCCATGGGCTCGCTTGTGCGAAAGGAGCTGTCGCCATGTCCACCAAAGACGATCCCAGTGCCCGGGAGCGCTGGGCCAGACTGCGCCTGCTGGTCATCGGGCAACTGCTGGCGGCCCCGCCGATACGGGGCGAATTGATGCGCCGACTGACCGAATTGAGCCGGCAGACCTGGCGCCATCCGATCCATGGGCGCGATGTACGCTTCGGCGTTTCCACGCTCGAACGCTGGCTGTCCCTGGCGCGGCGCAGCCCGGACCCGGCCACGCTGCTGGCCACGGTGCCGCGCTCCGATCTGGGCTGCGTGCGCGCTATCAGTACTGAACTGGCCGCCGCCATCCGAGACCAATACCTGACCCATCCCAAGTGGCACGTCCAGCTCCATTACGACAACCTCAAGCTCGTTACCGCGCCGGGCAGCCTGCCTTCGTACGCGTCGGTTCGGCGCTTCTTCCGCGCCCAAGGGCTGTGGCGCGAGCGCACACCGCTGTCCGGTCCGCAACGCGCGGCGCTTCCCGACGGCACGCGCGAAGTGCGCAGCTATGAGGCCACGCACGTTGGTTCGCTGACGCATCTGGACGGCCATCAAGGCTCGCTGCCGGTGCTGAACCGGCAAGGAGAATGGATCACGCCGATCGGCCTGTGCGTGATCGACGATTACTCGCGCCTGATCCTGCACCTGCAATGGTACGGCCACGAGAACACGCAATGCCTGGTGCATTGCTATTGCCAGGCGTTGCAGCGGCGCGGCCTGCCCAGGGCGATTTACAGCGACAACGGTTCGGCGATGATCGCCGGCGAGTTTCGCGCCGGGTTGCACCAGCTTGGCATCCTCGGCCTTAACACCCGGCCGCGCTCGGCATGGATGAATGGCAAGCAGGAGACCCTGTGGGGGCGGATCGAGGGGCGCCTGATGGCCATGCTCGACGCCGTTCCCAACCTGACCCTGGCGCAGCTCAATGAGGCGTCGTTTGCCTGGGTCGAGAACGAATACCATCAGACGGCGCATCGTGAATTGAACGGCGCCACGCCGCTGCAACGGTTCATCGCCGGCCCCAGCGTGATGCGCGACTGTCCCGATTCGGCCACCTTGCGGCGCCACTTCCGCATCGAGGTCAAACGTAGCCAACGCCGCAGCGATGGCACGGCATCACTCGATGGCATCCGCTTCGAGATCCCGCAGGTGTTCGCCCATCTGCGTGAACTGCGGCTGCGCTATGCACGCTGGGATCGCAGTTGCGCCGACATCGTCGATCCCCGCAGCGGCGACGTGCAAGCCACGATCTATCCGCTGGACAAGGCCAGGAACGCCGATGGCCGGCGCCGCCCGGTGGGGGTGTCGTCGCTGCCGGTGACGGCGCTCAAAGGCGAACGTGAAAGCGCAGGGCAAGGCGATGGGCGCGCCCCGCTGATGCGTCAGTTGCAGGCGCAATTCGCCGCCACGGGCCTGCCGCCAGCCTATCTTGAACTCGATGAAACCTGTCACGACCTGGAGCACAAAACATGAACCGTATCCTGTTGACCCAGTATGGCCTGAAATGGAATCCCTTCAGTACCGAGTTGCCCAGCGAAGCCTTGTATCTGTCGCCGAAAATGAGTGATTTCCTCTGGCGTATCGAGAACGTTCATGTACGTGAAGGTGGCTTCGCCATGATCACGGGCGACCCTGGCACCGGCAAGAGTGTGGTGCTGCGCGCCTTGGCCGACCGGCTTGAACGCCAGGCCGACTTGACGGTGGGCGTGCTCAATCATCCGCAAAGCAATCTGGGCGACTTCTACCGTGAGCTGGCAGAAGTGTTTGGCGTGGCCCTCAAGCCCAGCAATCACTGGGGTGGC
>NZ_JAFCTU010000070.1:1995-3263 GCF_049896185.1 Massilia sp. TSP1-1-2
AAAGCAATCTGGGCGACTTCTACCGTGAGCTGGCAGAAGTGTTTGGCGTGGCCCTCAAGCCCAGCAATCACTGGGGTGGTTTCAAGACCTTGCGTGAGCGCTGGGTCAGCCACCTTGCGGCGACCCGCGTGCGCAGCTGCCTGCTGATCGACGAAGCCCAGGAAATGAGCCCAAAGACATTGCTTGAGTTGCGGCTGCTGGCGTCGGCACGCTTCGACTCGCAGCCCTTGCTGGCCGTCATTCTGGCCGGGGATGGACGCCTGTCCGATGCCCTGGCGCGCGATGAATTGCTGCCGCTGGGCACGCGCATCCGGGCCCGGCTGACCTTGGACTACGCGTCACGGGAAGAGTTGAGTGCCTGCCTGAATCATCTGCTCGACAGCGCCGGGGCCGCCACGTTAATGAGCGCGACACTCAAGCACACGCTGTGTGAACGCGCCGGCGGCAACTATCGCGTGATGACCAATATGGCGGCGCAATTGCTGGCTGTGGCGGCGCAGCGTCAACTGCCCAGTCTGGACGACAAGTTGTATCTGGACGTGTTCGCCGCGCCCAGTTCCGCCACCAATTCGACACGCCGCAATAGCCGCGGCCACGCCTAAGGGTTGATCATGATGAAGAAGAAAATGAGTCCGACGCCGCGCAGGTCTCGGCGGCCAACTGTCACGCTGGAGATCGAGTTGCCGGAGCTGTCAGACGAAGCCGCCGCCGCCGTGGCTGATGTGCTGGTACAGCTGTATCACCGCTTCGAGGCGACCTACTACGCCCAGATCCTCAACCACCATGCTGATCGGGTGTGCATGGTGAGCGTCAACGGGGTAGATGACAAGAAACGCGAAGACGAGCCCGACCTGTTCTGAGCGTCATCGCAACCGGCCGCCACAGCTGTGCCTGCCAAACCGGGTGCGCTCGGCGAGCTGCCGGGCCGGGGCGATTCGAGCCGAGCGGATGCGAGGTCGCCCGGTCAGGGCGTACCCCGGCGCTTCGCGGGGACATGCAGGAGCGCATTGCGGGGCCGGCCCCCGCTGCGACGATGCCAGCCGGTCACGAGCGGTCGCGTCGCGGCAGAGCGTCCGATTGACCATCAGATATCGTGACCATCAAGCCATCAAAAATCTTGCACGCGCTCAGTACGCGGAGCAATACTATATTTTGAGACCCGAAAAACTGGACAATATTCCGTTCTTGGTGTGTGACTATTCAGCCTGAGCGCACAGTGTAGAAAGTTGTTGTAAACAAATCTTAGATAACGCATCATGGGGGCATGC
>NZ_JAFCTU010000071.1:0-2835 GCF_049896185.1 Massilia sp. TSP1-1-2
AGCCTGGGCAATCCCGACCAGCTGAGCGTGTCCGTGGACGGCGTCACTGTGCTGAGCAAGACCATCAGCAACCGCCTCGACGCCCCGCAAACCATCAACGCCACGCCCGGAATCCGCCTGCAGATCGTGCCGACCTTGACCGGCATGACCGGGCGCCCCGGCCAGGACGAGATGTTCTATTTGCAGGGCTCGGGCTTCATGGAGGGCGCGTCCAGCGTCACCGTGGGCGGCGTGGTCCTGGCCGACGCCTACACCACCGGAACGCCCTTCGACGTCACCGGCGCGCGCAACGACAGCGTCAGCCTGGTGGCGCCGCGCACGCTGGACGGACCGATCCGGATCAGCACCGAAGGCGGTTTTGCCGAGCTGCCGGGCGGCGAGTTCGCCAGCCAGCCGCGGGTGGACTTCAGCGCCATCAATGCCACCGCCGGCAGCGGCGTTGCCGCCGATCCGGCCCGTCCTTCGGCCATTACCGGGCAAAACATTGTGCTGTCCGGCCAGGGCTTCAAGTACGGCACGCTGGTACAGTTCCAGGGCATCGACGACGCCGGCAAATTTGGCACCTTGACGGTGGCCGGCACTGCCTCGGGCGACGGCAAGTCGCTCACCGTGCGCGTGCCAGCGCTGGCCCGCAGCGGCGCCGTGACCGTGCTGGGCAGCGGTGTATCGATCAATCTGCAAATCGTGCCGACCCTGCGCGCGGTCGGCGGCCAGGTTGCAGCCGGCAACGTGTTGCTCATCGAAGGCACAGGCTTGACCGCGAACGACCTGGCGATCCAGGTCGACGGGCGCGGCGTGGGCACGTTTGAAGTGACCACGATCAATGCCGGAACCGGCACCTACCAGGACCAGCAACTGCTGCGCATTACGGTCCCGACCGGCGTTGGAAGCGGCTTGATCACCGTCAGTACCGCAGGCGGCAGCGCCGCCTTGCGTGCGGGTGCGCTGGCCATTGGCGTGCTGGCCGAGCAGAATCCCGCCGACGCCGGCAACCTGCTGGCCGGCGCGGCCGATCCGGGCCTTGGCTTGAACCAGAGCGTCGTGGTGCGGGGATCGGTGGGCGACACGCTCGACGTCGACCTGTACCGCGTGACCCTGGCAGCGGGCGAGCGCTTGAGCGCCTTCCTGACCGAGAACAACCACACTTACCTGCGCCTGTTCGACGCCGCCGGCAACGCCATCGCGGGCGGCTACCGCACCGCCGGCGACACCACGCCGCTCAGCGTCAGCGCACCGGCCAGCGGCGCCTACTACGTGGGCGTGAGCGGCTACTCGAACACCGCTTACAATCCGAATGTGGCGGGGTCCGGCTCCAACGGCAACTACACGGGCGCCTACAAGCTCAATTTGCAACGAGTGGCAGCGGCCAGCAGCCGCATCGGCGCGCTTGGCGCCACGGCCGCCAGCGGCACCCCGGCGCGCGCCGCGCTGGCCTCGGCCAATGCGCTGCAGACCATCACGCTGGGTACCAGCGGTTTGTTCAGCGGCGAGCAAGTGGTGTTCACCATGCTGGACGACTATGGCCAGCTCTATGAAACGGCCGTGGCGCCGACCAGCGTTGCAGCCGACGGCAGCAGCCTGACGGTTGCGGTGCCGCTTGGCGCCACCACCGGCATGGTGCGCCTGTCGCGCGACAGCGTCGGCGTGGTGCTGCAGATCGTACCCACTCTGAGCAATGTGGAAGCTGACAACGGCAGCGCCTACCACGGCGGCCAGTTGCGCCTGACCGGCAGCGGTTTCGCCGAAGGCAACGCCAGCGTGCTGTTTGGCGCCCAACAGGTCGCCGACGTCAGCCGCAACTACGGCGTTGACGTGAGCAACAGCGGCCGCGCGCTGTACCTGACCGTGCCGGAAGGCGCGGCCTCGGGCCCGATCCGGGTGTCGACCATCGGCGGCACCAGCGCCGCGTTCGGCATGCGCCTGACCGGTGTCCAAGCCGCCGCCAGCAGCGGCACCGCCGCAGCCCCCGGCCAGGCCTCGGCCATTGCGGGTCAAATGATCGTCATTACCGGCGTGGGCATGGATGCCACCACCGGCTTCGTGTTCCAGACTGACAGCAACGGCAACTCGGGCGAAGTCATTGTGCGCGCTACCCTGATGAACGCGGCCGGTATGCGCGCCGAAGTGCGCGTGCCCGCCAATGCGGTCAGCGGCGTGGTCAGCGCGGTGGGCGACAACGCCGGCGTCGCCTTGCCGCTGCAGATCATTCCCGTCATCACCAGCGTCGACGTGCAGTCGGTTTCCGCCGACGGGCGCAGCGCCGTCGTGGTGTTGCACGGCACAGGCTTTGTCGAAGGCAACAACAGCGAATACCGCTTCGGCACCGGCCCCAACGGCCAGGTCATCATCGACGCCGGCGCGGCGCTCGGGCCGGACGTGCAGCAGATCTACGATTATGCGATCAACCAGTACGTCAACGGCCAGGTCACGCTGACGGTACCGCTGGCCGACGGCGTCTTTGGCGCCATCAGCGTCAAGACCGCCGGCGGCGTGAGCGCCAGTTTCAGCGCCAGCCTCGACGCGGTGCAGGCGCTTGCCTTATCGGGCACGCCGGCCGATGCCGCCACGGCCTCGGCCAATCCGGGCCAGGCCATCACCTTGCGCGGCACCGGTTTAAGCACCGACAGCGATATTTTGCTGCGCTATACCGACTACAACGGCGCTGCGGCCATGGTGCGTGTGAGCCCGGTTGCCGCCAGCGCTGACGGTACCCAGGCGACCTTGCTGGTGCCGTTCGAGGCGAACGGCGTGTTCTCGCTGCAAATGTTCGGCTCGGCCAGCCAGCCGCTGCTGCAGATCGTCCCGACCCTGACCCGTTTTTCGGCCGCGGGCGAC
>NZ_JAFCTU010000072.1:0-2150 GCF_049896185.1 Massilia sp. TSP1-1-2
ATCCTGGGCACGAACGATGCCGCAGTGCTGAGTACTGCGGTGGTACCGCTGACCGAGTCGGACGTCATCCTGACCGCATCCGGAATGCTGACCGTTACCGATATCGACAGTTCCGCAAGTTATGCAGGGGGCACATTCACCGGTACCCACGGCACGGTGGTGCTGCAGACCAACGGCCAGTGGACCTACGAGGCAAATTCGGCTCACAACGAGTTTGTTGACGGCACCACTTACACCGATGTCTTTAGCGTCAAGAGCACTGACGGCACGGCTACCACGATTACCGTCAACATCCTGGGCACCAACGATGCTGCGGTGTTGAGCACGGCGGTGGTACCGCTCACCGAATCTGACGCCATCCTGACTGCATCGGGCACCTTGACCGTCACCGATATCGACAGTTCCGCAAGCTATGTCGGGGGCACCTTCACCGGCGCCCACGGCACTGTGGTACTGCAGACGAACGGCCAGTGGACTTACAACGCCAGTTCGGCGCACAACGAGTTTGTCGGTGGTACGTCCTATACCGATGTCTTCAATGTCAAGAGCGCGGACGGCACGGCGACCACGATTGCCGTCAACATCCTTGGCACCAACGATGCTGCGATGCTCAGCACGGCTGTCGTACCGTTGACCGAATCGGACGCCATCCTGACCGCATCGGGCACCCTGACCGCCAGCGATATCGATAGCGCCGCAACCTACATCGCGGGCACCTTCACCGGCACTCACGGCACGGTGGTGCTGCAGACCAACGGCCAGTGGACCTACGAAGCGAATTCGGAACACAACGAGTTTGTCGATGGCACCACTTACACCGATGTGTTCACCGTCAAGAGCGCTGACGGCACGTCGACGACGATTACCGTCAATATCTTGGGCACCAACGACGCTGCGGTGCTGAGCACCGCTGTGGTACCACTCACCGAATCTAATGTCGTCCTGACCGCATCGGGCACGCTGACCGTTACCGATATCGACAACTCTGCAAGCTATGTCGGAGGTACCTTCACCGGCACCCACGGCACGGTGGTGCTGCAGGCCAACGGCCAATGGACCTATGAGGCGAATTCGGCACACAACGAGTTTGTCGATGGCACCACTTACACCGATGTGTTCAACGTCAAGAGCGCTGACGGCACGGCTACGACGATCACCGTCAACATCCTGGGCACCAACGACACAGCGGTGCTGAGCACCGCTATGGTACCGTTGACCGAATCGGACGTCGTCCTGACCGCATCGGGCACGCTGACCGTTACCGATATCGACAGCTCCGCAAGCTATGTCGGGGGCACCTTCACCGGCACTCACGGCACGGTGGTGCTGCAGACCAACGGCCAATGGACCTATGAGGCGAGTTCGGCTCACAATGAATTTGTTGACGGCACTACTTACACCGACGTTTTCAACGTCAAGAGCGCCGACGGCACGGCGACCACGATTACCGTCAACATCCTGGGTACCAACGACGCTGCGGTGCTAAGCACGGCGGTGGTACCACTCACCGAATCTGATGTCGTCCTGACCGCATCGGGCACGCTGACCGTCACCGATATCGACAGTTCCGCAAGCTATGTCGGGGGCACCTTTACCGGCGCCTACGGCACTGTAGTACTGCAGACGAACGGCCAGTGGACTTACAACGCCAGTTCGGCACACAACGAGTTTGTCGGTGGTACGACTTATACCGATGTGTTCAATGTCAAGAGCGCTGACAGTACGGCGACCACGATTACCGTCAACATTCTGGGCACCAACGATGCTGCGGTGTTGAGCACGGCGGTGGTACCGCTGACCGAATCCGACGTCATCCTGACCGCATCTGGCACGCTGACCGTTACCGATATCGACAGCTCCGCAAGCTATGTCGGGGGCACCGTCACCGGCACCCACGGCACGGTGGTGCTGCAGACCAACGGCCAGTGGACCTACGAAGCGAATTCGGCACACAACGAGTTTGTCGACGGAACTACTTACACCGATGTCTTCAACGTCAAGAGCACGGATGGGACGGCGACGACGATTACTGTCAACATCCTGGGCACCAACGATGCCGCAGTACTCAGCGCTGCAACAGTTCCGCTGACCGAATCCGATGTCATTCTCACCGCATCCGGGTCCTTGACCGTCACTGATGTCGACAGCGC
>NZ_JAFCTU010000073.1:0-1941 GCF_049896185.1 Massilia sp. TSP1-1-2
GTATATATGGACCGCGAAAGCGACCGACATTCTTGCCAAAGTCACGCGCGCTCGTGCCAAACTTAATAAGCTTCAATTTGTTTGACGCACTACACTAGCTTGAAACGCCGCCAGGACATGCATAATCGAATTGAAGTCGGGCATACCCAGTACCATCACACGCAAATCGCGCGGTTGGCGTTCTAGCCTGATCTCCGCTTCTGTGATAAAACCGAGCGTGCCTTCGGCACCGATAAACAAATGCCGCAAGTCATATCCGGTCGCATTTTTCGTCATACCCTTGTTCAGGTGCAAAACGTCGCCGTTGCCGGTGACGACGGTCAAACCAAGCACCCAGTCGCGGGTCATGCCATAACGGATCACCTTGATTCCGCCGGCGTTGGTGGCAATATTGCCGCCGATATGGCTGGAACCGGCCGATGCAAAATTGACTGGATAATACAGCCCTTGCTCGATGGCAAACTGCTGAAGTTGCCCAGTCAGCACGCCAGCCTGGACCCGCACCATATGATCGAGAGGTAAGTACTCGAGCACTTTGTTCATCCGGTCGAAGCTGACCACGACTTCGCCATGCGCGGCCACGGCGCCGGCCGACAAACCGGTGCGGCCACCCGATGGCACCAAAGCGATTTTTTCCAGATTTGCCAGTTTGACGATAGCTTGCACTTCTTCGGTGCTGGCTGGAAACACAATGGCTGTGGCGGCCGGCGCATATTGGCGGCTTGCGTCACAAGCCCAGTTTGCCAGGCTGTCGGCATCTATTTTGACGTGGGTCGCGCCTACGATGGCTTGCAGTTTTTCGATCATGGTCTGGTGTCAGTTCATCAATGCAATACGCGGGCCCAAATCGTGCCGTCAATTTCCTGCAGCTTGTGCAGCGCCACGGTGGAATAGTCGACATCGACATCCATCACCAGATATCCTACCGCATCATTGGTCATCAGGCTCTGTGCCGAGATATTGAAGCCATTTTCAGCGAAAATGCCGTTAATGGCAGACAATACACCGGGGATATTTTTGTGAATGTGAAGCAAACGGTGCTTGCCAGCGAGCAAAGGCACTGCCACTTCCGGAAAGTTTACCGCCGACAGCGTGGCGCCGGTATCGGAGTAGCGGACAAATTTCTCGGCCACTTCCAGACCGATATTAGCCTGGGCTTCCAACGTCGAGCCACCGATATGCGGCGTTAAAATAACGTTGTCGAATCGACGCAGCGGCGACAGAAATTCTTCATCGTTGGCTTTCGGTTCTTTTGGGAACACGTCGATCGAAGCGCCACCGAGTTGTTTGCTTTCTAGCGCCGCAGCCAGCGCGTCGATATCGACGCAACTACCACGTGCGGCATTGATAAAGATGCTGCCAGATTTCATTGTTGCAAACTGTTTGGCACCCATCATGTTTTCGGTCGAAGCGATTTCAGGCACATGCAGGGATACGACATCGGCTTGCGCCAACAGCTCGTCCAGTGTGCCCAGCTGACGAGCATTACCCAGTGGTAGTTTGGTGATGGCATCATAATAAATTACATGCATGCCCAGCGCTTCCGCCAGCACGGATAATTGAGTGCCGATGTTGCCATAACCGACAATACCCAGTGTCTTGCCACGGGCTTCAAACGAGCCTTCTGCAGATTTCGACCAACCGCCGCGATGCACCAGTGCATTTTTCTCCGGAATTCCGCGCAATAGCAGGATGGCTTCGGCCAGCACAAGTTCAGCCACAGAGCGAGTATTGGAATGGGGCGCATTGAAAACAGGAATGCCTTTGGCCATCGCTGCACGCAGATTGACCTGGTTGGTGCCGATACAGAAGCAGCCAATGGCAATCAGTTTATCGGCCGCTTGCAATACTCTTTCATTAATTTTGGTGCGCGAGCGGATGCCGACAAAGTGGACGTTCCTGATTTTTTCGATCAGCGCATCTTCATCGAGCGCCGTGTGC
>NZ_JAFCTU010000074.1:0-1928 GCF_049896185.1 Massilia sp. TSP1-1-2
AGGGCCGGCTCGGGCACGCTGTTCATGGTGCTGCTGGCCGCGTTCAAGGTATTGCTGATGCGCTGGAGCGGGCAGCAGGACGTGGTGGTCGGCTCGCCGATTGCGAACCGCAACCGGCGCGAAATTGAAGAATTGATCGGCTTTTTTGTCAACACGCTGGTGCTGCGCACCGAGCTCGGCGGCGACCCAAGCTTTGAACAGCTGGTGCAGCGGGTGCGCGAAGGCGCGCTGCAGGCCTTTGCGCACCAGGATCTGCCGTTCGAGCGGCTGGTGGAAGAATTGCAGCCGCACCGCGAAGCAAACTACACGCCGCTGTTTCGCGTCATGTTTGCATTGCAGAATGCCCCGCTGGGCAATCTGACGCTGCCCGGCCTGGAGCTGGAACGACTGGAAGTTCGCAGCGGCAGCGCCAAGTTCGACCTGACGCTGTTCATGTGGGAAGAGGCGCAGGGGCTGACGGGCGAGGTGGAATACAGCAGCGACCTGTTCGACGCCGCCACCATCGAGCGCCTGGTAGCGGCCATGCAAGGCTTGCTGGCCGAAGTGGTGCGCACGCCGCAGGCGCGCCTTTCGCAGCTGGGCCGCGAGCATGGCGCCGCGCGCGCGCAGCTGCTGCTTGGCTGGAACGACACCGACACGGCGTACGAGGCCGACGCCAGCGTGCACGCGCTGGTGGAACGCCAGGCGCGCCTGCGCCCCGACGCAGTGGCGCTGGAACAAGGCACCCAAAAAATCAGCTACGGCGAACTTGATGCACAGGCCAACCGCCTGGCGCGCTACCTGCGCAGCAGCGGCGTCAAGCCGGGAGCGCGGGTGGCGGTTTGCCTGGAGCGTTCGCCGCTACAGGTCGTGGCGCTGCTGGCGATCCTCAAGGCCGGGGCGGCCTATGTGCCGCTGGACGGCAGCTATCCGGCCGAACGCCTGCGCCACATGCTGGCTGATTCGCAGGCCGGCCTGCTGCTGACCGAGCGCGCATGGGCCGGCCAGATGGCCGCCGCCAGCTTGCCCGACTGCCGCGAAGTGCTGCTCGACGAGTGCACCGAGCAGGTGCTGGCCGAGTCTTCTGCGCCTCTGGGAGAAGCAGTTCCGGCGCAGGCCCTGGCCTATGTGATCTATACCTCTGGTTCTAGCGGCCAGCCCAAGGGCGTGGCGGTGACGCACCGGGGCGTGCTGCGCCTCGTCACGGCGACCGACTACATCGCCTTTGGCGCGCAGCAGGTGATGCTGGCCGCTGCACCTGTCAGCTTTGACGCTTCGACCTTTGAGCTGTGGGGCGCGCTTGCGCATGGCGCCCGGCTGATATTGGCTGGCGCGGGCCGCCAGTCGCTGGCCGAACTGGGAGAACTGGTGCGCCGGCATGACGTGTCCACTCTGTGGCTGACCGCGCCGCTGTTTCACCTGATGATCGAGGAAGGCGCGCACTATCTGCAAGGCGTGAGGCAGCTCATCGCCGGTGGCGACGCGCTGTCGGCAGCCGTGGTGCGCAAGGCGCGCCAACTGCTGCCCGACTGCCGGCTGGTCAACGGCTACGGGCCGACCGAAACCACCACCTTTGCCTGTACCTTTGACACGGCGCTGCTGGCGCCGGACGCGGCCACGGTGCCGATCGGCAGGCCGATCGCCAACACCCGCGCCTATGTGCTGGACGTTGATGGCGAGCCGGTCGCGCTGGGCGTGGCCGGTGAACTTTACCTGGGCGGCGCGGGCCTGGCCTGGGGCTACCTGGGCCAGAGCGCGCTGACAGCCGAGCGTTTCGTGCCCGACGCGTTCGGGCCGCACCCAGGTGCGCGGCTGTACCGCACCGGTGACCGGGCGCGCTGGCGCGCCGACGGGCAGCTGGAATTCATGGGACGGCTGGACCAGCAGGTCAAGGTGCGCGGGCACCGGGTGGAGCTGGGCGAAATTGAAAGCGCGCTGCGCGAGCATCC
>NZ_JAFCTU010000075.1:0-1885 GCF_049896185.1 Massilia sp. TSP1-1-2
TCATCAGCATGGCCGCCGTCGGCTCGCCGCCCGAAACGCGGGCCGAAATCCGCGCCCAGATCGAACGGGCCGACCACCTGATCCAGGACTTGCTCAGTTACTCGGGCGAAGTGCGGCTGAACCGGCAACCGGTGCCGGTGGCCGAACTGGTGCAGCGCGTGGTGGCCAGCTTTCCCGGCCAGCCCATTGCCGTGGCCATCGACGACACGCTGTGCGCGCTGATCGACCCGCTGCGCGGCGAGCAGATACTCAATAACCTGATCGGCAACGCCATTGCCATGATGCGCGGACGCGCCGCGCCACGCATTGAAGTGTGCGCCGTGCGCCAGGCCGACGGCATGATCAATCTGCGCGTATGCGACAACGGCCCCGGCGTGCCGGCCGACCTTGCCGCGGGCTTGTTCCAGCCGTTTACCACGCGCCGCCCGGGCGGCACCGGCCTCGGTCTTGCCATCGTGCGCCGGCTGGTGGAGGCGCACGGCGGCACGGTGCGCCTGGCCACGCGCGAAGGCTGGAACTGCTGTTTTGAACTCACCTTGCCAGGCAACCCATGACCACCGAACGTATCCTCCTCGTCGACGACGAACCCGCATTCCAGCGCCTGTGCGGCAACTGGCTCGCCAGCCTTGGCTACGACGTCAAGGTCGCAGCATCGGCCGAACAAGTGGTCGCGCTATGCGCCCGGCACACCTTTGACCTGGTGCTGCTGGACCTGGCGCTGCCGCCCTCTTTTTTACCCGACGAAGGCCTGGCGCTGCTGCCCGGCCTGGCCCCAGCGCCGGTGGTGGTAATGACCGGCCACGCCGACCGCGAACTGGCGCTGCGTTCCATCGGCGCGGGCGCCTGGGACTTTTTGCCCAAGCCGCTGGACCCGGATTTGCTGAAGGTAGTGGTGGAGCGCGCGCTGACCAAGCGCCGGCTGGAGCGCGAGCTGGCCGACATGCGCGAGCGCGCGCTGCCGGCCGACGCCACCATGGGCCTGATCGGCATCAGCGCCGACCTGCGCGAACTGCGCGCGCTGATTCGCCGCATCGCCCCCACCGACGTGCCGGTGATGATCACGGGCCCCAGCGGCACCGGCAAGGAACTGGTGGCGCGCGCGCTGCACGCCAACGGCAAGCGCAGCGCCAAGGCGTTTGTGGCGGTGCACTGCGGCGCGATTCCGCCGGAGCTGTTCGAGAGTGAATTGTTCGGCCACTGCAAAGGCAGTTTTACGGGCGCGGACCGCGACCGGCAGGGGCTGATCGCCACGGCCAACGGCGGCACGCTGTTCCTCGACGAGATTGGCGACATGCCGCTGGCGATGCAGGTCAAGCTGCTGCGCTTTCTGCAGGCCGGCAGCTTTTTTGCGGTGGGCGCGCGGACCGAGACCAAGGTGGACGTGCGCGTGGTGGCCGCCACCAACCGCGACCTGGCGACCATGGTGGAAGACAAGACGTTCAGGGACGACTTGTATTATCGGTTGAAGGGGATCCAGGTGCGCACCACCGCGCTGGCCGAGCGCGCCGAAGATGTGGCTTTGATCGTGCAGGCGCTGGCCGCGCGCATGGCGCCGCCCAAGCGCCTGGCGCCGGCGGCGCTGGAGTGGCTGCTGTCGCGCAGCTGGCCGGGCAATGTGCGCGAACTGCAGCATTCGATGCAGACTGCGGCGGCGCTGGCCGGGGACGAGCCGTGCATTTCGGTGGATGATCTGGCGCTGGCCTGTGGCGAAGCGCCCGGGCCTTCGCATGCGGCGCTCGATGGCTCGCTCGATGCGCAGGTAGCGGCGCTGGAGAAGCGCCTGATCGTGGCGGCGCTGGACGAGACTGACCACAATCATACCCATGCCGCGAAACAGCTCGGCATCTCGCGGGTGGGGCTGCTGAACAAGATGAAGCGGTACGCG
>NZ_JAFCTU010000076.1:0-1883 GCF_049896185.1 Massilia sp. TSP1-1-2
TCCCATTTAGCGCCCCTCGGTTATCGTGGAAAGCGGCGCGATCCAGCGCATGACCAGCGTCAGTGCATCGGCATCGCCAGCGGCGATGGTCCGGCCCAGCAACGCACCCGGCAGTTCGGAGGCGGCGATGGGCGGCAGGAAACGGCCTTTCAGGTCAAGCCAGAGCGCGCTGGCTGTGAACCCGGTCAGCCACCATTCGCGCCAGCGTCGTATTGTGCGCACGGGGACGCCCAGTTGCTCGGAGAGCTGATGACCCCGCCGCAGGTTCAGGCCGGAACATAGCGCCGTGGCCAGCAGCACTATCGCGCCCCAGTACACGCGCCGACCAAGAAAGCGCACCGACTCCGGCGTGCAGCGGCGGCGGCAATTACCGCAACAAAAACTCAGACGCAAGGTGTCGACGCCAGAACTGCCGGGGCCGCCATGCGGCTTGCGTTCATAATTGGCTTGATGCAGCGGACCGCCGCAGGCGCAGCGGCCAAGACGGACCTCGGCGGCGTGCTCTTGATCGATGCGCAGCAACAACGCAAAGAAAGCTGGATCACGAAGGACGGATTGGCACATAATGGACTCGTCTCAACGGTGTCAGAAACCAGAGACTCGTCCTCAGAGGGCTTGCTGGTCAAGCTCTTTGAGGGCGCTCAGCCTTAAAACCTCAGTTATTCTGCACAAAACTCCCTCAAAAGCCATCAAACATCTTGCACGCGCTCATCCGTCGCGCCATCTGCAGCGCGTAGGATCATCTTCGCTCGTTCGGCTAAGCGAACTGCCGTTGTTCTCCCGCACGCATGCGTTTCCAGCTCCCCACGCTGCGCTTCCGTCAACTCAACTTTCATCGCTACACGCATGATTTCCCCTCCATATGACAAGGATACATGCATATATATAATAAGTCTTATTATTTATGACGCACTACACTAGGTCCTGTGTTTGCACCTGTGCCCAAAGATCGCAGGCACGAAGCCTTGTTGGCTCAGCCATCGCAAGCAGCTTGACGTTGCAGGAGAAACCGAAGATGAAGTCAATGTTCGGCATGCTGTCAATCAGGCGCATTAATTCGGGGCCGCTGAAGTGTCCGTCGCCACGGACCAGGATGTGAGTATCGGGGAAATGGTAGCGAATCAGTTTCAAAACACGGCGCATGATCATGGCGTTTTCTTCGCCGAACGGCCTTTTTCCTGGACGCAGAACGGCGGCGACTAAGCCGCCGGACTTGCCATCAAAAATCATCAGCGGCAGATAGCAGGTCGACCGATAGTGGTGGTTGTAGAACGCCAGCGGCTGCTGGCCATAGCACGCATCCTCGGAGTGATCCAGGTCGAGCACCAAGCTCTTTGGGGGACTGGAATAGCCGGCAATAAACTGTTCCATGAGTGCTTGACTGACGCGGTAAATATCTCGGCGTCTGGCGGCATGTTCGAAACGCGAGATCGTCGCTCCCGACGCCAGCGTTGCCTCGTCGTCGAACGGAAGGCGCGCCGCGCCAAGCTTGAACATCGGGTCGTGGCGCAGGCTGTTCGAGTCGTTGCCGTCCTCGTAGCCACATGCAATTTGATAGATGCGTTGCGTCAGAATATCGTGATACGAATGGTCGACATAACTCTGATGGCGACGGTCAGGCAAGGCGGCAGCGAGACGCTCGGTCAAGCCAATCTGAAGGTCGATGCCGCGCAACAGAACCGGGCCGAGGTCGGATGACAAACCGCCGCCAGCAAAATCGGCTCGGACGCTGTGAGCAGGAATGGACGCAAAACGGAGCTGCTCTGGGGTAGAATTCATGTCGGGCAAGGTGGCGTTCGTTTTGGTTAGTGTGTTTCGAGATACTCACATCATATCAAGCACTTACGGCATTCTTGCCCTTTTTTATGCAAAATCCAGGCTAG
>NZ_JAFCTU010000077.1:0-1854 GCF_049896185.1 Massilia sp. TSP1-1-2
CAGCGCCAGCCGCTTGGCTTCTTCACCCGTAGGCCGCGCCTGCTTGAGCACCACGAACGCGCAGATCGATTCGCCCGTCGTGTCGTCCGGCTTGCCCACGACCGCAGCTTCGGCGACGATCGGATTGGCCACCAGTGCCGATTCGATTTCCATCGTGCCCATGCGGTGGCCCGAGACATTGAGCACGTCGTCGATGCGCCCGGTGATGGTGAAGTAACCGGTTTCCTTGTTGCGGATCGCGCCATCGCCGGCCAGGTACATGCGCCCGCCCAGTTCCTCCGGGAAGTAACTGGTTTTGAAGCGCTCGGGATTGTTCCAGATGGTGCGGATCATCGACGGCCATGGCCGCTTGACGACCAGGATACCGCCCTGCCCGTTCGGCACATCGACACCCGCTTCGTCGACAATTGCGGTCATAATGCCCGGCAACGGCAAGGTGCACGAACCCGGCACCATGGGCGTGGCGCCCGGTAGCGGCGTAATCATGTGGCCGCCCGTTTCGGTCTGCCAGAACGTGTCGACAATCGGGCAATTTTCGCGGCCGATATTCTTGTAGTACCACATCCATGCTTCCGGATTGATCGGCTCGCCAACCGAGCCAAGCAGGCGCAGGCTGGACAAGTCGTAGTTCTTCGGATGCACGTCCGGGTTCACGTCAGCCGCCTTGATCAGCGAGCGGATCGCCGTCGGCGCGGTGTAGAACACGGTCGTCTTGTGCTTGGCGATGGTTTCCCAGAAGCGCCCCGCATTCGGGAAGGTGGGAATGCCTTCAAACACGATTTGGGTTGCGCCCACGGCCAGCGGGCCGTAAGCAATATAGGTGTGGCCGGTCACCCAGCCAATGTCGGCGGTGCACCAGAACACGTCGCTCGGCTTGATGTCGAACGTCCACTTCATCGTCAGCGCCGCCCACAGCAAATACCCGCCGCTGGAGTGTTGCACGCCTTTGGGCGTGCCGGTCGAGCCAGATGTGTAGAGGATGAACAGCGGATGCTCCGCGCTCACCCACTCCGGCTCGCATTCGGCCGGCTGGTTTGCCAACAGCTCGTGCAGCCACAGGTCGCGCCCTTCGGTGATCGGAATGGCGCCGCCGGTGCGCTTGTAGACGATCACGTCCTTGATGGTGGTGCAGCCGCCCAGCGCCAGCGCTTCGTCGACGATGGTTTTCAGGGGCAGGTGCTTGCCGCCACGCAGTTGTTCGTCGGCGGTGATGACGGCGACGGCGCCGGCGTCAATGATGCGCTCCTGCAGCGACTTGGCGGAAAAGCCGCCAAACACCACCGAGTGCGTGGCGCCGATGCGCGCGCACGCTTGCATGGCGGCCACGCCTTCGATCGACATCGACATGTAGATGATGACGCGGTCGCCCTTTTTAATGCCGCGTGACTTCAGGCCGTTGGCGAACTTGCAGGTCTTGTCATACAGTTCCTGGTAAGTGGCGCGGGTGACCTGGCCGTCGTCGGCTTCAAAGATGATCGCGGTGCGTTCGGCGTTGCCGTTCTTGAGGTTGCGGTCGAGGCAGTTGTACGACACGTTGAGCTCGCCGTCCTCGAACCACTTGTAGAACGGCGCGTCTGCTTCGTTCAGGGTCGACGTGAATGGTTTGTGCCAGTCCAGGTTTTCGCGCGCCAGGCGGGCCCAGAAGCCTTCGTAGTCGGTTTCGGCTTCCGCGCACAGTGCGTTGTAAGCGTCCATGCCGGATATGGCGGCCTGAGCTACAAAGGCGGGCGGCGGCGCAAAGACGCGATTTTCCTGCATACCGTGATTTTCCTGACTGATGTCGGTGCTAGCCATGCTTGTCTCCTGAGTGTAATAATTTTGTTAACAAGGTAGCGCGTAACGCTTACTGTCGCC
>NZ_JAFCTU010000078.1:0-1815 GCF_049896185.1 Massilia sp. TSP1-1-2
TGTTCCATGGGTCCCCGCCTACGCGAGGACGATGTCGTAGCCAGCACCCGAAACAAGCAGTTTTTAGAGAAAGCATCCATGTCCGAGAACACCCCAGCAATCCCTCCTAAAGAGCAGGAATACGGCGCCGCCCAGATTCAAATTCTGGAAGGCCTGGAAGCCGTGCGCAAACGCCCAGGCATGTACATTGGCGACACCTCGGACGGAACCGGCCTGCACCACCTGGTGTTCGAAGTACTGGACAACTCGATCGACGAATCGCTGGCCGGCCACTGCACCGAGATCCACGTCACGATCCACTCCGACAACTCGATCTCGGTCACCGACAACGGCCGCGGCGTGCCCACCGGCCTGAAATTCGACGACAAGCACGAGCCAAAACGCTCGGCCGCCGAAATCGTCATGACCGAGCTGCACGCGGGCGGCAAGTTCGACCAGAACTCGTACAAGGTCTCCGGCGGCCTGCACGGCGTGGGCGTCTCGTGCGTGAACGGCTTGTCGAAACTGCTGAAACTGACCATCCGCCGCGACGGCAAAGTGCACTACATGGAGTTCGTGCGCGGCGTGCCGCAAAACCGCGAAATTGAAATCGTCAATGGCGTGCCGTGCTCCCCGATCAAGGTCATTGGCGAGACCGACAAGCGCGGCACCGACGTCCATTTCTGGGCCGACGAAGAGATCTTCACGCACGTCGAATTCCACTACGAGATCCTGGCCAAGCGCATCCGCGAACTGTCCTTCCTGAACAACGGCGTGCGCATCAAGCTGAGCGACCAGCGCACCGGCAAGGAAGAAGTGTTCGCCTTCGAAGGCGGCACGCGCGGCTTTGTCGAATACATCAACAAGGCCAAGACGGTGCTGCACCCGACCATTTTCCAGGCCACCGGCGAGCGCATGTCGGACCAGAATACCAACATCAGCGTGGACGTGTCGATGCAGTGGAACGACGCCTACAACGAGCAGGTGCTGTGCTTTACCAATAACATCCCGCAGCGCGACGGCGGCGCCCACCTGACCGGCCTGCGCGCGGCAATGACGCGCGTGATCAACAAGTACATCGATGAACACGACTACGCCAAGAAGGCGAAAGTGGAAATCACCGGCGACGACATGCGCGAAGGCCTGACCTGCGTGCTGTCCGTGAAGGTACCGGAGCCGAAGTTCAGCTCCCAGACCAAGGACAAACTGGTTTCCAGCGAAGTGCGCGGTCCGGTCGAAGAGATCGTCGCCAAGACCCTCACCGACTACCTGATGGAAAAGCCGAACGACGCCAAGATCATCTGCGGCAAAATCGTGGAAGCGGCGCGTGCGCGCGAAGCGTCGCGCAAGGCGCGCGATCTGACGCGCCGCAAAGGCATCATGGACGGCCTGGGCCTGTCGGCAAAATTAGCCGACTGCCAGGAAAAAGACCCGGCGCTGTGCGAACTGTACATCGTCGAGGGAGACTCCGCGGGCGGGTCCGCCAAGCAGGGCCGCGATCGGAAATTCCAGGCTATTTTGCCGCTGCGCGGCAAGGTGCTGAACGTGGAAAAGGCGCGCTTTGAAAAAATGCTCTCGTCCGAGCAGATCACCACGCTGATCGCCACGCTGGGCACCTCCATCGGCCCGGACGAATTCAACGTCGAAAAGCTGCGCTACCACCGCATCATCATCATGACCGATGCGGACGTCGACGGCGCCCACATCCGCACGCTGCTGCTCACGCTGTTTTACCGCCAGATGCCGCAACTGGTCGAGCGCCTCATTTCCAAGGATGTGCAGGATAACGGCATTCACCTGTCGGTCTGGCTGATCGTGCCGCTGGCCGCGCTGGTG
>NZ_JAFCTU010000079.1:0-1797 GCF_049896185.1 Massilia sp. TSP1-1-2
CAGCACCTGGCCGACTTCCTCCTTGAGCTGGGTGACGATTTTGCGTTCATCGGTCGGCAGCGGCGATTGAGGCTCGATAACGCCTGGTTTCGCATCGATCTGCTACTTTTCCATCGCGGGCTGAAGTGCCTGATCGTCATCGAACTCAAGACAGGGAAGTTTAGCTATGCGGACGCCGGCCAAATGCACATGTATCTCAACTATGCGCGCGAGCACTGGATGAAGCCGGGTGAAAACGCGCCGATTGGTTTGATTCTTTGTGCTGCGAAGGGGGCCGCCGAGGCCCACTATGCCCTGGAAAATCTTCCCAACAAGGTCCTCGCCGCTGAGTATCAGATGGTTCTACCAGACGAAAGGGTATTGGTCGCTGAGCTGGAGCGATCACGGCAGCAATTGGAAGCAAGAAAGGTCCGGGGGAAGTAGTGCCGTCGCTGTTTGTCACGCCCCAGAATGGCGCGCAAAAAGGCAATCCTTCCGGATTTTGCTGGGCGCGCAGCGCCGAGCGTCTGATTTATAGTAGTGCAGTTTCTGTGCAGACGTCTGCACTTGAGCGTCTGAGAGGGCCACTCGTCAGCCTGTCAACACAAAAGGGACGCTTTCGCGTCCCCCTTTTTTTTACTTCGACTTCGTCGTTTTTCCGACGGCTACTTTCATGTTCACCGTCGTAGCTGGATGCGTTTTCGCGTGTTGCTGAGTGACGTACTGACCGGTCTTCGCGCTAATCGCGACGGTCTTTGTTTGCGCTACTTTGGATTTCATTGAAAACTCCATGGCTACTTTTAAATGAAAGGCAACAACTTTTTGTTTAATAACGCTAAACTTTTAAGTTGAAGGATGCAAATTTCACCGCTAAAATGGAGTTCTGATTTCGTGACTTGTCACAGAAAATCAGAACTCTTGGCGGACTACGCGACCTGTAATAAGGTCATACGGGTTTTAGCCATATACGATCCCTGCCTTACCAGCTCCACATTGCTGGCTATGTTGTCCGCTTGCCGCGGGCGGGTTCAAGTAATCGAAGTTGCCGGCGCCCCTCCCAGGTGCCGGTACTTCACCTCTCCTTGCTGATCATTCTGATCACATCAAACCACTACATCTAGTTAGATGCAGCAAAGAACCTACTAATTGTATGGACTTGCTGCATCGCACGCAATAGCTTTTAGAGATCAAGAACCTAATTTTTTTGACATTTATTAGCATGCACGTACTTGACATTTTCGAGTGCGGGCGAGCGGCGCATTGCGCGGTGAGCGCGTACTAACATCACTGCGTTTAATAACGGCACAAGATATCTATTCGGGCGTTAAATAACGCTTCAAAATCAATTTGACGTGGGATTAACAGAGTTTTTGGTGAATCGAACGCGTTTTTAAGTATTGAAACTACCTGGCATGAAAGAAAACGAAGTCTTCGCGCTGTCTATTCATGTTTCTTCGTCGCATGATTATTAGAAGCGACTGATCCCTGATCAGCAAGGTGCTAGACCTATCGCGCCGAATCGTAGGCGTCCTGCTTCCTTGATACCGTAGCGGTGTTCCAGATCTCGGCCGCAACGCGGGCGACGCATCCCAGAGATTTTCCAAGTGGAAATAACAAGTGCAACAAGGAACGTCGAGGTTGGCTTGGCACGCGACGCGTCCCGTTGCCCTTAGATGCGTCCGACATTACCCAACAAAACCAAGCCGTGGCGCTTCCATCAGTGCATGCGCACGCCTTTGTGTCAGGTCAACCAGCCGCCTGCACCGAGAAAAAATTATCATAAACACTATCACTCATCACAAAGAGAATGTCAAAAAC
>NZ_JAFCTU010000080.1:0-1710 GCF_049896185.1 Massilia sp. TSP1-1-2
GAATGCTGGAGGTCTTGCTTCGGGCCTTCACAGGCAATCCTATCCAGCTCGCAGCATAGCGGCTGAACAGTCACCGGATTTCTTTAGTTGCAACTGGAAATTGGGAAGCGATGAGGATGCCGACGAACAGGCTCAAGTACTGGCCCAAGGCATCAGCGGCTGTTTTCCGGGCGGGCTCACGATCCCTGCGCGCACAAGCGGCAGTGGCACCTCCTACCGTTATATTGCAGAGAGCATCAACTACACCGACAGAGCCAACCCATCGAGTCGTCGGGTGAGCTTGCGTATCAATGTCGAACCCTGAACGGTAGCCTTAACACCGGCAAGGGCGCTCGTGCTGCGCGCGATGCGTGATTGCGCGAGCCGTGCTGCAAGGTCCTGTTTTCTGGCCGCGCAGCAGCGCGTGTACCAGGACGGCCAGGACGGCCAGCGCGATCAGCGTGCTTAGCGCCGCACGCACATCATCACTTCCATCGAGGCGCGCAGCGCTACGCCGCGCGAGCGCACACTGTTCCCATTCGCGCTAACGGCTCCACCATGGCCCGTGCCAATGTGTGCTATCCCACAGACGCAGCGATGCCAATATTCTATTGTTTAAATTCAAGTTCGGCTTCTTCCGTGATCGTTCAACATGACGCGTGCGACTTCTGCGCGCGCACTTGCGCGGCACGGTGGCGCTTTTTGTGGTTTCATCGAGCCTTGGCGTGCGCAATGGCGCTGCATACGAAAGTCTTATTATGGTGGACCAAGATCACATTTTTGGCGTTGCCGGCACCCGTGAAGAAGTGGATGCTGGTCAAGCCGCGCCTGGCAGCCGATTGTCTGTCGAGCCAGCCGGGGCCGACTGCCCGGCCCGGAAAAACCATCTCTCCTACCCGGCGCCGCAGCCAGCGCAATGGGAACAGGCAAGCGGCGCCCAAGAGGATGTGGCCCTGGCTGGCCTTGCCGACGAAGTGGCGCGCCTGCGCGCCGTGGAGGCCGAACGGGACGCGCTTTTGGAGCACAATCGACTGCTCTGTGGCGTGAACCAGAATCTGGTCCTGGCGACCTTCGAAGCCCAGAGCTTGCGCGAGGAGGCCGAGGCCGCCAATACCCGGCAAAACAAATTTCTGGCGATGCTGGCGCACGAATTGCGCAATCCCCTCGCGCCCATCAGTATGGCGGGGGCGATACTGGGAAAAATTGCAGCGCCCTCGGCCCAATTGTTGAGCGTGCAAAAAACAATCGAACGCCAGGTTTCGCACCTTTCCCGCCTGCTCGATGATTTACTCGATGCGGCCCGTATCAATAGCGGGAAAATTACTTTGGCGTGCAGTCCGATTCTGTTGGCAGAGCAACTCTCAAGCGCAGTCGAAACTGTGCAGTTGCGAATCAACGAGCGCAGCCAGCAACTTGAACTGCATGTTCCGTCCGACGATATCGTGCTCTATGGCGACCCGGTGCGTCTGGCGCAAGTATTTTCCAACCTGTTGGTCAACGCATCGAAGTTCACTCAGGACGGCGGCACGATTGTCGTGCGCGCCTGGGTCCAGGGCGCAACAGTCAAAATCAGCATCGCCGACAACGGGGCGGGTATTTCGCCAGAAATTATCTCCAGCATATTTGGCTTGTTCACGCAAGGTCCGCGCTCGCTCGCGCGCTCGGAAGGGGGCCTTGGCGTTGGCTTGAACGTGGTGCAAAACGTGGTGGCGATGCATGGCGGGACAGTCC
>NZ_JAFCTU010000081.1:0-1674 GCF_049896185.1 Massilia sp. TSP1-1-2
GGCCCGCTCTCGCGCGCGGCCAATGCCGCAGCAGCAGCGGCCGCGGCCCAAGCCGCAGCAACTGGACCGGCAGCAGCCAATCGCAAGAATCGATTTTTCGCACTTGAGCGCCTTCTGCGTCGTGTAGCGCTTTTCATTTGGAACCAGCGATCCTTGCTTGATGGCGTTCGCGACGTATTGGCGCGCTTCGTTTGCCGACCAACCCTTCATCTCGCCTAAATAGTTCTGCCACCCAGCAGCCGAGAGTGACAGTCCATCCTTCCGATCTGCTATGCGGTAGGCTGGCATGGACTCAATCAAAGTGCCTTGATTGACCAGCCGTTTGATTTCCGTCCGAACCTCGCTCAGTCCGGCCAGGCCCACGGCCCGCTGAAGTGCCGCAGCCGACAGGGCGGATTCGCGAACTGTGGCCTCACGTTCGGTTAAATGGTCAATGGCATATTGAACGAAGATTTGTACTGGTTTCAAGGTCGCCTGTGCACTTGAGTTTTGGCCCCCAGCGCCGGCGACCTCGCTATCTGCCAAGCCCGATTTTGCAGCTTGGTTTTTGGACGTGCTTCCGCTCCTTTCAGCGTCACGGCTAGCCAGCGGGACCGACGGGCGATCTTCGGCGATGTTCCGTGCCGTGCCGTCTACACTCGGCGCGCGGTCGCGTGCTGGTTCGCTGCCTTCGCCTTCGACATCTTGAGCGCCGCTTCCGCCGCTCTTTCTAGAAGTATAGGAGAACTGGTTGAGTTTTGAATTTTCCCCATAGTCGATCCCGAGTTCACGGCTCTTTTCGACCCAGTATTGTTTGACGATAGCGCGGTCGCCCTCGTCTTTTCGCGGACGGGTAGCGATGGCGATAATCTGTTTTTCCAGTCGCGATGCGCTAGCCCGCGTCTTCCCTTCGTCGGCGAGCATCGCCTCGATCACCTGGCTGCGCGACGAGAATGCCTCGATCTGGTCTCGGCTGATATGAGCAAGTTCGAAACCGCCCTTGTCGTCAACAAGCCGGATGCCGTAGCCAAGTGCTTTCAGACCCATGGCAAGCTCGGTCCGATAGATAGCTTCAATCTCGGTCCGAACCAGAAAAATATCTTCGTTCGACAGTGCCCGCCATGCTCCATCAGACCGCTGCGTCATGTTGAAAACGACCGAATGGGTATGAAGTTGGGGGTCCTTTGCACGGCTCATCTCATGCCGAAACTTGGCGATCACAAGATTACCAGTCCGCTCGCGATAGCTCTTACCCTTGACCTTTTTGCGGGCCTCGGCCAGACGCTCGACCTGTTCTAATGCACGCGTCACCGCCCGGTCGTGCATGAGCGTCACGGTTCTATCGCTGGCGACAAGAGCCTGCATTGAAACCGACTTTGGCGCGGAAAAAGTCAGATCCAATCCCATGCGCTTTTTTTTGCTGCTTCGGTCAAAGGTCTTTTGGATGCGCTCTCCGTTGGGAAGCTGGCCGTCCAGCAGCCGCGCTAGCTGCACCTGTTCGACCGCCCCTTTCAAACCCAACGATTCCGCACCGATTCCCTGCCACTCTCCCGGGTTCTCTTTCGCGTAGTAGTCGTCGGCAGCAGAGAAGTAGTGCGCGGCTGCGTGGTGGTCGTTTCCGCGAATCGGCGTGACGTTTAGCATGGGGGTCCCGTACTTGGTTACTTGAGATCGATCGCCACTGTCCGACGCGGA
>NZ_JAFCTU010000082.1:0-1625 GCF_049896185.1 Massilia sp. TSP1-1-2
GTTTTTACCACTATTTTCTAGGTGGCGGCGACCACCGCAAAAATTAAACCCCCACCCATGGTCCTCGCGTACGCGGGGGCCCATAGAACGGCTCACCTGAGCAACTGTCCTATGGGTCCCCGCGTGCGCGGGGACGATGTTGGTTGGGCCAACAATCAAGCCCGTGCCCCGCACGGGCTTTTGCATTTCTAACTTACAATCCCCTCATGAAACTCGACACCTCCCCCATCGCCGCCATCGCCACCGCCCCGGGCCGCGGCGGCATCGGCGTCGTGCGCGCCTCCGGCAAGTCGCTCGCGCCGCTGCTGGTCGCGCTGTTCCCGGGCGCGACGCTGGCGCCGCGCCACGCCACCTACCTGCCGTTCCGGCAAGCCGACGGCATGGTCATCGACCAGGGCATCGCGATCTACTTCAAGGGTCCCCATTCCTACACCGGCGAAGATGTGCTCGAACTGCAGGGCCACGGCGGCCCGGTGGTGCTGCAAATGCTGCTCGCGCGCGTGCTCGAGGCGGGCGCCGGCGCCGGCCTGCGCCTGGCCGAACCGGGCGAATTCACGCGCCGCGCCTACCTCAACGACAAGCTCGACCTGGCCCAGGCCGAAGCCGTGGCCGACCTGATCGACGCCTCCACGGAAGCGGCCGCGCGCTCGGCCACGCAATCGTTGTCGGGCGAATTTTCGCGCACCATCCATGCGCTGGTCGAGCAAACCACCGGCCTGCGCATGCTCGTCGAAGCCACGCTCGACTTCCCGGAAGAAGAAATCGACTTCCTCGAAAAATCCGACGCGCGCGGCCAGCTGGCCGTGATCATCGCGTCGCTGGAAGCGGTGTTCCAGAAGGCGGCCCAGGGCGCGCTGCTGCGCGAGGGACTCAACGTGGTGCTGGTGGGCCAGCCCAACGTGGGCAAGTCGTCATTGCTCAACGCCTTGGCCGGAGCCGACGTGGCCATCGTCACGCCGGTGGCCGGCACCACGCGCGACAAGGTCAGCGAAACCATTCAGATCGAGGGTATCCCGCTTAATATCATCGACACCGCCGGCATCCGGGTGATCGACCATGCGGTTGACGTCGTCGAGCGCATCGGCATCAAACGCACATGGCTGGAGGTGGGCAAGGCGGACGTGATCATGCACTTGCTCGATGCGGGCATCGGGCCGGCGCGCGCCGACGAGGATATCGTGGCAGCCTTTCCTGAAGGCATACCGGTGGTGCGCATCTGGAACAAAATCGACCTGTCGGGCCACAAGGCTTCGGTCGATGCCCAGGACGATGCGACCCATGTCTATTTGTCGGCGCAGGAGCACGAGGGCATTGACCTCTTGCGCGCCGAACTGCTGCGCATCGCCGGCTGGCAGCAGACCGGCGAATCGCTGTTTCTGGCGCGCGAGCGGCACTTGATCGCACTGCGTTCGGCGCGCCGGCATCTGGAGCTGGCCGCCGAACACGCGGCCCAGAGCGACCAGTCGCTCGACTTGTTCGCCGAGGAGCTGCGCCTGGCACAGCTGCAACTGTCCAGCATTACCGGAGAGTTTTCCTCGGACGACTTGCTGGGAGTGATCTTCAGCCGATTTTGCATCGGAAAATAGTTTGGATTCCAATGGATTCCGATACGATCTATCTGATGG
>NZ_JAFCTU010000083.1:0-1624 GCF_049896185.1 Massilia sp. TSP1-1-2
CCGACCGGCACCATCCGGTCCTTCTTCCCCTTGCCGAGCCGGATCAGCACCGTGCCGCGTTCCACGTCGACGTCGACCACATCGAGCGCCACCAGCTCGGCGCGCCGCATGCCGGTGCTGTACAGCGTCTCCAGGATGGCGCGGTCGCGCAGGCCCAGCCCGAAGGCCGCGTCCAGGTCGGCCGCGTTGATGATCTGTGCCACCTCGGCCACGCTGAGCACATGGCGTGGCAGGCGCGTCTCCTTCTTCGGCAGGTCCAGCTCGCCGGCTGGGTTAAACAGCAGGTGATGCTGGCGCGTCATCCAGCGGAAGAACACGCGCACCGCCACCAGCCGCGTGCCCTGGCAGTTGAACGACAGTGGCAGGCCGTCGCGCTGGCGGCGGTACGCAAACACGTATTGGCGGTAGCGCTCCAGCATGGCGCGCGTCACCTCCAGCGGCGTGCGTATCCCGCGCTCCTCGCACCAGTCGATGAAGTAGCCCAGATCGGTGCGTCTCGTCTTGATCGTGTGCTCCGAGTAGCGCATCGCACCCAGCCAGTCGGTGAAGCCGACCAGGTGAGCGTGGAAGCCGCTGGTGATCGTCGGGTCGCCGGCGTGCAGCGGTTTGCGGGCGGCCGTCATGAATCCCTCGCCAGTACGGTTACGACCGGTGCGTGACCGTTCGCGCCATGACGTGCATTTTCAGGCTCGAAGCCGGCGCTTTCCGAAGCAGCCCTTGCCGCTGCTGGCTTCCCGCCCGATGGACCGCCCCGACCGGGCGCCGACCACCCGCCGACCGGGGGGCGACCGGGGGTCGACTGCGGCTGTTTCTGCCCCGACCGCCGCTTGTCGTAACTCCCCAAAGCACCCGCATCGAGCAGGCCGATCAGGTGCGGGGCCATGCTGCCGTCGCCGTCATACAGCAGTTCATACACGTGTCCCTGTCCGCGATCTGCCCTGTGCACCAGCAGGTATTCCAGTTCGGCCAGGCGCCCCAAGTGAATCTTGAGCTGGGTATCGCCCCAGCCGGTTTTCTCGCGCACGTCCTTGCGGCTGAATCGGATGTCCCGGCGCGCCAGCTCGAGCGCGGCGCCGCACTCGCCGACCATGCCGGCAACGAGCGTCAGCAGTCGCCTGGTCTGCGGCGGCAGCTCGTCCAGGCTGCGGCCCAGCACCTCGTGCGTCAGGCGGTTGGCCTGCTCGATGTCGGCGGCAATCACCTCGATGTACTCCAGCGCCTCGCCGTCGGCGCCACGCGCGCTCTTGACCGTGCGCTGGTACTGGTGCAGCAGCGCGATGGTGTCGATCAACGTCAGGTACTTTTCATGGTCGCGCCGCGTGCGTGTTTTATCGGACAGGAAGGTCAGCTGGTCGGCATAGGGATTGACCACGGCCAGCGGCCGCAGCAAGCGCTGGGCATTGCGGTGCAGGGCCAGCACCGCATCCTTGCCCTGTTTCGCCATCAGCCCGTGCAAGGTGCGCCGCTGCCGCTGCAGGCTGTGGATCGCCTCCGTCTGAGCGCGGCCCTCATCCACCGTGAGCACGATGCAGCGGTTCATCAGCTCTTCATCAATCTCGATGGCGGTGGTCGTCAGGAAGATCATCACCGGCCCCGTCACCCGGTACTCCTGCGTGATCAGGTT
>NZ_JAFCTU010000084.1:0-1591 GCF_049896185.1 Massilia sp. TSP1-1-2
GCCGACGTGATGAACTTCGGCTGCGCCCCGGCGATGCTGTTGTACTGCTACGGCTTTGTCAAGCTTGGCATCGACCATCCGACGCTGCTGCGCATGGGCGGCCTGGCCTGCTTCGTGTTCGTGGCCTGCGGCGCGCTGCGCCTGGCGCGCTTTAACGTCAATGTCGGGCGCACCGATCCGATGTACTTTGTCGGCATGCCGATTACCGCCGGCGCCGCATGCGTGGCCTCGGCGGTGGTCGCCTGGCCGTCGCCGCTGCAGACCATGGGCCAGGGCGCGATGCTCGTGGCGCTGCTGGTGGCGGTCGGTACGCTGATGGTGTCGACCGTGCGCTTTCCCAGTTCCAAGCAAAAGCGCAGTCCGCTGCTGCTGGCGCTGGTGGTGGTCGGCGTGGCGCTGCTCGCTTTCCTGCAGTGGAAATTTTTCGTGCTGTTTTTCCTGATCTATATCAGCGTCACACTGTTGATGAACCTGGGCTGGAAGATGGGCTGGCGCGGCGTGGCACTGCCAGAAGTGTTCGAAGACTAAGCGAATTTGTCGAGCATCGCCGCCAGGCTGGCGGCGGCGTCGCGCGCGCTGTCGAGGTCTTGCGCGTTGGCGCTGTGGGTGACGATACTGGCGGTGAGCAGCTGGACAAAGGAGCGGTCGAGCGCCTTGCGCGCGGCCGCCATCTGCTGGGCCACGGCGTTGCAGTCCGATGGCCCGTCGGCCAGCGCGATCAGCTTTTGCACGCCGCGCAGCTGGCCTTCGATGCGCGCCAGCCGGTGCAGCAGGTCTTTCTTTTGCGGCGCGGTGAGGGCGCTGCCCTCCACAATTTTAAACGGTTCAGGCATGCGCCAACTCCAGAAGGCCGCTGCAATGCAGATTTCTACGCCACTTCGTGGCCGCGGGCCGCGCGCAGGATCGTGAACCAGTCGGACCGGCTCAGCGTGAACTGGGCGCCGGCCACCGCCACGGCAATCGCTTCAATGCGCCCGGTGCCGGTGAGCGGCAGCGGCCGGCAAGGCAGCTGCATGATCCACGCGAACACCACGCTCGCAAACGGCTGCCCCAGTTCATCGGCAATGCCTTTGATGACCAGGCGCAGGTTGTCGGCTTGCGCTTCGCCGCCCTGGAACAGGCGCCCGCCCGCCAACGGCGACCAGATCATCGGCGCCACGCCCACGTCCTGCAAGCCGTCGAAGGTTTCATCAAACATGGGCGCGGTGTGCAGGGGCGAAAATTCGACCTGGTTGGTCGCCAGCGCGATGCGCTTGTCGAGCGACTCGAACTGGTGGCGGCTGAAATTGGAGACACCGAAATGCAGCACTTTGCCACCCTGGCGCAGCTGCGTAAAGGCACCGGCCACCTCGTCAAAGTCCATCAGCGGATCGGGGCGGTGGATCAGCAGCAGGTCGAGCCGGTCGGTGCCGAGCTGGCGCAGCGATTCTTCGACCGAGGCCACGATGTGCGCGGCGCTGGTGTCGTAGTGCTGGATGCTGTGCTGCGCGCGCCGCGGCGAAACAAGCTTGATGCCGCACTTGGAAACGAGCTCCATGCGCGAACGCAGCGAAGGCTGCAGGCGCAACGCGTCGCCAAACAGCGATTCGAC
>NZ_JAFCTU010000085.1:0-1580 GCF_049896185.1 Massilia sp. TSP1-1-2
ACGCAAAGCGGGCGAGCGGCTTGGCGGCGGCCAAGCAGTGGCGAATCTGGTCTTTGAAAGTACGTGAGGGAAAAGTTCCGACCGCGAAATTCGTTCAGTCAGTGCTGCGTGTTATGGACGGGGTTCGCGCGCAGGGATTTTCTGGCGATCCTGCTCAGGATTGGAATCGTATTAAGCGGGCGCTGCGAGATGTCGGTGATGGTGAACTCACGGACGTCGCTAAGAACCTGGACTATCTCGTGGCATTTAATCGCGGAAGGCGTATCAGTGCAGGACTGGGTGCCGTGTGGATGCGCGACGGACAGTACACCGGCGCTCGCGAGGTCCTGGATTTTGCACTTGCTCAAGATCAGATTCTCGGGGGTGTAGACGATCCTCCGGGGGTACAAGTAATGACCGTGCATAAGTCTAAAGGAAAGCAGTTCGATGGCGTCATCGTCGTCCGCGAAGGGCGGCACGACGGTAAGAAATTGGTCTCGTCCTTCGTGTGGTGGGGAGACGAGCCACCCCACAATCGAAGTCGCAAGATACTTCGAGTTGCGATTACCCGGGCGAAAGCCCATGCGTTGCTGCTCGGCCCGATCTATCCCGCATGCCCAATCGTCGGCCGGCACAAGCTATGATCCATTGTCGGCGACGTTTTAGTTCTTAGGTACACGCTTAGGTACACGCATTATCATGATCAGCATGAGAGCCTAGGTAGAATAAGGCTTACGTGGTACTTCTCAACATTCTGCATCGAAGTAAGCCGCGCAAACTGCCGTGCAGGCTGCCGCGCAAAAACTGCCGATTAGCTAAGATCAGGCGCGGCGGCGGCGCAGCCGAGCCAGCGCGATGATCGCCAGCGCGGACAAGGCCAGCGACGATGGCTCGGGAACGTCAACCAGGCCGGTGACCGTGGCGGTATTGGTCTGGTTAGTGAACGATACAAGCTGGCCGGCGTCAAACATGCTGCCGTTGTCGAAGTTGATGGCGGTGCTGGTGCGCACCTCGGTACCTCTCATCAAGACCGGCCCTTGCGGCACAACAAGTGTCGACAAGTCAAAGGCGTAGCCGAAACTGAGCTGGGTGCCGGCATAACCGGTGAGGATGGTGCCAAAGTCGTCAACCTTGAAGCCGAACACCGTGCCGCCAAAATAGAGCTGGGTCGGGTTGGTGACGTGCGCGTTGTCCAGGCCCAGTGCAGCGGCGGTAATGTAAACCTCAGCCGCATACGCATTCTGGAAATCGCCAAAGCCGCTGCCCAGATTAGGGGTGTCGGTGTCGGTCTTGATCGACATGGTAAAGGCGCCGGTTGATTGCAGCGTGCCGTTGAAAGCGACCGTCACAGGTGAAAAAGTATAGTCGATCGAAATCGGGGCGGCGGCCGATACGCTGCAGGCGGCCATTGCACCGATGAAAAGGGCACGCTGCAAGAGTGACTTGATGGTCATTGGAAACTTTCTTGGTAAGAGATTTAGTCATATTTCGCGCACGCAATATCCGTGCCATTGTAAATTTGTCAGCAAAATCAACAAGCTAGGCGTCGGCCACCATGATGTTGGCCAGCGGATACAGCTCCATGAACTCATTGGAAAACT
>NZ_JAFCTU010000086.1:0-1571 GCF_049896185.1 Massilia sp. TSP1-1-2
TCGCCGTCTTTCGGGGTGCGCACTTCGCCTTCGATCGAGTCACCCGTGTGCAGGTTGAAACGGCGAATTTGCGAAGGTGAAATATAAATGTCGTCGGTGGACGCCATGTAGCTGGCGTCGGGCGAGCGCAGGAAGCCAAAGCCGTCTGGCAACACCTCAAGGGCGCCGTCGCCGAAAATCTGTTCGCCTGACTTCGCGCGCTTCTTGAGAATGGCGAACATCAGTTCTTGTTTACGCAGCCGGGCCGCGTTGTCGATATCGAGGCCAATTGCCATCTCCAGTAGAGCAGAGACGTGCATAGCCTTCAGTTCAGATAAATGCATGAGTTGAGTCCCGTGACGGGAAGTAAAGGTAGGGGAGGGAACAGCGTGGGTTAATCAAAGACGGCAACGCGGGCGCGCTGCCGTCACATGGATTGTTTAGATGTTGCTGTCGATGAACGACGTCAGCTGGCCTTTGGCGAGGGCGCCAACTTTTTGAGCAGCCACGACACCGTTCTTGAACAGGATCAGGGTTGGAATGCCGCGGATGCCGAACTTGGCCGGTACGGCCTGGTTGGCGTCAACGTCCATCTTGGCGACCAAAATCTTGCCGTTGTATTCCTTGGCGACTTCTTCGAGCATGGGGCCGATGGCCTTGCACGGACCGCACCATTCGGCCCAGAAATCGACCAGCACGGGACGCTCGGACTTGAGAACGTCCGCTTCGAAGGATGCATCGCTGATGTGTTTAATGTTTTCGCTCATGTATTCCTCAACAGAGGTAGGGGTGTAATGCCTGGGGACAAGCCGGCCCTGCTTTGCATATCGCCAGCTTCCGTATTTTTAGTTGCAACACTATGATGGTGACACTGTGTGCAAATTCAATGTGGAAGGGCGGCAAGAGGGTGTCAGGCGGGGATTTAGCCGAAATAATAACCTATTTTGCCCGATGTGTCGCCGGATTGTACAAATTCTCGTTCTGGCCCCCGGCATGGGACGCCATCGTTGCCATGGTTGCCAGCGCGCTGCGCAGGTCGGCTTCGCTGATCGGCTTTTGCCAGGCGCCCAGCACCTTGAGCCCATGCGCGCGCGCCAACCTTTCGGCCGCGCGCCGCACGCCCCCATCCATGCCCGAGAGCAGCATCACGCTGCCCTGGAAACCGGCCGCCGCCGCCGCATGCATGAATTCGATGCCATCCATTCCCGGCATCGACAAGTCGCAGATCAACAGGGCCGGGCGTTCGCCGGCCAGCGTGGCCAGCGCGCGCCGCGCCTGCGTTTCGCAGCGCACGTCAAACCCGCCTAGCGCGGCCAGCATGTCGGCCATGATTTCCAACGTAAAGTTGTCGTCGTCGAGCAGCAGCACGCGCACGCTCTGGGCGGGGCGCGAGGGGAGTCGGGACGGGGCAGCGTTGTCGGTCATGGTGTCATCGGGGTGATAAGAGCTTATATTATCGTGGAAGTTCGTCCTGCGCAGCGCACTGCAACAAAAACGGCTGTCAGCTAACACTCTTAGCCTGAATTTTGCATAAAAAAGGGCAAGAATGCCGTAAGTGATTGATAAAATGTGAGTTATCTGGAAACACAGTT
>NZ_JAFCTU010000087.1:0-1557 GCF_049896185.1 Massilia sp. TSP1-1-2
GCTGCAGGTAAGCTATCCGGATGGACGCGTGCTGTACCTGTCACCCCAGGCCGAGGGCGTGGCCGTCGACAACGGCGCGCCCGGCCCGCACCCGCTGAAACTGCACGGCCAGCGCTACCGCGCCTATGCGGTCAGTTCCGCGCGCTGGCGCCTGGCCGTTGCAAGGCAGGTTCCGGATCTGGCGACCGACTTTCGGCGCATAAGCGGCAACCTGGCCCTGATCGCCTTTCTGACCCTGCCCTTGATGCTGGTGCCGCTCTGGATTGCCGTGGCGCGCGGCCTGCGTCCGCTGCGCAGCCTGTCGCAGTCGATCGCTGCGCGCGGGCCCGACGACCTGCACCCGCTGGTGAACCCGACCAGCTACGAAGAGCTGCTGCCGCTTACCGGCTCGCTCGACCGCCTGTTCGCGCAGCTGCGCGCCAAGATGGAGCGTGAGCACGCCTTTGTCGCCGACGCCGCGCACGAACTGCGCACACCGCTGGCACTGATCGCGGCCCAGGCCCACGTGCTGGTCAAGGCGCCGGACGGCGCGCAGCGCAGCGACGCCGAACGCCAGCTCGAACACGGCATCGCGCGCGCCTCGCACCTGATCGCGCAACTGCTCGCGCTGGCGCACGTCGACAGCGACGAGCAGCGCGCTCTGGCCGACATCGATGTGGCGGCGCTGGTGCGCCATGAACTGGCGCTGCTCGCGCCCGCGGCCTTTGCGCGCCGCATCGAACTTTCGCTGGAGGCGCCCGATGTACTGATGCACCGGCTCGAAGCGCATGCGCTGCGCTCGATCCTGCACAACCTGGTGGGCAACGCCATCGGCTACGTGCACCAAGGGGGCCAGGTGGCGCTGGAGCTGGCCACCAGCAACGGCGCGCTGACGCTGACGGTGACGGACAACGGACCGGGCATCGCGCCGGCCCAGCGCGACCTGGTGTTCGAACGCTTCTATCGGGGCCAGCGGCAGGACGCGCACGGTGCTGGACTGGGCTTGGCGATCGTGCGCCAGGCCTGCGCGCGCCAGGGCGGCAGCGTGACGCTGGCAGCCGGTGCCGGCGGCGCCGGCTGCCGTTTTACCGTCACCTTGCCGGGTGCACCGGCGCCACGCCCGCCATCTGAGCGCGCCAGCCTTGCAGGCGCCACGCCGACCAAGCCGTAAAGGCGGCGCCCAGCAGCAGGATCAGGCGCGTGTCGACCAGCGTCAGCACCGAGCCGGCCAGCGCCATCAAGATATTGGCCAGGCAAAAGGTGGTCGATAGCAAGCCCATGACGGCGCCCTGCCCCAGCGCGCCAAAGCGCTCCGCGCACCAGGCGGGCACGGTGGCGTTATACAGCGCATTGGGCACCCCGAACAGGACAATGGCAGCCAGGGCGATCCAGACATTGCCCAGGCCGACGAGCGCGATGGCGCCGGCGCAAGCGAGCGCATACCAGCTGGCGCGGCGCAGCGGGGCTTGCGTGCTGGGGCCGCCCGCATACAGCGACGTGAGCGTCATCAGCGCGCACATGGCGGCGGTCAGCCAGGCGATGCCGCGCGCGCCGTAGCCGGCCACTTCCACCAGCCAC
>NZ_JAFCTU010000088.1:0-1476 GCF_049896185.1 Massilia sp. TSP1-1-2
CCCATCTTTTCGTGCGTCTCAAGGCGGTACACGACGCGGCCGCGGCGAAACGCGATCGCGGTCCTGTCCGGCCCGTAGTTGTCACCTGAGACTCGCAAGTCGTCGAGGAAGAACCATAGGCTATCCGCTGACATCTCATTTACGACTAGAGCTTCAAAGCCGGCGTGGGGATGTTCACAGTCTACGTCGAAGGCATCTGTAAACAGCTTTTTCTTCTCTGGGGTCCGGACGAGGAAGTCGTAGAATGAAAATGTCTTGAGCCCGAGGGCCTTAAAGAAAGTGCCGAACTTCGGCATGTTGCTCTCAGTCTCCGCATCAAAGAAAGCAATTCCTCCGATGTCAAGTGGTTGCAATGTCACGTCATTTTCTTCCATCATTCGAGCTGCGGCTGGAAGAGCATGAAACTCAGTGAGCCCTTCGACAACAATAGCACCCTTGCCTAGCATGCACTCGGTTAATCCGCGCCGTGCATACCGCTTGAAGTCGTTACCTTTGAGTCCGCCAGCTTCCGACACCTTCTTGGCTGTTACGCTGGAATCTCCGCCACGCGATAGCAACAGGGTTTGCTCCGGCTCGAATCGCTCAATCACAAATGGCGAATGCGAAGTCACGAACGCTTGCGTGGTGCTGTGCAGGAGGTATTCTGCAATGCGCCGTTGCGTATGCGGCGGAACCGCGATCTCTGGTTCCTCCATCGCGAAAATAACGGATGCGGGTTTCAGTTCCGCTATGAATGACAGCAGTGCAAGAACCAGCACATTTAGCGTGCCCGTTCCGACTTGTTGAAATGGGACGGGCGTTTGATCTTTCGACATTGAAAGAAAGAACGCCATGGTTTTTCTGAGATGTTCGCGCGTGAGTTGGGAGACATGTAACTTGGTCGTTCTGCCATCCACATCGGATGCGATGTATTTGCCAAGACGAGCCTCAATCGATTTGAGAACTGGATCTAGGTGAGTCGCATCCTTCTCTATATCGAGGTCGCGGAGGCGTTCGATAGCCTTCTCCCAAAGCCCAGCTCGGGAGCCACGCAACCGTAGGATGACGTCGAGTAGGGAGCCACGTTCGAGACTCAAGGCGCGCGAGCCCGTACGAATAGCTCTTAAATACAGGAACCCGAACATACGCTTTACGTCCTTGTAGACCTTGTCCAGCTCCCCGGGTTCAGCGCTCGGGCTGCGCGAATAATAAGTCTGTGCCTCGAATTCATCCTCTTCCGGGTTGTACACAGCCAACGTTTCCAAGCGAAGGCAGCTGACAACAAGGGGAGAGTTTGCCTGATCTACCTCGCCTTCATCTAGTAGTCTCTTCTCGACGGTGTTCCAGAATTCTAGGTGCTGCCCACAGCGATTCTCCACCTCAGGATTGATGTCCGTGAGTATCACCTCAATTCGAATCGGGCCCGAACAGGTCCACCGCCCTCTATTTTACCGCCTCCGCCGCCAAATACACCATGAGCCAATCTTCTAATGTTTC
>NZ_JAFCTU010000089.1:0-1445 GCF_049896185.1 Massilia sp. TSP1-1-2
AATTCCACCACAACAACCAAGATCAGGACATAATTTGTTCAAAAAACACACCCGACAAGTAGTCTGACACAGGGGGGAGTCTACAAACTTTTTTTTGGTCAATGTGGCCAACTCGTCGCCTCCAATGAACGCATGCAAGCGATTGGCATACCGGCAATTCCTACAACATGTGTTGTGGGTACCAAAGGATTCAGCAGTCGCCGCTCGCCGTTCGGAAAACAAGCAAATGACGGCATCGTGTTGGAGTCCGAATTATGTACCGAGCTCTTTTCTGATGTGGTTCGAGTTGCGGTACGCCACCCATTTTTGCCAGCCACCCAAGAATTATCTCGCATCGTTCATCATCGGCTCTCGACTAAGGGGTAGTAAAGGGCAGCTTAATTACGCCGCACCGCAACCTTAGCGTAAACGGCTCGCGCCGATTTGATGGTGTGCTTTCTCTGTGGAGCAGATGCCCTCAATGGAGTTTTGGAGAAGATCTATGGAACTTAGCGCAAATGGCTTTCACATTCACCTCGGTGCAATTGGTCCGGTGAACGATGAGGACTGGGGCCGCGTCACCGTCGCGGTCTCGGAAGCCGGATTCAGCGCCAACTTTGAGGGCTGGCTGCAGAGCGGAGACGTCGAGCAATTCGCGAACACGATGGCCACTCTGTATTTAACTGCCGGAACTCCAGGCAAAGCAATATTGTCTTGTCACGAGCCAGGGATCTATATTGAGCTCGAGTCAGACAAGCACGGTCATGTAAGAGGACGATACGAATTTAAGAATGAGGCCGCCGGTGGTTTCAACCCCACTCTGAGCGGGATTCTCGACATGGATCAAAGCTATCTGCCCGCATGGGAAAAAGAATGCCGGCATCTGCTTGTTGAACTGAGGGGATGACGGCGCGAATTCCGACAAGCTGAAGCGTACAATCGGCCAGGAGCGGCCATTGGCCGAGGTATTGCATGTACGCTATTCAAGGGCGATTGCTTTTTCTTTACCTTTGATATGGACTTATCGCCATATCGTTATACACAACTCAGCCATGCCCCTCGCGCATCGACTGCAATGCGGTGGCCACGTCCATCACACGTTGCAATCCCTGCCAGATCGTCTTGACGCCGGGCTCCCCGCCGCTCTTTCGGCCAAGGAAGCGGCCGAGCTGGGCGATCAATCGCATTACCTCGTTGAGACGCGGCGGCGCGGCTGGCTGAGGCTTTTTCGAACGCAGATACGCGCCCCGAATTTCGTCGGGGTGGAAGAACAGAGCGGCATCCAGATCCGGGCAAGTTCGGGCCCAATGTCGTTTTGAGTGGAAGTTGACTTCGGCTACCATGTCGGCTACCGCTGTGAATGCCTGATGTCGTCGTGATCGGCCCGTAACAGGGTCAAGGGCGGGCCGCGCGAAGCGCGGCTCGGCGAAGCGAACCCTTGACGCTGTGCAGGGCCAATACGCTGG
>NZ_JAFCTU010000090.1:0-1445 GCF_049896185.1 Massilia sp. TSP1-1-2
GGCAGCCCAACCCAGGTGAGTCTCGAGAATCTGACCCACGTTCATCCGGGAAGGAACGCCCAGCGGGTTGAGCACGATGTCAGCTGGCGTACCGTCGGCCATGTAAGGCATGTCTTCAACAGGCACGATACGGGAAACCACACCCTTGTTACCGTGACGGCCGGCCATCTTGTCGCCCGACTGCAGGCGGCGCTTGACGGCCAGGTAGACCTTGACCATCTTTTGCACGCCTGGCTGCAGCTCGTCGCCTTGCGTGAGCTTCTTGCGCTTTTCTTCAAAGGCCAGGTCGAACTGGTGGCGCTTCTCGGCGATCGATTCCTTGATCGCTTCCAAAGCAGTGGCAGCATCGTCGTCCGCCGGGCGGATGTCGAACCAGTGGTACTTGTCCAGATCGTCCAGGTACTCTTTGCTGATGGCCTGGCCCTTGGCCATCTTTTTAGGACCGCCGTTGACAACTTTACCGATCAACATTTTTTCCAGACGCTGGAAGGCATCGCCTTCAACAATACGCATCTGGTCGTTCAGGTCGAGGCGGAAGCGCTTGAGCTCATCATCGATGATCTGCTGGGCGCGCTTGTCGCGGACGATGCCTTCGCGGGTGAAGACCTGGACGTCGATGACGGTGCCGACCATGCCCGAAGGCACGCGCAGCGACGTATCTTTGACGTCCGAAGCTTTTTCGCCGAAAATTGCGCGCAGCAGCTTTTCTTCAGGCGTCAGCTGGGTCTCGCCTTTTGGCGTAACTTTACCGACCAGGGTGTCGCCGGCCTGCACTTCAGCGCCGATGTAGACGATACCGGACTCATCCAGACGAGCCAGCTGGTTCTCAGCCAGGTTCGAGATGTCGCGCGTAATTTCTTCAGCGCCCAGCTTGGTATCGCGTGCAACGACGGACAGCTCTTCGATGTGAATCGAGGTGTAGCGGTCATCCTTGACGACGTTTTCCGAGATCAGGATCGAATCCTCGAAGTTCAGACCATTCCATGGCATAAACGCCACGAGCATGTTCTGGCCCAGAGCCAATTCGCCCAGGTCGGTCGATGCGCCATCGGCGATCACGTCGCGCTTGGCGACACGGTCGCCGACCTGCACGATCGGACGCTGGTTGATGTTGGTGTTCTGGTTCGAACGGGTGTACTTGATCAGGTTGTAGATGTCGACGCCGACTTCGCCAGCGGTGGCTTCATCGTCATTGACGCGAATCACCACACGGCCTGCATCGATGTAGTCAACCACGCCGCCACGCAAGGCTTGCACGGTGGTGCCCGAGTCGACCGCAACGGTGCGCTCGATACCGGTACCGACGAATGCTTTTTCAGGGCGCAGGCAAGGAACTGCCTGGCGCTGCATGTTTGCACCCATCAATGCCATCCACAGCAGCAAGGCGCGCCAGACCAGCCCCACCGTGCTTTGCAAGGCGCGCGGGCTGGGCTCTTCGCCCGGCA
>NZ_JAFCTU010000091.1:0-1441 GCF_049896185.1 Massilia sp. TSP1-1-2
GCGTTGCAGCACCTCCAGCATGCCGTGGCCCTGCTTTCGCAGCGTATCGAGGCAGGAGCGAATGACGCAGAAATTTTCAGCGCCTTCGACGGTGCGGAAGCAGCCTGAAATCTTTTGCTTCACCTTGGGCATGCGCACGGCGCGTTCAGCCACGTTGTTGGTGAACGGGACGGCGAGATCGCGAATGAACAGCAGGATGGCATCGGCATGTTTGCGGAAGCGCCGGAGTAGGTTGCAGGGGATCGATTGCTTAGCGCGGCCACCCTTCCAGACGGGAAGTTCGATCTCGGGATGCAGCGCTTCGCCGTCACCGACGATGGCATCATAGAGTGTCCTGAACGCGGCGATGTCGGCTTCGCTGAAGCGGGTTCCGGAGTGCCGCGCGGCCCAGCATAGCTGATTGGCGCTGAGCAAAAAGTCCATCATCGCCTGGGGCCACTGGTGTCCCGTGAGCTCCTTCACATACAGCAGTTCGCGCAGCAGATGGGCGTTGCACAAGGCATGCGTGGCATCGTTCAGTTTCCAGTACGGCGCCCAACAATCGTGCACCAGCACGCCTAAGCGATTGGGTAAAATGCCATGCGCGGTGATCGCTTCCATCCCACGCTTGGCGTGCAAGCCGTACCACGTTAGCGTGTCGTTAGCGGCGATATGAAGCCAGTGCAGTTTGCCAGCAACACGCAGGCCCGATTCGTCGGCGTTGACGAGAGCGGCGTCGCGCAAATACTGCGCGACCAGATCGGCCGTGCCCTGCAACGCGGTGCGCGCTTCGCCCACCCATGCCACTAGCGTGCCGGGCGAAATGGCCAAGCCATACACGTCACGGATCAGCTCAGCAGCGCGCGCATACGGCAGCATCTGCCCCTGCGTAAGGTGGACCGCAAGCGCCTTCACGTTTGGGCCGTCTTGCACCGCATCGGTCACGCTCGCCGGGAAGGCGCTGGTGTGCAGTTGACCGCATTGGCAACGCACCGAAAGAGTGCGATGTTCCACAACGTCGAACGCAGCGAGCGGCACGTCGAATACTTGGCGGCGCTCCTCGACGCGCGTATCCTGAAGCGGCAATGCATGGTGACAGTGGTCGCAGTGTCCGGGCAGCGGGTGATCAATACGCTCGGTCGGCTGCAAGGCCTGCTTGAGTGTGCTGCCCTTGCGGCCAGTCTGGCCCCCGGGCGGCTTGCCGGACGACTCGCGCAACGAGCTGGTCTTCTTGGCAAGGCCATCGGACGAGGGTGGCTTGCTCGAATTGCTGCTGTTCTTGTTGACCTTCGATTCGAGCGCCTCCAAGCGCGCAAGCAACGTCAGAATGAGGATGTCCTTCTGTTCGTGGGACAGTCCAGTCAGGTCGGGAGAAGAAGGTTTCGTTGCCATGCCAGCATGATGAACGCGATCACAATTGTTTACAACTAATTTCTGCCGGTCATAGGGGCTGAACAGTCAC
>NZ_JAFCTU010000092.1:0-1430 GCF_049896185.1 Massilia sp. TSP1-1-2
CCGCTTCCACCGACGCCAGTTGGTCCTTGTCGCCCAGCAAAATCAAGGTGGCGCCCTCGGCATCGAAGCGTTTGCCGTGGGCAACGCCGACGTTGCACAGATCACCGTCAAGCAAACGCAGCAGTTCCGCAGCAATCAGTTGGCGCTGGTCGATTGGGATTCCATCTTTTTTGAACTGGAAGCATTCAAGCGCGTGCGCGGTTTCGAAAACCTGCTGATCCAGCGGGAGGACTTGTCAAAACTTTTCGCAGACGGCAATGGTGGCTGGTATACCTTGTATGCCCCTAACTCTGTCATGCAGCCGCGCACATGGGCAGAGGTGCGGCAGTGGCAAACCATTGTTAGCACGCTACTGAAACGGCTGATAGAGGCATTCTGCAACTACCACGTCGATGCCTTTTTTGAACGCCGACTGGAATACCGCGAACTGACTGCGGACGATGAAAATCTGCCGCAGCCAGGAGAACACTGGCAAGTCATGGTCGATTCCAATGAGGCGGCGTTGGTTGCCGATCTCAAACAGCTTGCAGCCGATGTTGAAGCGCTAGCGCTGACCATTAAAAAGGCGGGCAGTGCCGGAGCCCTGTATGAGGAGCCGACGACTTCCGGCAATCCCCCAAGGGCTTTGCTGGGTGGAATTCACCTGTTTTCACCGCTATTGCACATGCCCGACGGCACAGCGGCGACATCCAGAATCAAGGTGATGCCGGTCGCGTTGAAGAATAGTGAATTCAACTTCGTCAAGGACTTGCACAAATACCTTGCAGCAAGCGGTGATGCACATGCTGGCAAAGAGTTCTTTTTGCTGCGCAACAAGGCGCGCGGCGGCGGTATCGGGTTTTTTGAGGCGGGCGGCTTTTACCCCGACTTCATCCTGTGGGTTCTCGATGGTGCCAAGCAGTACATCGTGTTCATTGAACCTCACGGTTTGATACACGAAGGTCCAATGAGTCCCAAGGTGCAGTTCTTCAAGACGATCAAGGACATTGAGCAGCGACTCGGTGACCGGACAGTGAAACTTTACAGTTTTATCCTATCGCCTACGCGAATGGGGGACCTCCAAAAGTGGGGTATTTCAACTCTTGACGATTTCAGGGCGATCAACGTTATGCTGAAGAATGACGATACCGAGTATGTGAGGCATATGCTTGAAGCTCTTAAGTAAATGTTCACTTTGCCAACCAGAGAAAGGGCGACGTTGCGCTGGATATCGTTCGCCTTGCCCTGGCGACTGTAATGAGTTCAGCCGTATAAGTTACTTCGCAGACGGCGCCTCATCTATTCCCTGCCGCTACACTCTCGCCACGACGAACCGCCGAAAGGAAGAGTCGCTATTCGGGAACTGAGGTACACGACGTGGTTCGGTTAACCTGACCGCTGATGCCGGCAACGTGAGTACTGACTCTGGGGGCGGCCGGAAATCGGTAACG
>NZ_JAFCTU010000093.1:0-1422 GCF_049896185.1 Massilia sp. TSP1-1-2
TGAAATCGCGCTGGGGTTATCCGCTGGCGATCACGTTCATGTTCAGCCTGTGCGGCTACCTGTACTACCGCTTCAGGGAAACGACGGCAGGCGCTGTTCGACTACGCCAGCGGCGCGCTGGAACACCGCGCTGTTGGCGTCGGCGGTGGCGAAGTAGGCCAGCGCGCCCTGGTACAGCAATTCTCCGGAGACATCGTCGCGGCTGAGCGAGGCGCTCTGGCCGGCCGCCAGTTTGGCCTGCAGCGCATTCAACCTGGCCTTCAGGCCGTTCAGCTGCCCGGCGCTCACGCCCTGGGCGTCGATCGCCACGGCATGGTAGTCGCCTGCATGCGCGATGAATGTGCTGTCGTTCCAACTGCCGCCGGACGGATCGAAGGCGCCAATGTCGGCCACCAGTTCGCTGCCCAGCACAAAATTGCCGCCGCTGGCAACCAGTGCGCCGTCCACACGGATTTCCGCTTTCACGCGAATCAGATAGCCCGGTAGTTGCGGCGCAAATTCGCTCGCCTGGACCGCACTGCCGTCGGCATGCGCCTTGGGCAGGTACAGCGCCAGGGTGGTGGCGTCCGCGTCGGTGGCAGGTACAAAGCTCATCGTCAGGCGCTTGTCGGCCACTGCGGCCAGGTTGGCGCTGAACGCGGCGCTGCTCTCGCCCTGCCCTTGCAGCGTGCTGTTGGCGTACAAGTTAAGGTGGAACTTCCAGCGCAGTTGGTCCGGCAGGATGTTGGCAACCACGCCGGTGGCCACCAGCGTGTACGGCAAGGACCCCATCATGATGCTGTAGTTTTCAGGCGCGATGGCCGCGCTGCCCAGCACCTGCCCAACCGTCAGGTCGGGACCCTGCTGCGTGAGGAAGGTCTCGAGCTGGGTCTTGTAGCCGGTATATCCCTGCTGCAGGTTCGCCAGGTTCAGGTTGCGCGCATAGTCGGCAGTACAGGCGGCGCCCTGCTTGACCGCGTCGAACAGGCCCGCTTCGTTCAGGCTGACCGCGCCGCGCAGGTCCACGCCCGCCTGCTGGTTCATCTGCTTGAAGCTCGGATCGGTCGCGACCCAGGTCGCGGCAGCGCGGTTCACGGCGCCACGGCTTGGCGAGTAGTCGACAAAGGCCTCGACCCACATGTGCTCAATTTCGACAGCGCCGCCGTTGCTGCGGTTCGGGATGCCGGCCTGCGTCAGCAGTGCCAGCGCGGCGGCAGTCCCATCGACACCGAGCCAGTTGTGCAGGCGCGCGACCGGCATGGCGATGGTGCCGTAGGCGTAGCGGGCGGGAATGCCGGCCGCGCGGTACAGCGCAATGAGCAGGCTGGCGCTGTCGACGTCATTGCCGCGTCGCGCCTTGAGCGTGAATGACAGCGATGCCCGGGCCGTCGAGGCGGTAGCTGCCGGTGCGCTCGCCGCGCATCCACGCACGGAAGATGGCTT
>NZ_JAFCTU010000094.1:0-1418 GCF_049896185.1 Massilia sp. TSP1-1-2
TTGAATTGGATGCATATGACCGGAAAATCCTCGCGCTTCTGCAGGAAAATGCACGGCTGGGATTTTCGGAAATCGGACGGCGCATCCACTTGACGTCGCCCGCCGTGGCCGAGCGCGTGCGGCGGTTGGAAGAGGCTGGCATCATCGAAGCGTTCACTGCCAGGCTCAACCTGCGCAAGCTCGGCTACAGTTTTGAAGCCTTCATCAACATCACGGTCGATTCGCACGAAAAACTCGACGCCTGGGCGGCGGCCCGTCCGGAGGTGCTCGAGTTGCACGACACGACCGGCAACCACTGCGCGCTGATCCGGGTGGCGCTGGCCGCGCCCGAGCACTTGCAAGCGTGCCTGAAGTCGCTTGCCTTGATCGGCAAGACGACCACCTCAGTAATCTTGTCCTCGCGCCACGAGGGGCGCGCGCGCCTCCCGGCAGACCAACTCAAATAGCACTTCCTGGCAACACCTACCCCGGGGGTCAGTTCCCCAATTACAACACGGTCTCGTGCGTAGCCCAGCATACAGAAGAGCTCGTGTCGCAATGGGGGAACTGACCCTGGGCTAGATTTTGCAGTGGCATAACGTGGGGTAAGCAACAGCAAGCTCTTGAATTGGCAGTGGTTTTTGGCTTGGTAGGGTGCAATCTGGCGCCTTTACGTGCTATACTAGTCGGTTCCTGATTTAAGCAATACCCGTACACCTTCGTACACGACGTATATTTCTGTTCCTTACGACCATGTCAAATCCAAAACGCGCAATTCGTAACATCGCTATCATCGCCCACGTTGACCACGGCAAGACCACGCTCGTGGACAAGCTGCTGCGCCAGTCCGGCACCTTCCGTGAAAACCAGCAAGTCGAGACCCGCGTGATGGATTCGAACGATCTTGAAAAAGAACGTGGCATTACGATTCTGTCCAAAAATTGCGCCGTCGAATACGAAGGCACCCACATCAACATCGTTGACACCCCAGGCCACGCCGACTTCGGCGGCGAAGTCGAGCGCGTGCTGTCGATGGTCGACTCGGTCTTGCTGCTGGTCGATGCCCAGGAAGGCCCGATGCCACAGACCCGCTTCGTCACGCGCAAAGCGCTGGCGCTGGGCCTGAAACCCATCGTCGTCGTCAACAAGATCGACCGTCCGGGCGCGCGCGCTGAATGGGCGATCAACCAGACGTTCGAACTGTTCGACAAGCTCGGCGCCACCGACGAGCAGCTTGACTTCCCGGTCGTCTACGCGTCCGCACTGAACGGTTACGCCAGCCTCGACGCCGAAGCGCGCGAAGGCGACATGACCCCGCTGTTCGAAGCCATCCTCAAGCACGTTCCTGTGCGTGACGACAATCCGGAAGGCCCGCTGCAGATGCAAGTCACCTCGCTCCCTGGTAATACAGCTGCACTTCTTGCGCATCGAACGCGGCG
>NZ_JAFCTU010000095.1:0-1416 GCF_049896185.1 Massilia sp. TSP1-1-2
AGTCGCGTTCTGGGACTCAACCGAGCCGCACAGCAAGTAGCGCCGCACCGATGGCTCGATCCAGGTTCTTTCAGGTTCGATCAAATCGGATTGCGGCGCCAGCGGTGAGGAAAGGATGATGTCGAACACCGGACCTTGCAGCGCTGCTTCGGCCGCAGAAACGGGAGCAACAGGCACAGGCGGCGCTTCCACGATGGCAGTTGGCTCAGGTACTGGCTCGGCAGCCCTCCTGTCTCGCCAGACCCCAAACGCGGAGCGCGGCTTGACAGGCGTTGTGGCGCGCTCTTGCCCAATTGCTTGCTCCGCCTGGAGCAAACTGGCATCCGGCACTTTTCCAGAAGATACCAGGGACAAGGTAGCACTTTGGCCAATGTCTTCAAGTAGCTGCGACTTCATAATCTGCTACCCACTTCATAGTTCCCGAGCCAAGAGCTTAGCGCCTTTTGCAAAATTCGTTGGCGCAGTTTGTAAGAAGATGTGAGCCGGCACGCACCTGTGTGCGACTGACCAGCCCAGCTGGCATGATAAAATTTACAATCTTTAGACGGAGCTTGCCGAAGTCCGTTTGACTGCGTCTTGCACGCGCCGCCAAAGGCATCCATTGATAACTGCCCCCATCCTCGAGCGTGGCCCCTGGCGACTGCACACTGCGCTGATGCTGTCCTTGCTGGCTCACGGCCTGTTGCTGAGCGTCGCCTTGGGTGGGCAAACCTTCGGCCTCCCCGGACTCAATTTCCCTTGGAAAGAAAGGCGCCTGGGCGCCAATGATTTGCGCATCCTGCTTGCCCCGGCGCAGCCCGAGCCGCCCGCAACGCTGCCGGTGGTTGCCGCCACACCGCCCCCAGCCGTCGCCGACATGGCCGATACCGAGGCAGCCAAGGTTGCAATTGCGCCACCAGCACCGATGCCGGCCAAGGCCCCAGCGCAGCGGCCCAACGTAGACCTGCCGATCGCAGCCAACGCGCCACCGGTCAGAGCGCCCGCAGTCGCCGAGCGGCAAGTTAGTCCTGAGGCGGTACCACGGCCTGAACAGGAGGCTCTGGAACAGACACGGCTTGAGCAGGAAAAGCAAAGCACTGAAAGCGCCACGAACCGGGAAGCAGCCCGAATCGCCGCACAGCGTCAAGAGATGGCCAGGCAAGAGGCGACGCGACTAGAAGCAATGCGGCAAGAGCGCGCAACCCAGGAAGAAAAGGCTCAGCAGAATGCGCGGTTGGAAGCCGCCCGGCAAGAGCAGACAAGGCAAGCGCAGCTGGAAGCGGCGCGGCAGGCGCAAAACCAACTGGATGCTGCGCGCCAGGAAGCAGCAAGGCAAGAGGCGGCGCGACAAGCAGAGGTCAAGCAAAAGGCAGCGCAGGATACAGCGCAAGAGAAGACCCGCCATGTGCATGGTGGCGTTGTCCCAGAACGCGAATT
>NZ_JAFCTU010000096.1:0-1395 GCF_049896185.1 Massilia sp. TSP1-1-2
TCGACGACATTACCCACAGCTTCGACAGCGCATCGAAAAGCTATGGCCAACTGGTGTTGCGCGCGTCGCTATTCAACCAGCATAAACTGGTCGACCAGAAGACCTTCAGCCGCAAAATACCGGCTGCCAGCGCCGACGCTGCGGGCGGCGCGCGCGCGCTGGCCGCAGCCACTGACGCGGTGGCCGCCGACATCAACGCCTGGCTGGCCACGCTGCCCCTGCCCAAGCAATGATCCCTGCCGAGCCAAGACGCGAACCGAGAGGTTCGCCCGTTTCCAGGGCGGCGCTGCTGGCCTACCTGCTGCTGATCGTGTATGCCAGCTGGTTCCCGTTTTCGGGCTGGCGCGGCGCAGGGCTCTCGCCCTCGACCTTCCTGACGCTGGCCATGCCGCAGTACTGGACCTGGTTCGACGTGATCGTCAACGTCGTCGGCTACGTCCCGCTCGGCATGCTGCTGGTGCTGGCGCTTTACCCCTACCTGCGCGGCGTGTGGGCGATTGTGGGCGCGACCGTTCTGGGCGTGCTGGTGTCCGGCCTGGCCGAGGCGGTGCAGACCTACCTGCCAAGCCGCGTGCCCTCCAGCCTGGACTTGCTGACCAATTCGGTCGGCGCCCTGATCGGCGCCTTCATCGGTCTGGCGGGCGCCCGCTCCTACCTCAATGAAAGCCGTTTGTACCAGACGCGCAAGCGCTGGTTCGCGCCCCATGCCAGCCAGGGCCTGGTGCTGCTGGCCTTGTGGCCGCTGGCGCAGATCTACCCGCTCGGCCACATGTTCGGGCACGGCCAATTGCTGCCGATTTTTTCCGAGTGGCTGTCGCAATGGCTCTCGACCGACATTGACCTGGTGATCATGCTGCGCCCCGGCGCCGACATGACGGCCGAGCAGTACTGGCTGTCGGACACGGTCATCACGGCCTGCGGCATGACCGGTGCGGTGCTCACCATGCTCTGTTTGCTCAACCGTGGCGCGCCGCGCGCCCGCCTGATGATTGCCATGGTGGCCATTGCGCTGGTGTTCAAGACGCTCGCCAGTTCGCTACAGTTCACGCCGGAAAATGCGTTCAACTGGTTCACGCCCGGCGTGCAGGGCGGCTTTCTGATCGGGGCGATCATGCTGGCCGGGCTGGCCTTTGCGCCGCAGGTGGCGCAGCGCAGGCTAGCGGTGGTGACCTTGCTGCTAAGCTTATTGGTGGTCAATACCATTCCCGTGAACCCGTATTTTTCGGCCACGCTGCAAGGCTGGGTGCAGGGCAAGTTCCTCAACTTCATGGGTGCGGCGCAGTTCTTGTCGCTGCTGTGGCCGTTTTTCGCGATCTGGTTTTTGCTGTTGCCCTCGCACAAGCTCAATCGCGTGGCGGAGCGCCGCAGCTAGCATCAGCGTCACTGTAGTTACGG
>NZ_JAFCTU010000097.1:0-1390 GCF_049896185.1 Massilia sp. TSP1-1-2
ATCGGCAAGCCGGTCACGCGCGACGAAGCGATCCTGTCCGGTTCTCCAACGCTATTTGCGCGCGTCCGCGTCCAGTCCGCGCAGCCAGGCCAACTTCTCGGCGATCTTCGACTCGATGCCGCGTGGCACAGGCTCATACCAGTGCGGCTCGGCCATCCCTTTGGGCAAGTACGTTTCCCCTGCCGCGTAAGCGTTCGGTTCATCATGCGCATAGCGGTACTCGTGGCCGTAGCCCAGTTCCTTCATCAGCTTGGTCGGCGCGTTGCGCAAGTGAACCGGCACTTCGCGCGACTTGTCTTTTTTTACGAAAGCGGCCGCGCGGTTGTAGGCGTTGTAGCCGGCGTTGCTCTTGGCGGCAATGGCCAGGTAGATGACGGCCTGCCCCAGCGCCAGTTCGCCTTCCGGCGACCCCAGCCTTTCATAGGTTGCGGCCGCGTCATTGGCGATCTGGATCGCGCGCGGGTCGGCGATGCCAATATCTTCCCAGGCCATGCGCACAATGCGGCGCAGCATGTACTGCGGATCGGCGCCGCCGTCGAGCATGCGGCACAACCAGTACAGCGCGGCATCGGGATGCGAGCCACGCACCGACTTGTGCAGCGCCGAAATCTGGTCGTAAAAATTGTCGCCGCCCTTGTCGAAGCGGCGCGAATTGAGCGTCAACGCGTTGTCGACAAATTCGCCCGTGATACGCGTGATGCCCGACGTTTCGGCCGACGTCTTGGTCTGCTCAAGCAGGTTGAGAAAGCGGCGCGCGTCGCCGTCCGCGTAGCCGATCAAGGTAGCCACGGCAACGTCGTCAAACTGCAGGTGGCCCAAGCCGTGATCTTGCGCGCGTTTGAGCAGCAGGAGCATCTCGTCGTCGGTCAGCGCCTTGAGTACATAGACTTGCGCGCGCGAGAGCAATGCGGAGTTCACTTCAAATGACGGGTTTTCAGTGGTCGCACCAATCAGCGTGACCAGGCCCGATTCGACAAATGGCAGCAAGGCATCTTGCTGCGACTTGTTGAAGCGGTGGATTTCGTCAATGAACAGGATGGTGTGCTTGCCGTTGGCCAGGTGATGCTCGGCCTGTTCGATGGCGGCGCGGATATCTTTTACGCCCGACAGCACAGCCGACAGCGCAACGAACTCGCAGCCAAAGGCGTTCGCGGTCAGGCGCGCCATAGTGGTCTTGCCCACGCCGGGCGGGCCCCACAGAATCATCGAGTGGGGCTTGCCGGATTTAAATACCAGGCGCAAGGGCTTGCCTTCGCCCAGTAAATGGCTCTGGCCGATGACTTCCTCGATGCTTGCCGGGCGCAACGCTTCGGCCAGCGGCGGCGCGGGCTCAGTCTTGATATCCTCGAATTTCAAGGTCGAATCCTTGCCGCCGGCCGCGATGATGCGA
>NZ_JAFCTU010000098.1:0-1313 GCF_049896185.1 Massilia sp. TSP1-1-2
CTTCTGGATGATACGCGTGCCCGAGATGGCGGACGCCATCGCCTGGGCCAGGCGCAATCCCTATCCCGTCGGGCCCGACGTCGAGGTGGAGATTCGCCAGCTGTTTGACGCCAGCATCGATATCGACCAGTTCACGCCGGCCCTGCAAGCGGCCGAACAGCGCATCCGCGACGAGCAGCTTGAAGCGGGCATGCGCGCGCAGTTCACCGCCTAGGCCGTGAGTACGGGCGACACCGCGCGCGTGGCCGATGCCCTCTGGCGCATGGAATCGGCAAAGATCATCGGCGTCCTGGCGCGCATGCTGCGCAACGTCGGCCTGGCCGACGAACTGGCGCAAGACGCCATGGTCGAGGCGCTCGAGCGCTGGCCGCAGTCGGGCATTCCCGACAACCCCGGCGCGTGGCTGATGACGGTTGCCAGGAACCGCGCGCTGGACCACTTGCGCCGCGCGAAGCTGCAGCAGTCAAAGGAGGGCGAGCTCACCTACGCTCTCGAGACCGAGCTGCAAGACGCGGCGAGCGACCTGGAAGCGCTGATCGACGACGACATCGGCGACGACTTGCTGCGCCTGATGTTTGTCGCCTGTCACCCGGTACTGTCGACCGAGGCGCGGGTAGCGCTGACGCTGCGCATGGTGGGCGGCCTGTCGACCATGAAATCGCGCGCGCCTTCCTGGTGTCCGACGCGACCGTAGCGCAGCGCATCGTGCGCGCCAAGCGCACGCTGGCGGAAGCGCGCGTGCCGTTCGAGGTGCCGCGCGCGGCCGATCTGGCGCCGCGCCTGGCGTCGGTGCTGCAAGTGATCTACCTGGTCTTCAATGAAGGTTGTGCGGCCAGCAACGGCGGCGACTGGCTGCGTCCGCGTCTGTGCGAAGAGGCGCTGCGCCTGGGCCGCATTTTGGCCGAGCTGGCGCCGCAGGAGCCTGAAGTGCACGGGCTCGTTGCGCTGATGGAGATCCAGTCCTCGCGCGAGCGCGCCCGTGTCGGGCCGGCGGGCGAGCCGGTGCTGCTGCTCGACCAGGACCGTAGCCGCTGGGACCAGTTGCTGATCCGCCGCGGTCTGGCCGCGCTCGAGCGTGCAGCCCAGCTGGGCCAGGGCTACGGACCGTATGCGTTGCAGGCGGCTATTGCAGCCTGTCACGCGCGCGCGGCACGCCCCGAGGACACTAACTGGCAGCGCATCGCGGCGCTCTACGATGCGCTCGCACAGCTGGCGCCGTCGCCCATCGTCGAGCTGAACCCGGCGGTGGTGCTGTCGATGGCATTCGGTCCTGCAGCCGGGTTGGCGCTGGTTGACCGTCTCGCCGGCGAGGC
>NZ_JAFCTU010000099.1:0-1294 GCF_049896185.1 Massilia sp. TSP1-1-2
AAGCGGTGCAGGCCGCCGAAATGGCGTTGCGGGTCGCGCTCGAAAACATCCTTGTCAGTCAGGAGCATGGCATGTCCGGCGTTGATCGCTTCGCGGGTCGCGTAGTACAGACCGAGCACGATATCCTGGGAAGGAACGATCGACGGCTCGCCGTTCGACGGGAACAGGATGTTGTTCGACGCCAGCATCAGCGTGCGCGCTTCCATCTGTGCTTCGATCGACAGCGGGACGTGGACAGCCATCTGGTCACCGTCAAAGTCGGCGTTGAACGCGGCGCAGACGAGTGGGTGTAGCTGGATGGCCTTGCCTTCAATCAAGACCGGCTCGAAAGCCTGGATACCAAGGCGGTGCAGCGTAGGCGCGCGGTTGAGCATGACCGGGTGTTCACGGATCACGTCTTCCAGGATGTCCCACACGACCGGCTCTTGAATCTCGACCAATTTCTTAGCGGCCTTGATCGTCGTTGCCAGACCCATCAGTTCGAGCTTGTTGAAAATGAATGGCTTGAACAGTTCCAACGCCATCAGTTTCGGCAAGCCGCACTGGTGCAGTTTGAGCTGAGGACCAACGACGATGACGGAACGGCCCGAATAGTCGACGCGCTTACCCAGCAAGTTTTGACGGAAACGGCCGCCCTTACCCTTGATCATTTCAGCCAGCGACTTGAGCGGACGCTTGTTGGCGCCGGTCATCGCTTTACCGCGCCGGCCATTGTCCAGCAGCGAATCGACCGCTTCTTGCAGCATGCGCTTTTCGTTACGCGTAATAATTTCCGGCGCGCGCAATTCCATCAGACGCTTCAGGCGGTTATTACGGTTGATGACGCGGCGATACAGGTCGTTCAGGTCGGACGTTGCAAAGCGGCCGCCGTCGAGCGGTACCAGCGGACGCAATTCCGGCGGCAGCACTGGCAGCACTTCCATGATCATCCAGTCCGGCTTGATACCCGAACGCTGGAATGCCTCGAGCACTTTGAGGCGCTTGGCGTATTTCTTGATCTTCGCTTCGGACTTCGATTCCTTCAGTTCCACGCGCAGGGCTTCGGCATCGCGGTGGATGTCGATCGAGCGCAGCAGTTCACGGATACCTTCGGCGCCCATGAAGGCGGTGAAGTCGTCGCCGTACTCTTCGTACTTGGCGGCGTAGTCGTCTTCCGACATGATCTGGCACTTCTTGAGCGGCGTCATGCCCGGATCGGTCACGACGTATGCTTCGAAGTACAGCACGCGTTCGATGTCCCGCAGCGTCATGTCCAGGACCATGCCCAGACGCGAAGGCAGCGACTTCAGAAACC
>NZ_JAFCTU010000100.1:0-1286 GCF_049896185.1 Massilia sp. TSP1-1-2
GTGATGTCAAGTGTTATTGTGAAAAAATTGATAATAATTTACTGAAATGCACGCCAACTGCTAACTTGGGTGGATTGGTGGCACACTGCTCACGCCATGTGTCCGGCAATACAAAGCTTGCCACTCGAAACGCTGTAGCAGCACTTCGCAGGAAACATCGGCGTCGAGCCGTCCCAGCAACGTGGCATAAAGAATTCGCCACGCAATGACAGCAAACAGGGCAGTTGCCCGCCTGAAGCGTTCCACGTCACCAAACTGCCGTGCCTCAATTTGGCAGCCGCTTTTAAGCATCCGATGCCATGTTTCGATTGTCCAGCGCCTGGCGTACCAAGAGAGGCGCTCGAGGGCCTCTTCCATGGTGTTGGTTTCGACGGACGTCAGCAGCATCCATTCGACGGGATCATGCCCCGGTGGTGGTTCCTTCTCAATGGCCAAACTGCGTACACCACTACCTCGGCAGAGCCCTCGATCTTGGAATGGCTCGGTTTGCGGATGCGAATTGGGACGCAGCGGATCTCCATCTGCGCCGTACGTTCGGCTACCGCTCCGCGGCCGGGTAGACGTAACGACGTTGTGCCCCGGGGGGGCGACAGCCTGCATTGCCTGCCATAAATAGCTCTCAGGGTGGCTCACGCGGCGATTCCATGCTGCACGTACCAACCACTCCACGCCTTTAGCACGTTGTTCGACGAAGAGGTCATACAGATCGGCCTCGCGATCACAAACGCCCACGATTTTTGTTTCAGGACAGTGTGATTTAAGTGTCGTCAGGTGATTGATACCTTATATCCACTTGAAGCTTTCCTTCTCCTTAATCGGCAAACTTTTGCGGATGGCCTTCTTGCCTATTTCCGAGTGGGGACGCACCCACGTCTTCATCCCCAGGACACCAAGAGGCAAGCCTTCTGGAGTCAGCGCGAGCATGCTGTGCATCATGAATCCTCTGATGCGTATGTCGCTGCAGTACCCCAGACCCTCAGTTGCTGGCAGATGCGACAGGTTGTATTCGGTCGTGTCCTGAATTGCCAGAATCACCGGCACGGCGCGCATGCGCCCCAGCGTCTGTCCAATGTGGTTTGTGAGAATGCCGTCTGTGTCGACTTCATCGTTATCAAAAAACCGATAGGCAGCCTTGAGCTTAGCAGGCGGCAAAGACTGCGGAAATGAACAGTGCGGACTCTTGGCCAATTGACGCGCCAGCAAGACTAGCCTAGCCTGAATTTTGCATAAAAAAGGGCAAGAATGCCGTAAGTGATTGATAAAATGGGAGTTATCAAGAAACACAA
>NZ_JAFCTU010000101.1:0-1261 GCF_049896185.1 Massilia sp. TSP1-1-2
CGCGCCGGTGGAGGCGAGGAGCTGGGCGGGATCCGCTAAAAGAGATTCGTTGCGACCGCTATAGAAGTTCGTGCGGGGCGATTCGATTGACGGGGACGAAATCGGTGTTCTAATGGCGCCGCATGCGCGGCACAGGTACCGGGCCGATGCAGGCAGCACGGCGCTTTACGCGGCTAGGTGGCGGGCCTGCCGCACAGGCACCGCCACCGGCTTTGCCTTCTGCGCCGGCGCATCGACCCGGCCCGCATAATCGCTGCCGACCAGCGCGCCGGCCGCGTCCTTGCTCATGCCGCGCGCCTGCAGCCATTGCGCCACCAGCGCGGCCAGCTTGTCGAGCGCAATGCGGTGCGTGGCATCGGTCTTCGCATACAGCCAGTCCGAAAACGCCATGAAGTTATTGAACGGCGCGTCGCCCAGCATCTGGCCCAGCGTATTGGCAAAGCGTCCCGAATTGGCCACCAGGTCCCAGTAGCGCGCAAAGCGCACCAGACGCTGCATGCTGGCGAAGTCAATCAAACTGGTCGACAGGATGGTGTAGGGTGGGTAGGGATCGAACACCATCTTGTATTGCTCGGTGTGGCGGATGATCGGCGTGCCGCGCAGGCGCTTGAGGATGCCGAACTGGATTTCGTGCGGCTTGAGTGCGACCAGCCGGTCAAAGCCGCGCGCAAAGCTGTCGATGTCCTCGCCCGGCAGGCCGGCGATCAAGTCCACGTGCAGGTGGGCGTGCGAGTGCTCGCACAGCCAGCCGATGTTGTCGGCCGCCTTGGCGTTGTCTTGGCGGCGGCTGACCAGCGCCTGCACGTCCGGGTTGAAACTCTGGATGCCGATCTCGAACTGCAGCGCGCCCGGCGGGAATTTGGCGATGCCTTCCTTGAGCGCGTCGGGCAGGTGGTCGGGCACCAGTTCGAAGTGGGCGTACACCGGGTCGGCGGGATCGGCCGCGATTTTGTCGAGGAAGAACTGCATGATCTTCAGGCTGGTCTTGATGTTCAGGTTGAAGGTGCGGTCGACAAACTTGAACAGGCGCGCGCCGCGCGCATGCAGCGCTTCGAGTTCGGCCAGGAAGCTGTCCAGGCCGAACGGCCATGCAGTCTTGTCCAGCGCCGACAGGCAGAATTCGCACTTGAACGGGCAGCCGCGCGACGCTTCCACGTACAGCGTGCGGTGGGCGATGTCCTGCTCTGTATACAGTGCATACGGCAGCTTGATGTCCGCCATCGGCGGCTGCACGCCGGCGTGCCCCTTCATCAGGGGCGTC
>NZ_JAFCTU010000102.1:0-1255 GCF_049896185.1 Massilia sp. TSP1-1-2
ACAAGCCGCAGCGCCCACCGACACCCGGCGTGCATCATTACTTGAGCGAAACCGAGGCGGGCGTGCTCGCTGCGCAGAACGTCGCGCGCGTGGCACTGGAGTTAGCGGAAACGGGCTTCGTGCCCGATGTCATGCTCGCTCACAATGGTTGGGGCGAGCCGTGGTACTTGAAAGACGTGTTTCCGGATACGCCGCTGATTGGCTACTTCGAGTTCTTTTATCGTCGACATGGCGCCGACGTCGACTTTGAACCAGGCCCACCGCTGATCTTCGATGTCGGTCCCCGCATCCGCACCAAAAACATTGGCAATTTGCTGGCGCTGGACGCGGTGGACTTTGGCCAATGCCCGACCAAATGGCAAAAATCGCTGTATCCGCAGGAATACCAGTCAAAGCTGCACATCGTGCATGAGGGAATCGACACGCAGATCGTGGCGCCGGACCCCAGCGCGCGTTACCCAGTTCCCGGCACCGATATTGAACTGACGGTCGATGACGAGGTAGTAACCTATGTCGCGCGCAATCTCGAACCGTATCGCGGCTTTCCAAGTTTCATGCGCAGTTTGCCGGCCGTGTTGGCGCAGCGGCCCAATGCGCGCGTGCTGGTGGTGGGCGGCGACGAGACCAGTTACGGCCCCCCCGCCGCCAATAACGAGAGCTTCCGCACCCAAATGCTGGCCGAACTTGGTTCTGCACTGGACTTAACGCGCGTACATTTTTTGGGCAAAGTACCCTATTCCTCGTTCGTCAAGATCTTGCAGATTTCAAGCGTGCACGTGTACCTGACCTATCCGTTCGTGCTGTCCTGGTCGATGCTCGAAGCAATGTCTGCCGCTTGCGTGGTCGTCGGTTCGCGCACCAAACCGGTGGAAGAAGTCTTGCGCGATGGCGAGAACGGCTTGCTGGTGGAGTTGTTTTCGCCAGACGAGATTGCGCAGCGCGTCGTCGATGTGCTGACCCATCCAAAGAAGTATGAGTCTGTCAGGGCGAACGCCCGGCAGACGATTGTCGACAATTACGACCTGCGCACCATTTGCCTGCCGGCGCAGTTACGGTTGATAAATATGGTCGCGCGCAAAATGTTGTAAACAAAAGCACGAGCAAGGCGGCGGGCTTAAGATCAGGCAAGCGGCCTGACCGCACCCGTCAACTTTCAAGAGGATATCTATGCCCAAGCTACCTAGCCTGAATTTTGCATAAAAAAGGGCAAGAATGCCGTAAGTGATTGATAAAATGTGAGTTATCTGGAAACACA
>NZ_JAFCTU010000103.1:0-1238 GCF_049896185.1 Massilia sp. TSP1-1-2
CGGTGCGGCAATAAGTAAAAACCGGTCGTTACGAGCTACTCGCGCACGGGGCAGTCGAAGACATCACGCGAACAATTGGCTACGCAGGAATCGCCGCGTTTCAAACCACGCAAACCCAAAACACATCGTCCTCGCGAATGTGAACTAGCCCCTTTTTGTTGCTCAGCTCAACCGTTCTATGGGTCCCCGCCTTCGCGAGGACGATGTTTGTTTATGCTACTGGGCCAATGAATAGCGCTGGCTGGGGCGAGGCAGCGACCTGGCCGAACCAGCTCAGTCCAGCTTCCACGCGTAATCCACCTTGGCCCAGGTCTGCGCCGGAGCGCCATCCTTGGTGCCCGGCTTGAACTTGCAGGCCGAGATCGACTTGATGGCGGCCTTGTCCAGGTTTTTGAAGCCGCTGGTTTTTTCCAGCTTCGATTCCACCACCGAGCCGTCCGGGCTGACCAGGAACGACATCGTGACCGTGCCCTGCTCCTCGTTCATCAGCGAGGCCTTGGGATACTCGGCCTTGCACTTGCTCGGATCAAAAGTGGCGGCCACCTCCGCCGCCATGGCCGCACCTGCCGCCAGCGTCAGCGTCAGCGCGCCAAGTACATGCATAGAACGTTTGTAAGCACACATCTCGATCCCCTTCACTTCCGCTACGACAGACTACCTAAAAACCAATCAGAATTCTTCCCACTCGTCGTTGCTGCTGGCATTGACGATTTTTTTCGGCTTGGCTGCGCTCACTGCCGGCGCGGCCGGTGCCGGACGCTTGAGCGCCGGCTTGACTGCGCGCACCGGCGCCTTACGCGGGGGCGGTGCCGACGCCGCCGGCGCCTGTTCCATCGCCGAGCGCGCGGCTACCTGCGCCACTTCGCCCTCGACCAGTTTGAACACGCTCACCACATGGGCCAGTTCGCCCGCCTGGTCTTGCAGGCTTTGGGCCGCAGCCGCAGCCTGCTCGACCAGCGCCGCGTTTTGCTGGGTCATGCTGTCCATCTCGATGATCGACAAATTGACTTGTTCGATGCCGGCGCTTTGCTCCTGGCTGGCATTTGAAATCTCGCTCATGATGTCGGTCACGCGCTTGACGCTGGCGACCACTTCGTCCATCGTCACGCCGGCCTGGCCCACGAGCTTGCTGCCGCGCTCGACCTTTTCAACGGAGTCGCCGATCAGGGTCTTGATTTCCTTGGCTGCGGCGGCGCTGCGCTGGGCCAGGTTGCGTACTTCAGCTGCCACGACCGCAA
>NZ_JAFCTU010000104.1:0-1218 GCF_049896185.1 Massilia sp. TSP1-1-2
AAGCTCCCTGCAATTGTGTTGGTGTCGGAAAAAGGCTACAACCATTTCGTGGTCGTGAAAGGCCTTGCAGATGGGCGGATATTAATTGGCGATCCCTCAAGCGGTACACGCGCGATTGCTCTCGACCATTTTCAAACGATCTGGCAAAACAAGCTGCTGTTCGTTATCCATAACTACCAGGGCGTTCCAGCTTTCAACGCGAGCGCAGACTGGCGCGCGGCGCCTTCTGCCGTGCTGGCTGAAGGTGTCGGCCGCATCGGTCTGGATGTACTCACAATTCCCAAGCACGGAGCTGGTGAATTCTAAAAATGGAGCAAGTATGTGCGCGCAAATTATTTTTTTCCATTGCAGGGCCCTGCTAGCGGCAGCACTTGCATTGCTGGTCGCTGGCGAGGCACACGCAAGCGATGCAGTCAGAAATGACGATGTGGCAAAAAAATGGTCTGCCGTGGATGAAAAACGGCTTGCCCACGCGCGCGGGGGCTTCGTGACGACATCAGGACTTACCGTGTCGCTTGGGATAGAGCGGTCCGTGTCGATCAACGGCACGATGGTGTCGCAAACTTATCTGCACATTCAGGATGTCGGTGCACTGACCACTGCTGACGCGGCCGCATTAAAAATTGCGCTACAGCCGACCATCGTCCAGCGCGGCCCTGCCAACCTCCTCCCCTCGTCGGCGAGCCAAATTCCGGCTGGCACGTTTGTGCAAAATTCTCTGAACGACCAATCGATCAGAACCAACACCGTTATCAGTACTAGCCTCAACAGCGGCAGCATGCTGAAAGAGATCAATTTTATGTCGAGTGTGCGCGATGCAAATATTGGCTCGATATTTCCACGCAATTAACTTAATAATGAAGGAAACGGAAGACATGCGCTTACCCTCTCTGCCAAACACCATCATCGCCGCTTCTCTGGCGTTTGCTTTCCAATGCACCGCCACAGCGCAGCAGCAAAACGGTTCGGTCGAAGAGTTGACGAGGGCTGTGACGGAGCTTCGCGCAAGGATCGATCAACAGCAGCGGCTGATCGAGGCGTTGACGCGCGAAGCCGAGGGTCGCGCGGCAACGTCTCAGCCAGTCCCCGCAGCTCCGGGGCTTGACGTTCAGCGGGGGACGGGAAGCCATATTGCTGCCATCACCGCAGCGGGCATGGCCGGTGCTGAGCTGGACGTTAGCGAACCGGACAAGGCAGCCGAGGCTGTCAAACCTGTCG
>NZ_JAFCTU010000105.1:0-1210 GCF_049896185.1 Massilia sp. TSP1-1-2
CAAAATCGGTTCGCGCAGCTTTCGACGTACTCTTTCCATCCGGCCGAGGAGCGTTTACGCCTCCGCTTGGCATGTCTTGTCATCATGCGGTCGCGCACCATAATGTAAAGCAGCTCGTCGCCGTTATAGATGCGGCCCTTGGCGTCGCACATCACCAAACGGTCGGCGTCGCCGTCGAGCGCGATGCCCAGGTCGGCACGGTGCGACAGCACGGCGGCGGCCATCGCCTTCGGTGCAGTCGCGCCAAAGCCGGCGTTGATATTGAAGCCATCCGGACTGGCGCCAATCGAAATCACTTCGGCGCCCAGCTCATGGAACACGTGCGGCGCGATGTCATACGCTGCGCCGTGCGCGCAATCGACGACGATGCGCAAGCCACGCAGGTCCAGCTCGTTCGGGAACGTGCCTTTGCAAAATTCAATGTAGCGGCCCTGCGAATGCTGCAGGCGCTTGGCGCGGCCCATCTTTTCAGGGGACACGCAAATCATCGGCTGGTCGATCGCTTCCTCAATTTCCATTTCCACCGCGTCGGGCAACTTGGTGCCGTGCTTGGAAAAGAACTTGATGCCGTTGTCATGGAACGGGTTGTGCGAAGCGGAAATGACCACGCCAGCGGACAGGCGCAGCGCGCGCGTCAGGTAAGCGACGGCGGGCGTTGGCGTCGGGCCGGCCAGCAGCACGTCGACACCGGCGGCGTTAAAGCCTGCTTCCAGCGCGGACTCGAGCATGTAGCCGGAAATACGGGTGTCTTTGCCGATCAGAACGGTCGGTCGCTTGGACGCGGCGTTGCTGGTCTTGGCCAGCACTTTGCCGGCAGCGTAGCCGAGGCGCATCACGAAGTCGGGCGTGATTGGCGCAACGCCAACGAGTCCACGGATACCGTCTGTACCGAAATATTTACGTGCCATGTTGTGCTCTTCTTAGTAGTAATTAAGGAATTGTGGCTGCATGCCACACTTTCACTGCATCGACTGTTTCGACTACATCATGCACGCGCACAATGCGCGCGCCGTGCGCTATCGCAGCCAATGCGCCGCCGATGTTGCCTGCCAGCCGTTGCTCCACGGGTTTGCCGGTGACGGCGCCTATCATCGACTTGCGTGATACGCCAGCGAGCACAGGCAGCCCAAGCGCCTGCTGCATTTGGCCAATGTTGCGCAACAATGCATAGTTGTGTTTCACCGTTTTTCCAAAGCCAAACCCGGGATCG
>NZ_JAFCTU010000106.1:0-1159 GCF_049896185.1 Massilia sp. TSP1-1-2
CACACCGCGCGTCGCTGGCGCGACTGGCTGCATGCCGGCACCGCGACGTTCGCGTTCGTGCTGCGCAGCCGATTCCCTGAACTGGGCCGTGGCGGCGACGGCCCCGGCTTCTGGACGGCCTGCCTGGCCGCGATGTCGCTGGCAGCGGCGATGGCATGGGCGGACCATGAGGTTTGCGTCCCATGAAACGCTGATCCGAAACCACCAGGAGACAGGCAACGCCGCTTAAATTTCCCACCCCACACACTTTGCCCACTGCCGCCGGCAGCCGATATCGGTTTCCATGAACGCTCCCGAACTCAACAGGAGCACCCATGAAACAGATCGATCCGACCGCCTTGTTCCGCCTGTCCGTGCTGGGGCCGCTGGTCAGCCGCGAGCGTCTTGAACGCGGCGAGCTGCAGCGCACCCTGCGCGACCTGGCCCAGCGCCAATACGCCATCCCTAATTCGCGCCGCACCTATCTGGGCGAGAAGACGATCGAAAGCTGGCTCTACAAATACAGGCGCGAGGGCATCGAAGGCCTGGCGCCCAAGACGCGCGTTGACCGCGGCCGCTCCAAGATCGCGCCCGCGCTGCAGGAAGCCATCGTCGCGGCCAAGCGCGACAATCCGCGCCGCTCGATTCGTCAGATCCGGCAACTGCTGCAAACGAGCGGCCAAGCGGCCACGGACAGCCTGTCGCGCTCGGCAATTCACCGCCTGCTGGCCAATCACGGCATAGCGCGCATGAGTGGTTCGTCCAGCCAGCCCGAGGAGAAGCGCAGCTTCGTGGCCGAGTCGGCCGGCGCGATCTGGTACGGCGACGTCATGCACGGCCCGCGCGTCAGCGTCGAGGGCACGCCGCGCAAGGTCTATCTGGTGTCGCTGTTCGACGATGCTTCGCGCCTGGTCACGCACAGCGCATTCTGCCTGGGCGAGACGGCGCTCGATATCGAGGGGGTGCTCAAGCAAGCGCTGCTCAAGCGTGGCCGGCCCATCAAGCTCGTCGTCGACAACGGCGCCGCCTACAAGGCCGGCACACTGCAGGCACTGTGCGCGCGGCTGGGCATCCACCTCATCTACTGTCGCCCGTACCAGCCGGCCGGCAAGGGCAAGATCGAACGCTGGCACCGCACCGTGCGCGACCAGTTCCTCAGCGAACTCGATGCCGCCCGCAT
>NZ_JAFCTU010000107.1:0-1140 GCF_049896185.1 Massilia sp. TSP1-1-2
CGCACTTCCTGCACCAGCTTTCTCGCCAACTGCATGCGCTTGCTGCTGCATGCCGCCGCCTATATCTTGCACCAGCATCTTGCCGTCCGGCCGGGTGGTCGTCTCCAGCCGGTTTAGGGCGTCGAAGTCGAAATGCGTGTGCCTGTCGTTGGCGTCCCACACATCGGTGCGGTTGCCGTTCGGGTCGTAGGCAAAGCGCGTGATCTTGCCGTCAGGCCCGGTCACGGTATCGAGGCGCCCAGCGTCGTCGTAGCCGTTGGTCGTCGTCTTGCCATTCGCATCGGTCGTCGTGCCGACACGGCCTGCGGCATCGTAGCCGGTGCCGGTCGTGCTGCCGTCCGCGAAGGTCGTCTTCACCAGGCGGTTCAGTGCATCGTATTCGTAACTTGTCGTGCGGCCCTGGCGGTCGACGGTGCTGGCCTGGTTGCCGTTGGCGTCGTAGGCTACGGTGTCGACGCTGCCGTCCGGATACGTGGTCTTGGCAAGTTTGCCACGGCTGTTGTACTCGTACGCGGTGCGCCGCCCTTGCGCATCGACGCTGCTCGAGAGCTGGCCGCCGGCGGTGTAGGCATTCTTGGTCGTAAAGCCCAGCGCGTCGGTTTCTTCGAGCACTTTGCCGTCGGCGTCCAGCTTGCGCGTAACCGTCGTTGTCACCGGCACGCCATTCACAATGCGCGTCCAGCTGCGGCTGGTTTCCTTGCCGTTGTCGTCGTAGGCAAAGCTCGTCACGTTGCCGGCGGCATCGACCTCGCTCGTCTTGTTGCCCTTGGCGTCGTAGCCGAAACCGGTTACCTCCCCTGCCACTGTCAAGCTGGTCAGGTTGCCGTCCGTCGTTTTCACACTTGACGTTCGCCCCAGCGGTTCGCTGATCACTTGCGCTGCCGCCAGGTTGCGAATCGAAGTCTGGTTGCGGCGCGCGTCGGTCGACGACGTCAGCTGTTTGGTGACCGGGTCATAGCCCCAGCTGATCGTGTTGCCCAGCGGGTCGGCCTCGGTCAAGGGCTTGCCCGTCTGCGGATCCCACGTTTTCACCGTGGTCTTGCCCGCGGTATTGGTCACCGTCTTTTCATTGCCCAGCGCATCGTAGGTCATCACGGTCTTGCGGCCGAGCGCGTCCAGCACTTCCGTCACATTGCCTTG
>NZ_JAFCTU010000108.1:0-1131 GCF_049896185.1 Massilia sp. TSP1-1-2
GCATGCCCCCATGATGCGTTATCTAAGATTTGTTTACAACAACTTTCTACACTGTGCGCTCAGGCTGAATAGTCACAACCGCCGAAGGGTTCCTCCCGACGAACAAGCGGCCGACCAGCCTTTACTAACCGAGATGGCGCCTCGATGCCCCGGGCGACGGCTTACACTGCGCGGCGACACCTCCCCGCGTCGGCGCCATGAAAAAATGCGAAGTCAAACTGTAGGTCTTTATGGCATCTCTGGAAATGATGAGATGGCCATTGTCACTACAGGCCGACGAAAATCCCGGAAACTGATGCGACTGCCCTCGCCTCCAATCTTCTACAACTGCCGCTAAAAGCCCGCCCATGAGCGCGATAAACTTCCTATTTCGAAAACCCCACTTCCCAATCATCGTTGACACCGGCACTGGCCTCATTGGCGCCAAATCGTGGGTAGCGTGCGAAAGGCAGCTTGCGACAGTCACGTTCGCAGACACGGCGCCGCGAGAGGTCATCGACGCGACTGCGGAGGCGTTTTCCCTGTATCCAGAGCACATGGCCTTCTCGCCGCTGACATTCAAAAAACGGTGGACGAAACTGGCTATCATTGAGCTCTATAACAGCGCAAAAGGACCTGGCCGCCCAGAATATCCGACGACGTCGCTCGGCTACACGAGCCTGGAGAAGGTGGTCACGGAGTTCGTGGAGCTGCTGACTGCTTCGAAGTGAGTCGGCGAAAGCGGAAATTTCAGATAAATCGTTTATATGATGAAGAGCCTGCCTTGCGAACCATGCGAGAATGCTAGACGGCGACAAACCGGCCCGCGATGGCCGTCGACAAGAGGCCTTACAGGGAAAATTTCGAAAAATGGCTACAGCATACAAATTTGAGTTCGCGCCGCGCTTCCGTCGCGGCGCCTTCGGCTGGAAGTCGACCGTACCCATCCAGCGCATAAAAGAAGCGCTCGTTGAAATTAAGGGCATCGCGAAGAAGGAGCCGGTCCTGGCCGCCGAGGGGGCCGTGCTCTTCCTGGAAAAGCTGGCGCCGGCTATCGCGCAGGTGGACAGCAGCTCAGGCAGTATTGGAAGCGCCGTCAATCGGGCCATCGAGACCCTCGTCCCAATCCTCGCGACGGCCGGTGTCGCCCGG
>NZ_JAFCTU010000109.1:0-1130 GCF_049896185.1 Massilia sp. TSP1-1-2
GCCGGTGGTGCGGGTGGGTGCGCTGTACGCCATCCGGGAATCGGAATTCATCGTCGAACAAGCCGAAGCGCAATACGCGCAGGCGCGGCAGGATTTGCTGCTGCGGGTAGCACAAGCGTATTTCGGCGTGATTGTCGCGCAAGACGCCATCGGCGCTGCGCAGGCGCAAGTAAGCGCACTGAACGAGCAGCTGGCGCAAGTGACCCGCGGCTTTCAGCATGGCACGCACGCGGTGACGGACGTCGACGATACCAAGTCGCGGCAGGGCAGCGCGCGTTCGCAGCTGGTGTCTGCACAAAACGACCTGGATAGTGCGCAAGCGAACCTGGAGAAAATTACCGGGCACGCGCCAACTGAGCTGGCCGTGTTGCAATCGACAATGATGCCGCCGCCACCGACGGCCGACAGCCGTGCCTGGATGGCGCAGGCGCGCACCAATCACCCGCTGGTGCGCGCGCAACGCGCGGCGCTGGAGGCGGCCAGGCAGGCAATCAAGAAACTGCGGTCGGACCATTTGCCGACGCTCGATTTGGTGGCAAATACGGGCAACAACTTTTCTTCGCGCAGCTTGGCCACGCCGAACGACTACGCCACGCGCGCCAACCAGCGTCAAATTGGTTTGCAGTTGACGGTGCCCCTGTATTCCGGTGGCGCAGTGGACGCCAGGGTTACCGAGGCCATTGCGAATATGGACAAGGCGACCGCGGATCTAGAACTGGCAAGCCGCCAGTCAGCGCTTGATGCACGCCTGGCGTATGCCGGTGTTGTGAATGGACTGGCGCAGATTGCCGCACTTGATGTTGCTGTGGCATCGGGGCAGAGCGCTTTGAAGGGGAATCGTGCAGGTTATCGGCTGGGGATTCGAATCAATATCGACGTCTTGAATGCTGAACAGCAAGTGTTTGCAGCACAACGGGATTTGTCAAAGGCGCGCTATGAGACCTTGCTGCAGGGCTTGAAGCTAAAGGCGGCCGCAGGGGCGCGGGATGAGTACGATTTGTTGAAGGTCAATTCAATGTTGCGATAGCTAAATGCTGATCTATTCGGTTCTTATGCTTCTCCCGTCTTTTAACTTTTTGGCCGCCTAATGATCATGCGATTAAAACCTTACTTTTTTCTGATTGCCCTGA
>NZ_JAFCTU010000110.1:0-1125 GCF_049896185.1 Massilia sp. TSP1-1-2
TGGAATGCTGGAGGTCTTGCTTCGGGCCTTCACAGGCAATCCTATCCAGCTCGCAGCATAGCGGCTGAACAGTCACCAACATTTTTTCATGGCTGCAGTCGCCAGCTTCGCTACATAAAAGTGAGCGCGGCTACCATGATCGAGTGCCAGTTGGTGGGCTGCCCTCGTTACTTCGATCCAGTCAAGTGGCATTCACGATCCTATCACGTGATGTTCAGGTTATATCTCCCGCCACCGAGAGATGACGGCCGACGGCGGTTGGCATCGGCAGCATCTGCGATTGCTCCTGTTCCAACACGTCGGCGACGCTCAGCTCCTGGGTACTCGGGATGAGGCAATCCGCGCCACAACGTCGGGTCACGCTGGCCAAGCCACGCGTTCAGTTCCGCGAACAAAGGCGAACTTGCGGGCCTGCGCCTCGATCCAGACGCGCCGACTTCCGGCTACGTTTTCCCGTACTTTTCCCGTACACGCAAAAAAGGCCTGCAACTGAACATTGCAAGCCTTTAATATAGAACGAATTCTTGGTGGGAAGTGCAAGTTTCGAACTTGCGACCCCTGCAGTGTGAATGGAGTTAATCTGGTCGTCGACGGCTTCCGCTGGACAATTTTCTCCTATGAAGTCGTATGATTTGTGTCCATGAGCGTCCGCACCGATCCGCTACAATTTCCCGTACTTTCCCCGTACATTTCGAACTGCAAGTGATGATATGGGACGAGAATCTGTTGGCTTGAACCAGACGCGTTCTGCGCCGCAGAATACTTTCGCCGGCAGGATTAAACATGGCCCATAAGATCGACACCGTGAGCGCCCGCAGCAAGCTGAAATTGCGGCGTGAACCTTTCTGGCACAGAATCAGCAAGGGATTCCATGTTGGCTTTCGAAAAATGTCGAACACATCCAACGGTATTTGGCTGTTCCGCTATATCGAAACAAACGGCGTGGAAAAAGAACGCACGTTGGGTGTCCTGGATCAATGGCCACCCCACGAGCGCTTTGACCAGGCAGTCGTGTTGGCGCGTGCGAGCATCGAAGAGGCATCGGTGGCGACACCCTCGAGGCAGGCTTTGGCAGCGCTATCTTGCAGTTCCGATCTGGATCATTCACTGCCCGGAAAGCAAGAG
>NZ_JAFCTU010000111.1:0-1118 GCF_049896185.1 Massilia sp. TSP1-1-2
GTTCGAACGACTTGCCGCATGCGCGGCTCGGCGTCGAGGTGGCCAAGCGCTTTGCGCCGCGCGCTGTCACGCGCAATACGATCAAGCGGGTCACGCGCGAACTGTTCCGCGTGGCGCAGCTGCCTGCCGTCGACTGCATCGTGCGCCTGGCGCGCCCGGTCAACACCAAGCAAGGCCCGGCCACCACCGCCGCGCTGAAGGCGACGTTGCGCACTGAAATCCAGAAGCTGTTTTCGTCCCAGGCGCCGCGCGCCGTCGCAGGGCCGGCGCCATGAAGCGCCTGCTCGTGTGGATCCTGCGCGCCTACCAGCTGATGCTCTCGCCGATGCTGGGCCAGAGCTGCCGTTTCTATCCGAGCTGCTCGCACTATGCGATCGAGGCGCTGCAAACCCATGGCGCCGCGCGCGGCAGCTGGCTGGCCGCGAAACGCGTCGGCCGCTGCCACCCATGGAACGAAGGCGGACACGATCCTGTGCCGCCCCCGCATCACAAGAATTCATCTACAGCCGCCTGCGGCTGCAACCACTCCTGACCAATACATCAATGGATATCAATAAACGCACCATCCTCTGGATCGTCTTTTCCGTATCGCTGGTTTTCCTTTGGAATAACTGGATGGTCGCAAACGGCAACCAGTCCATGTTTTCGATGACGTCGCCGCCAGCCCAGGTTGCGCAAGCGCCAGTGGCTGTGAATCCTGCTGCCGGCGCTCCTGCGGCAACTGGCGCCGCCGCGGCGGTGCCGGGCGCCCCAATGGCGCCACCGGCGATCAAGACCGAAATCATCACCATCACTACCGACGTCTTCAAGGTTGACATTGACACCGCCGGCGGCGTCGTGAAGCGCCTTGAGCTGCTCAAATTTCGCGACAAGGTGGACAAGACCAAGAACCAGGTGCTGTTCGACGTGACGCCAAAAGGCGCATACATCGGCAAGACCGGTCTCTTGCTCACTGGCGCGGCGTTGCCAAACGAGAGTACGCCATTCGTCGCCAAGCCGGGCCCGCGCGCACTCGACAGCGCCAATGAAGTGCAACTGGTACTCGAGGGCGAGGCTGGCGGCGTCAAGCTGATCAAGACCTTTACCTTCAAGCGCGGTGAATATGTCATCGGCATGCG
>NZ_JAFCTU010000112.1:0-1118 GCF_049896185.1 Massilia sp. TSP1-1-2
AATGAGGGAAGTCTGATCGTTCGGCCCGACCAAATGCAGACCCGCGGCGGCCAACTCGCGCATGAGCATGGTGTCCATTGTTCGTGGTCCACAACGATCCGGTCTACGAAGGCATGATCATCGGCATTCACTCGCGCGACAACGACCTGGTCGTCAACCCGATCAAGGGCAAGCAGTTGACCAACGTGCGCTCGTCCGGTACCGATGAAGCGGTGCGCCTGGTGCCGCCAGTGCAGATGTCGCTCGAATACGCGGTGGAATTCATTGCCGACGACGAGCTGGTCGAAATCACGCCGAAATCGATTCGCCTGCGCAAGCGCTACCTGAAAGAAAACGAGCGCAAACGCGCTGGTCGCGACGCGTAACAACCAAGGGGCGCTTCGAGCGCCCCTTTTCAATAGTACCCATGAAAACACTTCCTCCCCGCACCCTGTCGGTCGCACCGATGATGGACTGGACTGACCGCCATTGCCGCGTCTTCCACCGCCAGATCACCCGCCACACTTGGCTGTACACCGAAATGGTGACTACCGGCGCGCTGGTCTACGGCGACGTCGAACGCCACCTGCGCTTTAATGAAGAAGAACATCCGGTCGCGCTGCAACTGGGCGGCAGCGATCCGGCCGATCTTGCAAAAAGCGCCAAGCTGGGCGAGCAATGGGGTTACGATGAAATCAACCTCAATTGCGGCTGCCCGTCCGAGCGCGTGCAAAAAGGGGCATTTGGCGCCTGCCTGATGGGCGAGCCGCAATTGGTGGCCGACTGCGTAAAGGCCATGCGCGACGCGGTGTCGATCGACGTGACGGTCAAGCACCGGATCGGTATCGACCGCAATGAAGACTACGCTTTTGTGCGCGATTTTGTCGGCACCGTGGCCGCCGCCGGCTGTGAAACCTTTATTGTTCACGCGCGCAATGCAATTTTGAAGGGCCTCTCGCCCAAGGAAAACCGTGAAATCCCGCCGCTCAAGTATGACGTTGCCTATGCGCTCAAGCGCGATTTTCCGGACCTGGAAATCATCATCAATGGCGGCATCAAGACCCTGACGTTTACCACGGACCGTAGGGCGGAAAAGCGCAGCGCATTCCGCCAGCCATTCGCTACAAGGTGCGCAGGGC
>NZ_JAFCTU010000113.1:0-1108 GCF_049896185.1 Massilia sp. TSP1-1-2
TGTTCTGCTGCTGGTGTCATGTTCAATTCCATATGTGTGCCAACTTCCTTAATTAGACTGATGAAGTTGTCTCACAATAGTTTGACACAGGGGGCAGACTCTCCCGATAACGCGGTCGGCATGACGCCGACGATGCCGCAGCTTATACCGGCGATGCCGTATATTCCAAGCGCTTTCGTGTGCATGTGGTTTTTCGGGAAAGCTTGGTATTTAACTTTTCAGCCCTTTTTGTTACGCATACACTTTCCCCAAGGCTCTGTTGACGAGGCCCGCATGTTGACTGACCTCAATGTGAATAATCGACAACTTCGTAAGCTTGCTCAGGCGATTGTTATGTAAATTACAAAGGAGTTGATGATGCGAATTGCGACATGGGGATCCGGAACCACCGTGGCCTTCTTGATGGGTTTGGTGTTGAATGGATGCGGCCGGGTCGATGAGTCGCATCCTGGACAGCAGCCACCGGCTCGGGTGCACGCCGAACTGGCGCGCACCAGTTACGGTGTGGCCCACGTCAAAGCCAGTGATTTCCGCGGGCTCGGCTATGGGCTTGCCTATGCTTATGCGCAAGATAACGTGTGCATGTTCGCCGATACGCTGCTTACCGTGCGCGGGGAACGCTCGCGCTATTTCGGTCCCGCCGCACGCGCGACCGAGCCTGCGGACGGCGAATACGGCGCCGCGATTGATTACATCAACTTGCGCAATGAAGACAGCGATTTTTTCTTCAAGGCCTACATCGACCAGGAGCAGCTCAAGGCGAACTATGTGGCCGGCGGCGCGGAGCCGAGAGACTTGTTGGCGGGCTATGTCGCAGGCTATAACCGTTACTTGAAGGATAGCGCCGGCAAGCTTCCGGCGGCCTGCAACAACGCCGCCTGGGTTAAGCCGATTACGGTCGAGGACATGTACCTGGTGCTTGCGGAAAAAGCGCTGCACGCATCGGGTGAAGTGTTCGCTCAGGAATTTGTCAACGGCGGGCGCGCGCCCGGCCAGATAGGACCCGCCTCGCCCGCGCTTGCAGGAAAGGCATTCTCAACAGCGACTCGGATTTGGGAATCATGCATCAGCTGGGTGGGGCCGGTTTCAGTGTCGTCACCCCGGGCGA
>NZ_JAFCTU010000114.1:0-1103 GCF_049896185.1 Massilia sp. TSP1-1-2
GGACGAGTTCATGCCCATGATCGTGCCCATGTCGCCGGACACTTCGATCTGCATGCCGATGCGGGGATCGGCCAAGCCTTGCAGCCATTGCGCGATGAGGGCGTGCTCATTATCGGCAGCGGCCTGACGTATCACAATATGCGCGGCTTTGGCCGCGATGAATCGACCCGGGTTGCGGTAGCGTTCGAACGCTATCTCAGCGACGCAATCCAACAGACAGAGGGCGCCGCCAGGAACCAGTTGCTGGTCGATTGGCAGCACGCCCCCGGCGCCCGCCTGGCGCATCCGCAGGAAGATCACCTGTTGCCGCTGATGGTGGTCGCTGGCGCTGCGGGCAACGATGCAGGCAAGGTGCTGGTCGTCGAGAACGTGATGAAAGTGCCGATGGCATCGTACGAATTTGGCGGCGCCAGCTAATTTTTAGACAACAAGGGAATATTCATGACGATTAATCGCCCTCATTTGTACGCCACCGACGACAGCGGCAAGCTTGTTCTGCGCGCCGCACTTGCCATCCTCCTCCTGTTTCACGGCATATCGAAGCTGACAGGCGGCGTCGGGTTTGTCAGCACCATGCTGGCCCAGGCCGGTCTGCCAGGCTTTCTGGCCTACCTGGTCTACGTTGGCGAAATAGTGGCGCCGCTGATGATCCTGTTCGGCATCGCTACCAGGGCGGCGGCCGCCGTGGTAGCCGTCAACATGGTCGTCGCCGTCTTGCTGGTGCACATGGGCGACTTGTTCACACTGTCGGCAACCGGCGGCTGGGCGCTGGAACTGCAGGGCATGTACCTGCTCGCAGCCATCGCCGTTGCATTGCTGGGCGCCGGGCGTTTCAGCATCGGCGGCGCGGCGGGCCGCTTCAACTAGCGCGGGTAGGCAGCGCCGTCCTTGTGGAAATAGGCATCGGCCGTCGCGTCGTACACCATGTCGATGTCCGCATACACCACGCGCTCGTCCAAGCTGCGGAAACCGACTTCAAGGCATACCGCAGGCGCAGCGCTGCGGTTGACCAGATGATGGGCATTGGGCGTGTTGGCGGGAAACGCCGCACACTCGCCTGCGCACAACACTTGCTCGCCCTGATCGGTCACCAGCACCACCTC
>NZ_JAFCTU010000115.1:0-1101 GCF_049896185.1 Massilia sp. TSP1-1-2
CGTTTACTTTTTGACGGTCGTCGCCGCGACTTCGAACTTCTTGGTAATCACATACTGCTGCGCGATCGACAAGATGTTGTTCACCACCCAGTACAGCACCAGGCCGGACGGAAAGAACACGAACATCACCGAAAAAATCAGCGGCATGAACAGCATCATCTTGGCCTGCATCGGATCGGCGGGCGCCGGATTGAGCTTAGTCGTGATGAACATCGAAATCGCGTACAGCACCGGCAGGATGAAATACGGGTCCGGCGCCGTCAAGTCCTGGATCCAGCCCACCCACGGCGCGCCGCGCATTTCGGCCGACGCCTGCAGCACCCAGTACAGCGCAATAAACACCGGCATCTGCACCAGGATCGGCAGGCAGCCGCCCAGCGGGTTGATCTTCTCGGTCTTGTACAGCTCCATCGTGGCCTGATTCATCTTGGCCGGGTCGCCCTTGTACTTCTCGCGGATCGCCGTCATCTTCGGCGTCACCACCTTGATGCGCGCCATGCTCTTGTACCCGGCAGCCGACAGCGGGAAGAACAGCAGCTTGATCAGGATCGTAAAGGCGATGATAGTCCAGCCCCAGTTGCCCAGGTAAGTGTGGATCTGGTCCATCACCCAGAAGATCGGCTTGGCCAGCACCGTCAGCATGCCGTAGTCCTTGACCAGCTCCAAGCCCGGAGCGATTTTCTCGAGCTTGTTCTCGTCCTGCGGGCCCGAGTACATGCGCACGTCGGCGCTCTTGGTCGCGCCAGGCGCAATCGCGCCCAGCGGCATCACACTCTCGATTTCGTACAGGTTGCTCACACCCTGGGTCTTGCGGGTGAAGGTGTCACGCTGCAGGCCTTCAGGCGGCAGGAACGCGGAGACGAAATAGTGCTGCGAAATGGCGATCCAACCGCCGGTGGACGATTGCGTGTGCGCGGCCGTGCCCTTCTTCTCGATATCTTCGAACTTGAGCTTTTCGTATTTGTTTTCGGGCGTGTACATGGTCGGGCCGGTATAGCTCGACGTAAAGTAAGACTCGCCCTCAGGCTTGTTGCCATGGTGTTGCAGCTTCAGGTACAGCGATGGCGACACCGGGTTCGCGGTCGTGTTGGTCACGTCGTG
>NZ_JAFCTU010000116.1:0-1096 GCF_049896185.1 Massilia sp. TSP1-1-2
GGCGGTTTCAAATACCAAGCGCAACACTGGGTTAATTAACAGTGTCAGTCGGATGTTGCAGCAAGGCTATGTGCTGAGTATAAACGACGAGCGGCGATTCATAATCTAGCCTCGCCCTCGGACGTGTATTAAGCGACAGGGCGATGGCATCGAGCTCGTCTTGGGAGTAGATTGACAAGTCAGATCCTTTCGGCATGTACTGGCGTAGCAGTCCATTGGTGTTCTCGTTAGAGCCGCGCTGCCAAGGGCTGTGCGGGTCGGCGAAATAGATCTGGACGCCAGTTCGCTCAGTGAGGATTTTGTGGCCGTGCATCTCGCGGCCTTGGTCGTAAGTCATGGTCTTGCGCATCGCCGCCGGCTCGCGGTTGAGCACTGCCGAGAAGCTGTCGACGACGGCCTTGGTGGTCGCGTTATCCATCTTGGCGAGCACCACAAAACCGGTCGTACGTTCGACTAGCGTGCCGACCGAGGAGCGGTTGCCAGCGCCCTTGATCAGGTCACCCTCCCAGTGACCAGGGATGAGGCGGTCCTCGACCTCTGCAGGGCGAATATGGATGCTCTGCATGTCTTGGATCTGGTAGCGCCGATCGGTGCCTCGGCTGCGCGGTTTGCGTACTTGGTTATGGTGCCGGAGGCAGGCAATCAGCTCGCGTTTGAGCTCTCCGCGTGGATGCAAATAGATGGCGTTGTAGATGGTCTCGTGGGACACAGATTTTTCAGAATTGTCGGGCCAAAGGAGCTTAAGTTTGCGCGCTATTTGCTGCGGCGACCAGAGAAGTTTGAGCTGGTGCCGAACCACTTGGAACAAGGCGCCATCAACGTGCATCTTGGGCAGGCGGCGCGGCAGAAGGCGCCGCACATGGCATTGCACGTGGGCCTGGTCAGCGTCGTAGACACCAGTGCCGCTCGTGCGCTTGAGTTCGCGACTGATTGTGCTGGCTGAACGGCAAAGGCGTTTAGCAATGGATCGGGTAGAGCATTGGTCGGCGCGCATGGTCATGACGACGGCGCGCTCTTGAGTAGTCAGATGTTTGTAGATTTTTGCCATGGCGGCACCTTACAGCAGAAGGTGTTGCACTTGGTCTTTGAGAACGCC
>NZ_JAFCTU010000117.1:0-1092 GCF_049896185.1 Massilia sp. TSP1-1-2
GAAAGCTTACTGAACGCCCTCGAAGAGCCCGGGATTTAGCGCCCCGGCGAGCCTAGGATTTCAAAGGACGTAACAACTGGCGCTGCATCGCGACGCCCAGGACTACAGCTACCTGGACGATTTCGATTTGGACGACTACTGTTCCTCGGAGTATTACAAGCACTACGTTTTGGTCGAGCGGTTTGTGAACGCCGAAGCTTCATCTGCCCTGCTTGAGGTCGCCAAATCATTGCGCCTTCTCGTTGAAGGACACTTACACCGATGCTTCCCAAAGAAATTCAAAGAAGGACAGACCGTTGGAGAAATGCTGGACCTGGTCAAGAACGCGACTGTACCAAACCCATTGGTAAGGTTGCAGTCGCTTCTTCCTGAGCTTATGAATTTTAACGACTTTGCTGCTGCGTTTCACCATGACACGTCCGGGGGGTACCCGAGAACTGAAGTCAACGACGCGGAGCTACTACCGTTCGCTAAAGGTGCTCTTGGCTTCATACAACTACGCAGCTTCACGACGAACTGATTTTCTGTTCTAAAATCACCTTCGAGGGTTGTGATCGCAAGGTACTAAAATCAAGGCATGAAGTGTCCGCAGGCGGCAGCGGCCGAGGTCGGAATCGCACGGCAACCGTCGAGTACAATCGGCAGTGATCGGCCAGGAGCGGCCGTACGAAGACCATTCGGCGGCCTAATGGTCAGAAACAGATTATTGGAGCGACGCTTCCGCTTCAGCAAGGAAGACTAAAGTAGCGGCGGTCATATGCAGCATGTATCCCACGATGTTTTCGGGCACATGTGTGACAGAAGCACCTTGGCCGTGCCCGCTCAGTTTATTGCGTCCAGTGGGGATACTGCTCTCCAGAAGCGTGCGCAAGGCCGTCAGGCTGGATTGCCAGAACGATGGTACAAGTTCGTTGCCGAAGCACGTGTCGATTAGCTCCCTTGCTGTAGCCGTACTCTTGTAGGGCCAGGAGCGCTTCTGGCAAATGGCTTTCATCATACTTTCGAACGATTTCAGACACTCGTTCAAGGCTTCCTTTTCATTGCCTTTTCTGTAGTGCTCATGCGCCGCCAAAAATTCAGCCTCTGCACCCG
>NZ_JAFCTU010000118.1:0-1084 GCF_049896185.1 Massilia sp. TSP1-1-2
ATCCACCGACAACGGAGTCGACAAGCTGCAAGTCGCTGGCACCGTGAGCGCCCAGGACACCATCAGCGCCACAAAAAACAGGAATCACAATCCTGGACTCTACCAACTGAGCTACAGCCACCACTGATTTACTATTTTGTCCGTATGCTTCCCAGACAGCTAGCGATTATACAAACTTTGTCGGCAACTGGCAAATCAAAATGCTAGTGCGCGTCCGGAATTGCCAAATCTTTTTCGATTCGCAGCTCTTTTACCACGGGAACCAGTCCAAGCAAGCTTGAAAACGCCGCCGACAGCGCAGTTCCGCTTGCCGTCGTGAATGCCTTGAGCGTGGCCGGCGTGCCGCTTTCCGGGCGCAGGCACGCGTTTGAAGCGAGCAGGCGAGCCAGCTGGCGCGCTACGGCGTCGCCCGTATCGATCAGCACCACATCGTGCCGGCCGGCTTTGGCCAAGATGCTTTCGATGCTGGCGCGCACAAAAGGGTAGTGGGTGCAGCCCAGGACGACCGTGTCGACGCCCTTGGCAAGCAGCGGAAGTAGATAGCCTTCGAGCATGACGCGCGTGGCGCCGGAATCGCATTCGCCCAGCTCGATCTGGTCGACCAGGCCCGGGCAACCCTGCAGCAGAAACTTGGCGCCGCTGGCGTTGCTGACCTGGTCGCGCAGCAGCAGGAATTTTGCGCCGGCCAATGTCACATCGGTGGCCAGCACCGCGACCTGGCCGTTGCGGCTGGCAGCTGCGGCAGGTTTCAAGCCCGGTTCCACGCCCACCAGCGGCAGGTTGGGGTAATACGCGCGCAACAGCTTGATCGCCGCCACGGTGGCGGTATTGCAAGCCACCACCAGCGCCTTGGCTCCCTGCCCGACCAAGAACTGCGCGATTGCCAGCGAACGCTCGGCGACCACGTGTTCCGGCTTGGCGCCGTAGGGCGCATAGCCGGTGTCGGCCAGGTAGATCAAGTTTTCATGCGGCAGTTGCGCCTGGATATGGCGCAGCACCGACATCCCGCCCACGCCCGAATCGAACACGCCGATCGGGGCGTCAAGCAAAGGCGAGGCGCTCGTCATGGATCAGGCGGCAATGA
>NZ_JAFCTU010000119.1:0-1083 GCF_049896185.1 Massilia sp. TSP1-1-2
AAGCCTTACTTATCCAACCGCGTCCAACTCATTCCTGCCTCGCACATTCAAATCAGGCCGATCCTCTGGCTGTGGCCAGGTTGGCTTGCAGCAGGGAAGCTGCATATTTTGGCCGGCTCGGCGGGCACGGGAAAGACCAATATCGCGTTGTTTATGGCAGCCACCATTTCAAAGGGGGGATTCGGCGGGAAGCGCTGGCCTGATAATTCATTCGCTCCGGATGGCCATGTTGTTATTTGGACGGGTGAGGATAGCGTTGAGGAAACAATTATTCCCCGCCTGAAGGCACTTGGTGCGGACTTGGAGCGCGTACACATTCTGAAAGGAACAGAAGAGAATGGCCGCGCAGTAAGGCCATTCGATTTCGCCAAAGATATCGAACTGCTTAGTAATGAAATGGCGCGGCTCGGGGATGTGAAGTTGGTCATCATCGATTCGATCGTCCAAGCAGTTGCGGGCGATTCGAATAAAAACTCGGAGGTACGGAAAGCGCTTGAGCCATTGGTTGAAAAGGCTGAAAAACACAATTGTGCCATTGTGGGCATTACGCATTTGGCAAAAGGGTCCAAAACGAAAGATCCACTGGATCGCGTTGCAGGTAGTATGGCCTTTGGAGCGGTTGCACGCGTGGTTCTGGTAACCGCGAAAGTAAAGTCGGAGTATTCTTCTGACGAACCTCCCCGTTGTGTTATTGTCCGCGCCAAGTCCAATATCGGCCTCGATGTTGGCGGCTTCGAGTACAGCATCGCGAGTGCTGATTTTCAAGAAGAATCGGGTGTCCATATTTCAACCGCGATTATTTCTTTTGGATCTGCGATTGAAGGCACTGCACGCGACATTCTTAAAAATGCCGAGAATGGCGACGAAGGCGGTAAAACCAGCAAGGTTGACGTGGCAGCAGATTTCTTGTTTGAAATGCTGTCAAATGGCAGTGTAGCGCAGGCAGAAATTGAGGCCCGTGCAGTTCATTGTGGCATTTCGGTGGCAGCGATCAAACGCGCTAAAAAATCACTTGGCATTGTTTCTCATGATGATTTCCAGCGCCCGATCAAGGTTATTCGTGAGCAGTGCCCAGCCGGCCCG
>NZ_JAFCTU010000120.1:0-1075 GCF_049896185.1 Massilia sp. TSP1-1-2
CCGCAGGGCCCGGCGCAGCGCGGGGCCGGGCCACCGAGCGAAGCGCAGCGCAGCGAATGGGCCGGCTTTGCGGAATGCCCCGTTATGTTAAAGCGGACGCGCAGCGACCGATTTACCCCGGAGGGGCTGTGCTCTTGCGTTGTCCGTTACTGGCTAACGGCGCAGCGCGGCGGCAAGCGAGAGCGCCTGCAAGGCGCAAGAGCGCGCGCTGTTGACCCGACTCGAATCAAGCGTGGCCGTTGCCTCCGCGTCGCGGCTGGCAGTACCGCGCAGCGGCTGGACAGCGGGTTTCGCGCCAGTGTCCGCCAAGCAAGGCAGCCTCCGTTACGCCGTAACGATCACTTCATGCCGAGGTAGGCGTCCCACTCTGGCGTGTGCGGCGTCAGGCCGGCCAGGATCCGGTCATCCTCGATCCGCAGCAGCCGTTCCAGCACCGCACGCTGCGTTACGCCGTCACGCGCCGCGATACGTTCCAGGGCAAGGTGCGCAGCCGTGCTCACCCAAGTGTTGAGCCTGCGCTCCCCGCTGCTGCCCACCATCGGCCGGCGCGCGCGGTAGGCGGCCTGTCTCTCCGCAGAAGTCTTCGGCATCATCGTTCCTTTCAATCAGCATCGTTACGCCGTAACGCACCCTGCAATCGCGCCGGATGCGTCGCCTCGTGCACCTGCTTCAGCTTCATGATCGCCACGCGCGTGTAGATCTCAGTCGTGCCCAGGTCGGCATGTCCCAGCAGCGCCTGGATGTAGCGGATATCCGCCCCGTTCTCGAGCATGTGCGTCGCGCACGCATGACGAAACAGATGGCACGAACTGTTCAGCGGCCCGCCTGCTGCCACGCGTTCCAGCTTCGCGCCGTCGATGGCCTTCTTGACGATGCTCGAGAGCTGCTTGCCCGTCAGCCGCAGGCCCTGCCTGGTCAGGAACAGCGCCGTCGCGTCATCGGCCTGGTCGGCGCGCACCTCGTCCGCATACCTGGCAATCCACGCCAGCGCCCGCGCCCCGACCGGCACCATCCGGTCCTTCTTCCCCTTGCCGAGCCGGATCAGCACCGTGCCGCGTTCCACGTCGACGTCGAC
>NZ_JAFCTU010000121.1:0-1071 GCF_049896185.1 Massilia sp. TSP1-1-2
ATGGCAGGCAGGGATAGTAAAAATCCATGCTGGACGCCGCGATTTTAAGGTGATGTCAAGTGTTATTGTGAAAACATCGATAATAATTTACTGAAGTGCACGCCAATCGCTAACTTGGGTGGATTGGGTAGGCGGGGGGGAACCAAAAAACAGCAAATTCTCATAGGAGGGTTCTACGGACACCCTCTCCCCTGAACTCATTCCTCCTGTGCTCTACAGCGCGAGTTTCGCCAGCGCCTCCGCGGCAACTTCGGCCCGTAGATGCCCGTAGTGTTTCTCGATCATTGCCACTGATGTCCCGCTAAGCTGCGCGACGGTCAGCAGGTCCAGGCCGCCATGTACCAGGTCAGTAATGACGCTGTGACGCAAGGTGTAGGCTGTACACGCAGCGGGCAACCCAGCCTTCCTCGCAGCCTCCTTAATGGGGTCTTTCCAGTAGTCCTTGCTCCATGCCTGTCCGTCAGCTCGGCTCAGCAGCGGCGCCCCGGGTGATCGATCTGATTGCCCAGCCGTAAAGAGCTGAGCGGTGATTGCTGGGACCTTAATGCGCCGGTCTTGACCACTTTTGTCGATCCCGATCCTCAACACGTTCAATCGCGGATCGAAGTCAGCAACGGTCAGCGCGGCCAATGCGCCTGGACGCAAGGGGAGGGTCGAAAGGGCGCGCAGGAACAGGGCGGCCGGCTCTGGCGTACAGGCGATCAGCGCGCGACGCTGATCGCGGTCCAGATACAAGCCACGGCGTCTGGAAACATTCTTGTAGGCTTTGAGCGGAACGCGCCAGGCTGAATCGGTGGCCACCTTTTGGTCGTCCAGGGACTTGTTCAGGGCCGCGCGTAGCGACGCCATGTCCCGGTTCACCGTATCCTTGGAGCGTGCACGGGTTCCCCCGGAATAGTTGGCCCGCACCGGCGTTGCCAGCAAGCGGCGCCGGTAATCGTCGAAGTCGCCGCGCGTCAGGGCAATCAGAGGCAATTTGGCTATTGCGTCATTGTCGACCCAGCGCCGGTAGCGCCGTGGGATTTGAGGCGGCAGCATGAGCGGGGCGCGCAAACCCTTGAAAGTTTCCGG
>NZ_JAFCTU010000122.1:0-1058 GCF_049896185.1 Massilia sp. TSP1-1-2
ACTCTCGGCGCACATCGCAGCTTGGCTCTCCGGGTAGATGCGAATGGCGCTCATGATTGACCGCCTGCACCAGTCACCAAGAACGGATTTTTTCAGGCGACGCCAGACCGATCTTGATCGCGTCAAACGTCTCGTTTTGCTGCACTTGCTTGAATAGATCGAGCAGAGCTTTCATGTATCACTCCAGGTGATTAAATTCTAATACGTCTAACTAACAACGCGCCGGCAACTGCTCCGTCATCTTCGCGTTGGCGGTGGACCCATATTGCCGCGCGACGCGGCGGACATGGGTCCCCGCGTTCGCGAGGACGACGTGGTGGAAATTAGTTCCGCTCGAGGTCGATATCGATACCCAGCGAACGAATTTCCTTGACCAGCACGTTGAACGATTCCGGCATACCCGCGTCGATCACATGGTCGCCTTTGACCAGGTTTTCGTACACTTTGGTACGGCCGTTCACGTCATCCGACTTGACAGTCAGCATCTCTTGCAGCACGTACGATGCGCCGTATGCTTCCAGTGCCCAGACTTCCATCTCACCGAAGCGCTGGCCGCCGAACTGGGCTTTACCGCCCAGTGGCTGCTGCGTTACCAGCGAGTAAGGACCGGTCGAACGTGCGTGCATCTTGTCATCAACCAAGTGGTGCAGCTTGAGCACGTGCATGTAGCCAACAGTAACCTTGCGCTCAAACGCTTCGCCGGTACGGCCGTCATACATCGTGACCTGGTTCTTCGATGGCGTCATGCCCAGTTTCTTGGCGATCGGATCAGGATACGCCAAGTCCAGCATGCGCCGAATTTCCGACTCGTGCGCGCCGTCGAACACTGGCGTGGCAAACGGAACACCTTTTTTCAGGTTGTCTGCCAGCGTCATGATTTCGTCATCGCTAAACGCGTCCAGGTCTTCCGACTTGCCCGTTTCGTTGTAGATCTGGTTGAGGAACTTGCGCACCTCAATGACCTTCGCTTGCGCAGCCAGCATTTCGCCGATGCGCAGGCCCAAGCCTTTGGCAGCCCAGGCGAAGACGCTCACCAAGCAGGACCTGAACAAGATGAC
>NZ_JAFCTU010000123.1:0-1058 GCF_049896185.1 Massilia sp. TSP1-1-2
GCCGCCGACGTATTGTTACCCATGTTGGCGCTGTCGGTCGCTTTGCTCAGCAGTTTGGCGGGCAAGTTGACGCCGCCGCGCGGCTTGACGGTGAATGACGTGACGGTCAGCGTCACGTCAGCGTCGGCGTGCACGCTGATGGGATAGCCCACTTCGTCAACGTTCTCAACCGGATCGGGTTCTTCGAAATCGCTGAAGAAATTGGTCAGGACACGGGTTTGGCCATCCACCGGCCAGGTGGCGATGTTGCCTTTGCCGATGCCGGGTCCATAACCGTCGTTGGCGGCAAAATTATTCGTGAAAATGGTATAGCCGGTCGCGTTGCTGACCGCTCCGGCGCCAATTTCCTTAAAGCGCGGCTCAAAAATGGCAAAGCGGTGGTAAATCGCCGTGATCAGTTCTTCGGCCAGGTAGACGCCCGACGTGGTGTTGCTTGCCGATATAACTTCCCCGTAAAAATAGCTCGGCGTGGCGTAACCGACGGCCTGCAGACGGTCCAGCAGGTGCACGCCCGTAAAGCCGGGCTTGCCGACAACTTGCACGTGGGTGACGGTGTTGAGCTTCTGGTAGTTCGAGTGGCCCGTGGCGGCTGCATCGATCAGCGCATTGCGCGTCAATACGGACAACCCCGCTTGCGAGCGGCGAAAATTAAGCCAGTTCAAGCCGTCCGTCGCGGTGTTGTTGGTCAGCGCAGGCGCGCCCGGTTCGGGAGCCGGCGGCGTGATCGGAGCGGTCGGCGTGACCGCCGACGGCGCCGATGAACTGCCGCCGCCGCCGCCGCCGCCGCAAGCGGCAAGGGCCAGGACGACAACAAGACTTGCGCCTGTCTGTTGCCAGCGATTGAATGATTTCATGCGATGCTCCTGCGTTAAATACTTCGTGGACAGATTCTAGGCGAAATCCCGATACGGTGAGGTTTGTTTGGACCGAATGTGGCGCCCAGCGCAGGCTTGCCCTGTAAAATACCAACATTGCTTGCCTTCTCTATCACACACGACTGCGAACCCCTTTGAAACCGACCCGCCAGCAGCGCCTCGCGCGCGCCAAGTTTGCCCTTC
>NZ_JAFCTU010000124.1:0-1055 GCF_049896185.1 Massilia sp. TSP1-1-2
TCGCGGATGCGCGTGGTCACGCGGGTGAAGTTGCTGTCGGATGGGCAGCATTGTTGTCACCGTCTTACTCGTTTTGCCGGTGGCGCAGCAACGCAGCGGACATTGCCGATTTGGCGCCGGAATGGCGGATAGAGGAAGTGGGAAGTCACCTTCCCATTTGACATTGTGACTGCTTCGCAGCCGCCCGAGCGGACGCCATCGACCACCTGCCTGCCTCCGGAACTGAAAGCAAATACATGCCCATCGGCCGAAAAAAAATCGGCGACCAGCAAGCCGCGGATTCGTCCGGGCTTGTCGAGGTAAATCCTATCCACCGCGTAGTCCGGCTCTGTAAAAACCACCTCGATGACCTCAGTTCCTTCGAACGACACGGTACCTTCCTGCCCGGGACGACGCGCGGCGACATACGTACCGGGACGAGTCTCATCTGCCTCGCTGTAAAGCAACGTGGCCTGTCCATTCAATTGAACCGGACCAATGTTGACCGGGCTGGGGAAATCGTATTCGTTGTTTGCCCTCAGCCATATCGTGCCCGGCGGCAGGTTCACGCCGTCGAACCTGCTGGCCCCCAGCAGACGGGCCGACCGGATGGCACGGTCAGCATTCGATGTCACGCTCGAGCCAGCGTCAATGAACAGCCGTCCGACTTGGACGGCTTGGGAAAGCGTCTCGGAGCAATAACCCTGCGCTAGCCAATGACCATGCCCCCCCTGTTGCGTCGCCAGCACGCTCGCAGACTGGGGGGAATCGGGAATCGAAGGCGTATGCGTTTAGCGGCCCCAGCAGGACCGCGAACACCATCATCTCTTTAAAATCGGTATACAAGTCACGTTGAACTCTGTTATCGAAGGTGCGCAACGGCTCATGCCATCCATTCCGCACCGTTGTAGCCGCCCTGGCATCGTGGCTCCGCTTCAGGACCGAGCATACATTTGGCTGGGCCCCTGGTCCGGTCAAGAAAGGCGATCCCAGGAGTACCGCATTGTGCGCCTAACGCGCCGTCGTTCGTGAGCTACGCCCCACCTGCTTAAATAGATATGTGACAAAAAATCATC
>NZ_JAFCTU010000125.1:0-1052 GCF_049896185.1 Massilia sp. TSP1-1-2
TCATCGTGGAATACACCATCAGCAGCCCGCTGCTGGTATTTACGCCACAGTCCGGTTCTGCGCTGACCGATGCGTCCCGAGCGCAACACCGACACCGACACCTTTACGTTTACCACCGGCGGCGTGGCCACGCTGAACCTGCGTATCGACCCGCTCGAATACCTGCGCATGCTCGACGTTTCGGCGACGATCTACAACGCTGCCAATACCGTGGTTGCATCGAGTAACTTGTCGGTGAATCGCTCGGCGCAATTCACCAACCTGTCGCTGCCGGCCGGCACTTACCGGATCGTGGTGCGCGGCGGCGCCGAGGGCACCCCGGCCAACGGTTTTTCGAACTACTCGTCGCTCGGGTGGTTTGGCATGAAAGGCACGTTGAGCGGCGGCGGCACCAGCTATCCGGTGCTGGCAAATGGCGTCTGGACGAGTGGACAGGGCGCGGCGGCCGGCGCCTGGCAGCACTTTCAGTTCGCGGTCCCCGCCGGGAAAACGAGCGTGAAGTTTGAGCTGAGCAGCCCGGGCGGCGACCCGGACCTGTTCGTCAAACTGGGCTCGCTGCCGTCGGCCACCAGCTACACCTGCAAATCGGACAGCCCTGCCGCGACGGAAACCTGTACCGTCAGCGCGCCCGCCGCCGGCACGTATTACGTTGGCGTGAACACATATTCGGCTATCTCGGGCGTCAGCGTCAAAGCGACTTACGCGCCATAAGGGCAACTGCTGAGTGAAAACGGACGCCCCAGGCGTCCGTTTTCAGTTGGGTGCGCGGCAGCTGATTATCCTTGTGCCCTGACGAAGCCGATGCGCCCCTATTATCCGGGCACATCAAGTAGGGCGGAAAAGCGCAACGCGCGCATTCCGCCAGCGCCGGCATCACCCAAGACGCGAGCCATGCCTGCGCCGCGCCGCCCACCAAACCCCCTGCTACCGCCCGTACTCCTCGTCCCCTGCCAACGCAGCCATCGCCTTTCCCACCTCATTTAACCCCTGCGCGGATCCATCCATCGGTACGGTCTCATCGCCGCGATCGGAAATCGCCTCAAAATTCTCGG
>NZ_JAFCTU010000126.1:0-1048 GCF_049896185.1 Massilia sp. TSP1-1-2
AGGAACGAACAACCGCTCTTTTGGCCAGTAGTCAGCGCCTCCGTTCGCGCCCACGCGAGCCGGAATTCATCGCGGTTTAAGTACACACATCATCGAAATCCGACCTCGTCGCATTTTGCATTTCTTCCCCACCTACCTGTGCCCTCTCGTGCTGACTTCAATGGCACTAGGGGCGAGCACGCATGCATCAAACTGAAAAGGAATTATCAATGGCACATCTTCTTGAACAAATGGCATACGTCGGCGCTACCCCGTGGCATGGCTTGGGTAACCAACTGGGCGCACACGAGTCTATTGAAATCTGGGCGAAACAGGCTGGCATGGATTGGCAAATTCGTGAGGCGCCCGTCCGCTTCATGACAAATGCCCCCGAAAGCATGGGGGAAATCGAATCGTTCCCGGAAAACAAGGTGCTGTTCCGCTCCGATACCAACTCGCCGCTGTCGGTCGTGAGCCAGCGCTACAAAGTGGTTCAGCCCAGTGAAATTCTAGAGTTTTACCGCGACCTAACAGAAATCTCTGGTTTCGAGCTTGAGACCGCAGGAATCTTGAAGGGCGGTCGGAAAATATGGGCGCTAGCCCGGACGGGGCAATCGTCGACGCTCAAAGGCAATGACGTATCCAATGCCTACGTACTACTTGCCACTGCATGCGACGGTACTCTGGCGACCACAGCGCAGTTCACCAGCATCCGGGTCGTGTGCAACAACACGCTGGCCGTGGCGCTGGGCAGTGCGACGGGCGCCGTGAAAGTGCCCCACAATACGTCGTTCGATCAGCAATCGGTTAAACGTCAACTGGGGATCTCAGTCGGTACCTGGGACACCTTCATGTACCGGATGAAGGGCTTGAGTGAGCGGAAGGTGACGTCCCACGAGGCTGCGAACTACGTACGTGACGTCTTTTCAAATCTTGACAAAGGGGCTGCCCAGAACACCAACGAGCGGGCCATGGCCAAGGTGATGATGTTGTTTAATGGACATGGGAAGGGTGCGGAACTGGCGTCGTCAAAGGGGACGGCGTTTGGGCTGCTCAATTCCGTCACCGA
>NZ_JAFCTU010000127.1:0-1037 GCF_049896185.1 Massilia sp. TSP1-1-2
ATGTCAGCCTGCATAAGAAATACTGGTCGGAGTACAAGGATTCGAACCTTGGACCCCCTGGTCCCAAACCAGGTGCGGTGACGGCGGAGAAATTCGTGCTGAGCCCGTTCGACAGCGCACAGCGTCTGTACAAGACTGGCGACCTGGTGCGTTGGCTGCCCGACGGCAATCTGGAGTACCTGGGCCGGATCGACCATCAGGTCAAGCTGCGCGGTTTCAGGATCGAACTGGGCGAGATCGAAAACGCGCTGGCGCTGTGCGCTGGCGTGAAGGAAGTTGTCGTCGTGGCCAAGGCTTCTCCGGCCGGCGACCAGCGCCTGGTGGCGTATGTGGCGACCGACTCGCAGGAGCAGGAGCTTGCCTCTCAGCTGCGCGCCACGCTCGGAGCGAGCCTGCCCGATTACATGGTGCCATCGGCATTCGTGCTGCTGGCGCAATTGCCGCTGACGCCGAACGGCAAGGTTGACCGCAAGGCATTGCCGGCGCCGGACGTGAGTGTGCAACAGCGCCAGTATGTGGCCCCGCAGACTCAAACGGAGCAGGCGCTCGCTGCTATCTGGGCAGAGGTGCTCAAGGTCGAGCGGGTGGGCATCCATGACGACTTTTTCGAACTTGGCGGGCATTCGTTACTGATGATCGCGCTGGTCTCGAAAGCGAGATCGCAGGGTTACCAACTGATTGTGAAGGATTTCATCGCGCATGCGCGCTTGTCCGACATGGCAGCGATGCTCGATCTTCAGCCAGTTCAATTAGCAGCGGGCAAAGTAGCTGGGGGAAGCGAGCTAGTGTTCAGTCTCCCTAACAAGAAGATGTTAGCCAAGAATGCGAATGAACATCATTGGAACATTGCTTTGCTGCTTGAAGTGCATGATGTCGATCCTGCCCACCTTGCGCACGCACTTAAATTGATCGTCGAGCAAAACGAGGGCTTGCGCCATTGTTTTGTATGGGGTGAGAACGCAATCCACCCAAGTTAAGACCTTTCAACAGTTTTTCTGAGTCATCTTCTTGTGTGGTTTTACGCCGGGCTTCCTGGG
>NZ_JAFCTU010000128.1:0-1025 GCF_049896185.1 Massilia sp. TSP1-1-2
CGGCAATCATCAGCGGCGACGCCTCTTGGCCGCTTGCATTTCGTCGTGCGGCACGTCGCGAATATGCGTGGCGACCGACCAGCTATGGCCAAAAGGGTCGGTCAGTACGCCGTAGCGGTCGCCCCAGAACATGTCGGCCGGCACCATTTTAGCGGTGGCGCCTTCGGCCACGGCCTTGGCGTACACAGCGTCGCAGTTTTTCACGTACAGGTGGATCGTCACGGGCGAGCCACCCAGCATGGTGGGTCCGAGCGCGCCCCATTGCTGGTTTTCCTCCATCAGCATCAAGGCGGAATCGCCGATCCGGATCATGCCGTGCATGAGCTTGCCGTCGGGCGTGAGCATGACTCCGCCTTCGGTCGCGCCAAAGGCGCGTTTGTAAAAGTCAATTGCGCCCAGCGCATCGGCGCATACCAAATGCGGGGTGAGCGTGTGCATGTCTTCAGGAATTGCGCGTACTTGTGCGTTCATGATCGTGTCCTTTCGTTTCGAGTTAGGCAATCCATACTTGAATCAGTTCTGTACGCCAGGCGGCAGAACCAGATCGCTGTCCGCCTGAAAAGCGGGTTGCTATGACTACGACGTTCGACGCGTCGCCAAATCGACACGCCAGGCGACAAATACTTGAAAGGTTTTTTTACCGGCCCCACGCCTGCGGCGCAACGCTGCCCAGGGCCTTGAACGCCGGCCGGCAAAACAGGTAGCCCTGCATCAGGCTGATGCCGGCCGCGCGCAGGCAGTCGCGTTCGGCCGCCGTTTCGATGCCCTCGGCCAGCACCCGGATGCCGAGTGCGCCGCAAATGGCTACGATGCCGTTGACGATGGCGCGCTTGGGCGCGCTGCTGTCAATGTCGCGCACCAGGTCCATGTCGATCTTGATAATGTCGGGCTGGAATTCGGCCAGCAAATTCAGGCCTGCTTACCCGGCGCAAAAATCGTCGATGGCCGTGTGAAACCCGAAGCGCCGGTATTCCTGGAAGATATTGACCAGATGGGGACGGTCCATCACCTGCTCGCCTTCCGTG
>NZ_JAFCTU010000129.1:0-1022 GCF_049896185.1 Massilia sp. TSP1-1-2
TGCGCCATGGAAAAGTGCACCATGTTGAACAAGTGCTTGAGAGTTTTTTGCGGCAGGGTGACGGTGGCGCTGAAGGTTTCGGCCACGTTCACGGTTGGAAACTCGGCCGCGTCCAGCGTCTGCAGCGCGAAGCGCGACTTGCCGGTCTGGACGGTGAGGCGCTTGTTCACCAGCGTCATCGTCACGTCGCCCGATTCCGGCAGCGCGCGCAGGATGTCGAGCAGCTTGCGCGCCGCGACCGTGGTGCCCGCAACGTCCGCGCCCGAGCCGATTTGCGCGTGCGTGGTGATCTGCACTTCGGTGTCGGTCGACAGGAACGAGACGTTTTCGCCGTCCTTGCGGATGAGGATATTGGCCAGAATCGGCATAGTGTGCCGACGCTCGACAATACCGCTCACGATCTGCAGTGGCCGGAGAAGGGTATCTCGGGTGGTTTTGACCAATTGCATAGTAATCCTCGGTAAGTTGTCAGAATGATACTTAAAATCTTGTTGCTGGTGCTATATTTTGCCAGATGTCGCGGTCGAGGCCAAAATCGGGGGTGGTGACTGAGCTTGGCGGAATGCGCTGGCGCTTTTCCGCCCTACGGTTCATCGCGATGGTTCGTTGCGATCCGTAGGGCGGAAAAGCGCACGGCCTCGGCGGCCCCCTTTTCCGCCATGAGCCGCCCGGACCTATCCCTTCAAGGTCTGTTCAAGCACGTGCAACTCATGATTGCACTCCGGATTCTTGGTCCGGTCCAAGGCAATCTTGCGCACCGCGTGCAGCACCGTCGTATGATCGCGCCCGCCAAACAACTCGCCAATCTCCGGCAAGCTCTTCTGCGTCAATTCCTTGGCCAGGTACATCGCAATCTGGCGCGGCCGGGCAATGTTCGCCGGCCGGCGCTTCGAGTACATGTCCGCCACCTTGATGCTGAAGAAGTCCGCTACCGTCTTCTGAATGTTTTCTACCGAAATTTGCCGGTTCTGTACCGACAGCCAGGCGGCGCACGGCGCCGGCGCCTTCGAACACCTTGTTTT
>NZ_JAFCTU010000130.1:0-1001 GCF_049896185.1 Massilia sp. TSP1-1-2
CAACCAGTGTGAAAGTAGGTTATCGTCAGGCTAGTTATATTAAAAAACCCCGCAGAAATGTGGGGTTTTTTTTCGTCTAGGGATTTGTCGTCGACGTTCCGGCAAACGTCGGCAACGTGGAGTGCATCAATTTGCGGACCAGCACGCTCTTGAACTCGGGGCGGTCTCGCGGCGCGCAGTTTCCTGCCGCATTTGCTCTTCAATTCTCTTGATGAGGTCCAAGGACAGTTGCTCCTCGACCCGACGGCAGCGCTGAGCGGCAGCCGTATATGCCATTCCACTCCGCCCGCGGCAGCTTGCCCTGCAGGTCAAACCGGGTGCCGACGAAGTTTTCGAAACGCTGCCGCAAGTCGCTCGAACGGCCTCGTTGATGCCGACGATGGTACTCAGCTTGCCGCCGGCCACGGTCGCTACGTGCAGCCAGTTGATGTCGGCGCCGTGGAAGGCACGGGGCGGAATCGACCACGCCGCCCGACCGGCTGGATCACGTGGCAGCTGCCGGCGTAGCCCTTCACGTGAACGTGGTCTTCACCTTGGCGCTGTTAGAACGAGAGGCCGACCTGCTTTTTCTCGAGGCTCTGACACATGTCGTGGCGCTCGGTCAGCGTGCGCTTCGGTGCAGCGCTGTCGGTGGCGTCGGGAAAAGGAGCCGCGTAATACAGTTCGCGTAGTGGGACCATTCGCAGTTGATCATCGATACGGTCGCCAGCACCAGTGGGATGTTTTCGCTCGATAACCGAGCAGGGCGGCGCATCCTGACGCGCTCGCGCCTGTTCACGGATGAGGTGTTTCGCAGCCCCAGCGATTTGAATCGCAAAGATGTGCCGGGGCCGTCATCAGGCAGTTCATCGAGTGCTACCTCGCCTCCTGCCGGCAAGCTTGGTGATAATGCTCGGTAAGTTTTTGCCGAATCGTTTGAAAAGCCCTTGCCAGCCAGCGAGTCCTTTGCTATCTTGTCCGCCTGCGCAAGAAGGTGGGGGCACCGTTCGAATACCAGCAGG
>NZ_JAFCTU010000131.1:0-999 GCF_049896185.1 Massilia sp. TSP1-1-2
CGAGGCGGGCAAACAGATATCGCTCGACGTTGCCGGCGACGCCAACCTGATTGTGGCAAAGGCCGGGGACCGCTTCGGCGGCTGGTTGCCCCTGTTTTGCACCACCGCCGACAACTTGACCGGCGTGTTCGTTCCCGACTGCAGCACGGGCGGATTGGCCGTGATGGTGCCGGCAAATGCTAACTTGCCGGTCACGGCGACGTTTGCCACGCGCTCCACCAGCAGCACGCCCTGCGGCGTCTTGCTCTGCAGGCTGCCAGCCCTGAGCAAGCGCACATGCAAGCTGTAGTTCGCGGGCAGGTACTGGCCGGAATTCCACACCATGCGCACCGGCTGCTGGGCGCCGGCGGCAAGCGTTATCTGGCCGATCAGGTTGCCGTCGGCGTCGAATGCGGATCCGGTACCGATGATGTTGTTGTTCTGGTCCTGCACCTGCAGCTGGAGCACGGCTGTGGCGCTGGCGTCGCCCACGTTGCCGATGCTGGTCGCCACGGCAACATCTGCGCCGCTGCCGACACTGCCAGGCGTGACGTTCAAGAGCCCAATCGTGAAACTGCCCACGCCCTGCGACTCCAGCGTGAAGTCTTGCAGCAGCTCGGCGGCGCTGGACACCTGCAGCGTGACCGATTGCGCATTGTAGCCGCTGGCACTGGCGCGCAGCGGAATGCTCAAGCTGCTGATGCTGTCGATCCGATAGCTGCCGTCCGCAGCACTGGTGGCCGACGCACTCGCGCCCACGACCTGAATGCTGGCGCCCGCAACCGCTTGCCCTGCGGCATTGGTCACGCGGCCTTTGACAGCACTACTGGAAAGCTGCTGCGTCATGCTGATCAGGCCCGCGTTGATGGTGGCGCCAGCCGGACCGACGAAGCGCTGCGTCACGCTGCTGTAGCCGGCAAAGGTCAATGTGGCGCTGTAACTGCCTGGATTGAGCGTGATCGCGAACTGGCCGCTGGCGTCGCTGCTGGTGCGCAGCACCGCCGTACCGTCGGAGATCGC
>NZ_JAFCTU010000132.1:0-997 GCF_049896185.1 Massilia sp. TSP1-1-2
GACCGCACGGCCCGCACCGAGCCTGAGGCGATCGCCCTGGCCGAAGAAATCGGCTATCCGCTGGTGGTGCGGCCATCGTACGTGCTGGGTGGGCGCGCGATGGAAGTGGTGCACGAGCAGCGCGACCTGGAGCGCTACATGCGCGAAGCGGTCAAGGTGTCGCATGATTCACCGGTGCTGCTGGACCGCTTCCTGAATGACGCCATCGAGGTGGACGTCGACTGTATTTCGGACGGCGAAACCACCTTCATTGGCGGCGTGATGGAGCACATCGAGCAGGCAGGCGTGCACTCGGGCGACTCGGCCTGTTCGCTGCCGCCGTATTCGCTCTCGCAAGAGACGATCGATGAACTCAAGCGCCAGACGTCCTTGATGGCCAAGGGCCTGAACGTGATCGGCCTGATGAACGTGCAGTTCGCGATCCAGAAGCAGTTGCGCGACGGTGAAATGGTTGATACCGTGTATGTGCTGGAAGTGAACCCGCGTGCTTCGCGCACGGTGCCGTTTGTCTCCAAGGCAACCGGGCTGCAGCTGGCAAAGATCGCGGCGCGCTGCATGGTCGGGCAAACGCTCGCCTCGCAGGGCATCACCAAGGAAGTGATCCCGCCGTTTTACAGCGTCAAGGAAGCGGTGTTCCCGTTCGTGAAATTCCCGGGCGTGGATACCATTCTCGGGCCCGAGATGAAGTCCACCGGTGAAGTCATGGGCGTTGGCATGACGTTTGGCGAAGCCTTCGTCAAGTCGCAGCTGGGCGCAGGCGTCAAGCTGCCTGAATCGGGCAAGGTATTCTTGTCGGTCAAGGGTTCGGACAAGCCGCGCACCGTGAAAGTGGCGCGCGACCTGCACGAAATGGGCTTTACGATTGCCGCCACCAAGGGCACCGCTGCGGTCATCAACGCAGCCGGCATTCCGTGCCAGCCACGTACGCCAACAAGCGTGCGGAGATGTGGTACCGGATGAAAAAATGGGTCGAGGACTACCCGTGCCGGCTGCCGAA
>NZ_JAFCTU010000133.1:0-988 GCF_049896185.1 Massilia sp. TSP1-1-2
GAACCTTCGCTAGTCATAGCCAACCGCGCTGCAGCAGTCAGTGCCAGACTTATACAGCCAGGCGTTTGCGACCCTTGGCGCGGCGTGCATTGAGCACATCGCGGCCGCCACGGGTAGCCATACGTGCACGGAAGCCGTGCGTACGCTTGCGACGAACGACGGAAGGTTGGTAAGTACGTTTCATGGTGGTCTCGCTTAAAGCAAATAAAAATGCAAAATCGGGTCTGACGTCCCGTCAGTCTTTTTTACCCGCTAAGCCAAACCAACAGGCCACAAAATGGCTTGTTTGCACGGAGTACGGGCGGGGAACCCTGAATTAGACACGATTTTGGGCCCACCTGTCAAGGATTGAGAGAGATCGGCGGCCGATTCCGTTGCGTTCCCGGGTAGTGTAGGGCGGAAAAGCGCAGCGCATTCCGCCAAAGGTGTGCGCCGTGTTGACGCGGACATTGGCGGAATGCGCTGCGCTTTTCCGCCCTACGGGTTCGAAAATAAGCGGCGTGCCTGTGGATAACTCTGCCCGCGGCAGGTAGAATAGCGTGTTACGTGTGGCGCACAGCTTCATCGAACCGCCCCTCCACACCTTATTCAGACAGACGATTCATGGAAAATTTTTGGCAGACCTGTTCCGCGCAGTTGGAACTGGAACTGACACCGCAACAATTCAGTGCGTGGATCAAACCGCTGGTCGCCCTCGATTACGAGGACGGCAAGCTGCGCGTTGCCGCGCCTAATCGCTTCAAGCTGGACTGGGTGAAAACGCAGTTCGCCAGCCGCATCACCGAACTGGCCTGCCAGTTTTGGGAGCAGCCCACCGAAGTGCAGTTCGTGCTCGACCCGCGCAATGCGCTGCCCAAAAAGGCAGTCGCCCCGCATCCGGCGCCGAACGACGGCCCGATGCAAGGCACGATCAACAATCACCAGAGCAACGCGAACGAAGGCCAGCCCGGCACGCCGGAAATGTTCAACATCGGCAGCCCGCCGCGGC
>NZ_JAFCTU010000134.1:0-976 GCF_049896185.1 Massilia sp. TSP1-1-2
TGCAAATGTTCGGCTCGGCCAGCCAGCCGCTGCTGCAGATCGTCCCGACCCTGACCCGTTTTTCGGCCGCGGGCGACCAGCTCACCGGCAGCGGCCTGGTCGAAGGCGCCACGCGTTACGATTTCCCGAACGGCAGCATTGCCGACACGCAGACGGGCGCCGGGCCGGACGTGAGCTATTACTACGATCCGGCGCGCGGCGTGTATGTGTACGGCGGCCAGGTCAACTTCGGCAGCGCCGCCCTGCACCACTACGGCACCGGCAGCGTCAGCCTCACCACGGCCGGCGGCACGTCGGCCCCGATCGCCCTGAACACGGTACGCGTGGGCAGCGACAGCGCCGGCGTCGGCCAGCTGGGCGACGTTGCTTTCGACCCAACCAGCGGCGCCTTGTGGACCATGGACGCGAGTAATCCCGGCCGCCTGTTACGGGTCGACCCGGCCACTGGCCTGGTGCTGCAAACCATCACCCTGACACCGGCCGGCGGCAACCAGTACACGGGCAACTACGCCGGCCTGCAAATCCTGGGGCAAGCGGTGAACCTGGCGGGCGTGAATGTGCCTGCCGGCAGCCTGCTGGTATTCGAAGGCTATCCTTACAACGGCAGCAACAGCGTGGCGGCCATCAACCCGGCAACCGGCAGTCTGATCGCGCGCCTGGTGATGCCTGAGAACTATTACGCCACCGCGGGCCTGGTCGATCCAGCCAGCGGCCACCTGTTCCTGCTGTCGCACCAGGCCAACCAGATGGTGGAAGTGAATGCGCAAACGGGCGCCGAAATTGCCCGCTTCGCCATTCCATTCAATATCCAGAGCCACGCCGGCATCGCGCTCGACCCGGTCGACGGCAATTTCTGGATCGGCAGTTACAACACCATCGGCCAGGTGGTCAAGGTCAGCCGTACCGGCGCCGAACTGCGCCGCGTCGACCTGGGCAGCCAGGGCATGGACGTCAACGACATCAGCGGCCTGGCCTT
>NZ_JAFCTU010000135.1:0-964 GCF_049896185.1 Massilia sp. TSP1-1-2
CTCAGAAATCTGCGGCTTGCGTCCTGGCCGCGTTCCATCCCGCTCAATTCCCGATTGACCATCTTCGATGTATCGACTACGCCAACGTGCCACTGTGGCGCGCAAAACGCCCAACTCCGCGCTAATCTCCTTGTCCGTTGATCGGTCCGATCTCGATTTCGGATTTAAGCACGCGGAACCCACGTTCGATATCGGCTAATGATTTATACCGTTTTACGACCTCGCCAGGCGCGAGGTCGGCGGTGTTCGTGACCAGCAGCAGTTTACCGTCCATCAAGCGCGCATGCGCCAGCGCACGCTCATCAATCGAGTACGTGAACAACTCGCTTTTAAGGTCGACCCGGACGATGCGCGCCAAGTGCGCTTCACACACTTCGTGATAGAAGCGGGCGCGCGCTCCGCCATCGGAGAGCTTGCGTCCGCGCTTGCGCGCGCCGCCTTCCTGTCCATCGAGTTTGCCCGCCCACTGGGCTGCTTTTTGCTCCAGCGCGCCGATGATGAGGTCGCGCTTGGCACCGGCGGCCAGCGCCACCTGCGGATCATGAGCGATGATCAGGCGCAGCTTGTCCCACTGCGCATCGCCCAGCACCTCCTCCTTGGCGTCAGCGCAAGTGGCGTCGTGGAACGGCGTCAGGATATCGACGAAATCGTTGTAGCGCCGGCCTGGGACTGCAAGAATGAATTCAAGTGTCCCGCCACCGGGCAGGGTAATGGCCTGCAGATCGGCCAGGTTGTCTGTCGAGAGCAAGCCGCGGTCAGCGACGGCGATGACGCGCTTGACGGGGAAGCGCTGGACGATCTTTTCAATGATGGGCTTGCCTATGTACTTGATTCATATGGAATGCGCTCAGGAAAAAGGGTGAAAAACCGCGTCAAACTGTCGAACTCGGGCGAGCCGGCAGCGATGCGCAAAACCATGACTTACGACCAAGGCCGCGAGATGCACGGCCACAAAATCCTCACC
>NZ_JAFCTU010000136.1:0-964 GCF_049896185.1 Massilia sp. TSP1-1-2
GGGCCGGACTTGCTGCTGCGCTCTTTCTCAACTTCAACCTTGGGCCGATAAATAACCAGCAGCTTGCCGATATGCTGCACCGGATGGGCCTGCAATTCAGTACAGATGTTCTCGTAAATTTCAGTGCGCATCGCCCGATCGTCACCGAACACGCGCACCTTGATCAGGCCGTGCGAATCCAGGCTGGCGGAGATTTCCTTGATGACCGACGGCGTCAGGCCCGCTTCGCCAATGATGACGACAGGCTTTAGCGCATGGGCTTCAGCGCGCAGTGCGCTGCGCTCGACGGGTGTAAGTTTTAGCATAATATTTTAATTAATCCTTTAAAAGCAGTATTCTACGCGAATGGCAAAGAAAAAATTAAACAAGAACTGGTTGCACGACCATATTAACGACCCCTACGTCAAGTTGGCGCAGAAAGAGGGTTATCGTGCACGCGCCGCCTACAAGCTCAAGGAAATCGACGAGAGCGAAAAGCTGATCAAATCCGGCCAGGTCATCGTCGACCTTGGCTGCACCCCGGGCAGCTGGGGGCAGTACGTGCGCCGCAAGCTGGCGGGCGCCGACGGCGGCGGCATCAACGGCACCATTATCGGCCTCGACATGCTGCCGATGGAGCCGATTGCCGACATGCATTTTATCCTCGGCGACTTCCGCGAGGCGCGCATTTTACGCCAGCTCGATACCATCCTGGCCGGCCGCAAATGCGACCTGGTGTTGTCGGACATGGCGCCCAACCTGTCGGGCATCCCGACGGCAGACTCGGCCCGCATGGAACACCTGATCGACCTGGCGATTGAATTTTCGCAATTTCACATGAAGCCGAGCGGAGCGCTGGTAGTAAAGTGCTTCAAGGACATGGGTTTCAGCCAAGTCGTCGAAAAGTTCCGCGCTGAATTTAAAATTGTCAAACAGATCAAGCCGAAAGCGAGCCGCGATAAGTCGTCGGAAATTTTCCTGGTTG
>NZ_JAFCTU010000137.1:0-956 GCF_049896185.1 Massilia sp. TSP1-1-2
GCTTATTTCACATGCAGCTGCCCGGCGCTGCCCCGCGTTTTCTACCGTCGATGATGTGTCCTCCGTTGGCGCTTCTGGCTCATCATCGTCACCGTATTTCTCCAGGATCATGGCACCGCCGCCGATCCCGGACTGATACACCTTGCTCGGCGTATCGTTACCCAGCGCCTGGTGGAAGCGCTCTTCGTTGTAGAACATCATGTACGCCGTCAGGCCAAGCATCAGCTCGCCCATGTTTGCGTAGCCGTTCAGGTAGACGTCCTCGTACTTGACGGTGCGCCACAGTCGTTCCACAAAGATGTTGTCGAAGGCGCGTCCACGCCCGTCCATGCTGATGGTGACACTCTCGCGTTTGAGCACGCCCGTGAAGGCCTCGCTGGTGAACTGCGAACCCTGGTCGCTGTTGAACACCTCGGGCGTCCCGTGCGAGCGCAGGGCGTCCTCCAGGCAGTCCACGCAGAACGACGCGTCCATGCTGTTGCTGATGCGCCAGCTGAGCACCTTGCGGCTGTACCAGTCGATCACGGCGACCAAATACGCGAAGCCATGCGCCAGCCGGATGTACGTGATGTCAGTACTCCACACCTGGTTGGGGCGCTCGATCGGCACCCCGCGCAGCAGGTACGGATAGACCTTGTTTTCTGGATGCGCCTTGCTCGTGTTCGGCCCCGGCGCCATGCCCGCAAGTCCCATCTCGCGCATCATGCGCTGCACCCGTTTGCGATTGACGACGTGGCCCTGGGTCAGCAGAAAGCACACCATCTTGCGGCTGCCGTAGAACGGCCGGCGCGTGTATTCCTCGTCGATCAGCCGGCACAGCAGCAGTTCCACAATGCAGACCTCCTGCGGCTTGCGCTGAGCATAAACAGTGGCCCTGGACACGCCCGCCAGCTCACATTGCTGGCTCACCGCCATGTCCTTTTCAGGGCTCACCCACGCCATCCGCGTCATCACTG
>NZ_JAFCTU010000138.1:0-952 GCF_049896185.1 Massilia sp. TSP1-1-2
GATGCCGTCGATCACGCCGATGATGTCGACAATCTTGTTGGCCGAGGTATTGATCGAACCCATCGTGTCCACCACCTGGGCCACCACTTCGCCACCCTTGCGCGCCACGTCGGACGCGGTGGCGGCAAGCAGGTTCGCTTCGCGCGCATTGTCGGCATTTTGCTTGACGGTGGAAGTCAGTTCTTCCATTGCAGAGGCGGTCTTTTCCAGCGAGCTCGCTTGCATTTCGGTGCGCGAGGACAGGTCGATGTTGCCGGCTGCGATTTCGCGCGAGGCGGTGCCGATGGTCTCGGTGCCGTGCCGCACCTGGCCAACGATGTCTTTCAGGCTGTTGCGCATTTCGCGCACTTCCATCAGCAAGCTGCCGGCGCTGGCGTTGCTGGTGTCGATCGAAATGGACAGGTCGCCTCTGGCAATGCTGCTGGCGATGCGGGCCGTATAGTCAGGCTCGCCGCCCAATTGCTTGATCAGCTTGCGGGTGATGACGATGGCGGCAGCCAGGCCGACCAGCACGGCAAAAGCGGCAAAGGCCAGCATGAAATTGCGCGCCGTCGTGTAATCGCCCTCGGCCTGCTTGACGGTCGCGGCGGTCTGCTTTTCTTCCAGCACGGCGAGCTGATCGAGCGCGGCCATCCATTTTTTCTGGTTCGGACGGATCTCGCGAATCAACACCTTGGTCGCGTCTTCGGCCTTGCCGCCCATCCACATTTCGGACGCCTTGGCGATGGCCGGCATGGCCGCCGCTTCATGTTCCTTGATTTGCTTGAGCAAGTCTTTCTCGGCCGTGGTGGTCGACGCTTCGGTTGAAAATTTGTCCGACAGCTTTTTTTGCGCCGCGCCATACGCCAGCGCGAGGTCATTGACGCGCTTCATTTCCGGCGCCATGTCGTCCGGATCGGACAGCAGCGTGAGCACGCGCAGCGAGGTGATGCGGTCAGCCACGTTGGTACGC
>NZ_JAFCTU010000139.1:0-949 GCF_049896185.1 Massilia sp. TSP1-1-2
TCAGCACATAGCCTTGCTGCAACATCCGACTGACACTGTTAATTAACCCAGTGTTGCGCTTGGTATTTGAAACCGCCAACTTACCATCAAAAACATTCCTTTTAGGGGGGCTAAGCCGGAACCCCCGGAAATTTTGTCACCCCAAATCCAGCCCGGCCAGGAGCGCGTCCAAGTCGATCATCTTGCCGCCGCTCTGGAATGTGTAGTGCCCATTCAGCAGGATGTGGCGCCATGCCGCCGGCGACATCCGGGTGATCAACGCCACGGCCTTGGCGTTGCCGCTGGCCTCGCATTTCGTCAGCAGGTGCGACAGGATGGCCGAGTTGTAGAAGATGATCGCGTTGGCGACCAGACGCGCGCACTGGTTGCTGATCTCGATTTCGATGTCAGTCCGCCCAGTCAGTTCCTTCTTTCCGCCGACCTGGGCGATGGCCGAGCGCAGCTGGTGGTAGGACTCAATGCGGTTTTGCGAGCGGTGGACATTGCGCTCCAGCTGCGGATCACGCAGGTAGCGCAGCGTGTAGATGCTGCGGATGAGCTTGTCGAATTCGAAGATTGCCCTCCGCGTCGGGTTCGTCGTGGTGTAGGTGCACAGCTTGCGGATCAGCGAGCCCTGGGTCATCTCCTTCAGCCCGAGTGTGGCGACAATTTGATTCATGTTCTGGTTTTCGTCGACGATCGCCGGCAGGTCAACCTGGGCGATCGGGCGGATCAAGTATTTTTCGTACAGCCCAGGGTCATCGGCGCAATACAATTCCGTCAGTTGTTTATCCATGGCGGTGAAGCGCGGGCCGAAGCAGTACAGGATGGCGAAGTTGGCCTTGTTGACGCTGTGCATGTCGCCGGTGATCGCCATTGGCACGATGTCCGACGTATTGCGATACCAGATGTCAAACACATGGTGCGCCTCGTATATGTCATCGTCGGCGTCAATCTGATCCGCCCCCTC
>NZ_JAFCTU010000140.1:0-944 GCF_049896185.1 Massilia sp. TSP1-1-2
ATGGCGAGCCAGGCGTGAAGACGATCTGGCTGGGCCTGCAAGAGGTGCGTATAGCGGCTGCAACACTGGCAGCATTACGAGAACAATGAGTTGTGTATAACGATATGAGTTAAGATCTCAACCGGAACGGCGCCTACTTAGCCCCGGATATGAACGTTATCGCTCGAGTATGCTCTTTGCTTTTGAACACAAGGATTCGGAGCATGAAGGCATCCTCTTTAGCGGCAAAGGAAATCCGTTTACTGGAATCTACACCTGGGGGACCGACGCTCCAAATGGTAGTGATCGCTTTTCCGGCCAGCCACACGGTCCCGCCTAAAAGCCACGGCAGTTCAGAATGAGGGGCTTCGCGGGTTTGCTCGGTGTAGATGACGAGTTTCACGAAACGCCTGAATTTTTGCTTGAAAAGGGGCGGCAGGTCGATTAGCGCGACGATTAAAAAGGTACGGTAATCCAAAGTGCTGCTGGGGCGAAAGTTGTAACACCAGGATATCCCAGTATTGAGGTGGGTAACACGTCAAGGTATGCACAAGTGACCCAAGCGGGCTCACGACATCAGGTATGACTTCAAGAGAGGTGCGAAAAATTGGACTATTCGATAACGGGGAAAAGTTTTGTTCGACTAGCCGGTAGTACTGCCGTGATCGCTATCACTGGTCTTCTTTGTTTGACTTGGAATTCGAAATCCAATCCACCGGAAGCGGTGAAGGTTTCGGTATTAGCAGACAGCGTAGGAATGATCGTCAGTGTGGCCCTAGATCCGCAGAGCGGGACACTGTATGCGATACTGGAAGGCGACCGCGAGTTACATGCTTATTCTTCCCGATTGCCAACGACAAACCCTTGGAGGCGCGCCGCGGCGAGAACAGCTGACGTACCAAAAACATCCGACGAAGTACGGCTTCCTGGTGCATTGGCGGTGGACGGGGCTGGCAATCTTTATA
>NZ_JAFCTU010000141.1:0-944 GCF_049896185.1 Massilia sp. TSP1-1-2
TGGGCGTTCGGAGCGGCCCGCAGCGCGCGCACCGGCTCGATCCCGACCTTGACCAGTTCGCGGTTGAGCTGTTCGGTTCGCGATCGTGCGGCCCGGGGGGCGGTAGACAGAAGGGGATCGGCGTATGATTCTGCCTACCTGAGCTACTCTGCCGCCCCTTCGGCCAGCAAGATGAAGAATAAAAAGATCCGGGAAATTTTACTCGGTAAAGCACTTGATCCCATGAAGAGTGAAACACGCCATTCGATGGCGTTGGTCGCCTTCCTTGCATGGGTGGGGCTGGGCGCCGACGGGCTGTCCTCCTCCGCTTACGGCCCCGAAGAAACCTTTCGCGCACTGGGCGGGCATAACGAGCTGGGCCTGTACCTGGCCATTGCCACCGCCGTCACCGTGTTCGTCATCGCGCTGGCCTACAACCAGGTCATCGAACTGTTTCCCACGGGCGGCGGCGGCTACCGCGTGGCAACCAGCCTGGTCGGCCCCTACATGGGCCTCATCTCCGGCTGCGCGCTGGTGCTTGACTACGTGCTGACGATTGCCATTTCCATCGCCTCCGGTGTCGACGCGCTCGCTTCCTTCCTGCCACTGGGTTTCCAGCCCTACAAGCTATGGGCGGAAGCGTTTTTCATTGCCTTGCTGATCGTGATGAACTTGCGCGGCCTGAAGGAATCCATCCAGATCCTGCTGCCCATTTTCCTGGGCTTCGTGGTCACCCACCTGGTGCTGATCGTGTACGGCATCGTCGCGCACGTCGCTTTCCTGCCGCAACTGGTGCCCACCACCATCGCCAGCACCAGCGAACTGGCCGGCAATATTGGCTGGACCGGCGTTGCCGCCATGCTGCTGCTGGCCTACTCGCAAGGCGGCGGCACCTATACGGGCCTGGAGGCGGTGGCTGCCGCGCCGGCGCCGAATTCCTTTTGCACGGCCGCCTTGTGCTCGCC
>NZ_JAFCTU010000142.1:0-940 GCF_049896185.1 Massilia sp. TSP1-1-2
CATGGCCTTGAGCTGCACGGCCTGCTGGTAGATCTTGGCCGCATTCTTGCGGATCTCCGCTTCGCTGTGCAGCATGACCTGTCAACTTGAACGATGCGCACAGTCAAGCGGCGGCGCCGACCGTCAGCCTGCTCTACGACGCCACCAAGCTGGTTACCAGCCGGCTTGGTACAGAGCGCATCCGCGTTGCCGGCACCGCTGAGTTCAATGGTTTAAACCGCGATATTCGCGCCGACAGAATTCGTCCCCTGGTCGACTGGGTTCACCACTGCTTCCCAGGAATTAATACGCGCAGCGTCGTTCCGTGGGCCGGCTTGCGTCCGATGCTGCCCACCATGCTGCCGCGCGTCGGGCGGGGCAAGTCGCCGTGCGTGTTCTACAACACGGGACACGGCCATCTTGGCTAGACCCTGTCGGCAGCGACCGCCGACGCAATTGCCCAGGTGGATTCACGCGGGCATGCCGCAGAGCGCATGTAGATCCAACCCCGGACTGCTCGAACTTTGCATAGTTGAGACAGGGCCACGTGACAGACCCGATAGATAGACGAAAAAAAACCCCGGCGTCTCCACGGGGGTTTTCTAGAATAATAGCCTGACGATGACCTACTTTCACACTGGTTGCAGCACTATCATCGGCGTAAAATCGTTTCACGGTCCTGTTCGGGATGGGAAGGGGTGGTACCGATTTACTATGGTCATCAGGCATAACTTGTACTGAAATCGTTCCCGACTGGGCAACGCTTTCGGATGTCTCTGTCATGCAGGCGCGTATTATAGCCGCGCCCTTTCCAAGTATGCAAGGCATACCTCGATGTAGAGCGCCTGCTGCTCGCCGATAACGGCGTCCGATCACGGGCCGATGCAAATGGAACGGATGAAATGATGGTAACGGGGCGCAAGCATGGCGGATTGCATCCGCCCTACGGTTGCCGTGCTTG
>NZ_JAFCTU010000143.1:0-935 GCF_049896185.1 Massilia sp. TSP1-1-2
CCGGCGGCGGCGCGTACGCCCGTCGGAACGCCGCGCACCAGCTTCGCGCATTGGTCATACGTGTCGCGCAGGGCGGCACGAAGGCGTTTTTCTTGCCGTTGCCGTCATGACCACCTGGGCTGCTTACGCCACGGCCGAAGTGCCGGCCGCTGCAGCTCCCGCCAAGGTCCAGGCCAGCACGATTGCCGAAGCCAACATGCAAGTCGTTGTCGTCAAGACCAAGCGCTTGACCGCGCTGGGAAAAGCCAGCCAAAGCTGATGTACTGGCGCTGGCCCGCGCAGCGCAAATGACACCTGACGCAAATCGCCGGAAGTGACTGTCAACTTGGTACAATTGCGCTTTCGACATAGCGCCACTTGACCCCATGATAGACATCCAACTTCTTCGCAAAGATATCGACAACGTCGCAGCGCGCCTCGCAACGCGCAAGTTCCAGCTCGACGTGGCAGGCTTCAACGCCCTCGAAGCGGAACGCAAAGCGATCCAGACGCGTACCGAAGAGCTGCAAGGCAGGCGCAATTCGCTGTCGAAACAGATCGGCATGCTCAAGGGCAAAGGCGAAGACACCTCGGCCGTGATGACGGAAGTGGCAGGCCTGGGCGACGAGCTCAAATCCAATGAAACCGCGCTGGGCGATGTGCAGGCAAGGATGGCGGCCTTCATGGAAAGCGTGCCCAACTTGCCGCACGCATCCGTGCCTGTTGGCACCGACGAGGCGGCAAACGTTGAAGTACGTAAAGTGGGCACACCTCCCAGTTTTGATTTTGACGTGAAAGACCACGTGGACGTTGGCGCCGCGCTGGGCCTCGATTTTGATGTCGCCACCAAGCTGACCGGTTCGCGTTTTTCCGTCATGAAAGGCGGCATTGCCCGTCTGCACCGCGCGCTCGCGCAATACATGCTGTCTTCGACCGCGAGCGCGGCCTGCTTGGCG
>NZ_JAFCTU010000144.1:0-929 GCF_049896185.1 Massilia sp. TSP1-1-2
CAAAATGACACCAACCCTTGAGCGCAAGCGGCTCAGGATGCATGGTCGTCGGTCTGACGTGGCGCAGCTACGGTAACTTTATCAGGAGTTGCCCTTGCCGCCATTTTTTTCTGGCCCTTCCGTTCCAGCCATCCTTGCGCTTGCAGACGGAACGATCTTTAAAGGTATTTCCATTGGCGCCGCCGGCCACACCACCGGAGAAGTCGTGTTCAACACGGCGATGACAGGCTACCAGGAAATCCTCACCGATCCGAGCTATTCGCGCCAGATTGTCACCCTTACCTATCCGCACATCGGCAACACCGGTATCAATCCGGAAGATGTCGAGTCGTCCAAGGTGCATGCTGCAGGCTTGATCATCCGCGACCTGCCGCTGATCGCTTCCAATTTCCGCTCCACCCAATCGCTGTCGGACTACCTGAAGGCTGAAGGCATTGTCGCCATCGCCAACATCGACACCCGCAAGCTGACGCGCATGCTGCGCGAGAAGGGTGCGCAGAGCGGCGCCATCCTGGTCGGCACGCAAGGCAACGAGCCGTCGGCCGCGCAGGCGCTGGAGCTGGCGCGTTCGTTCCCGGGCCTGACGGGCATGGATCTGGCCAAGGTGGTGTCCACCACCAAGGCCTACGAATTCACCGAGACCGAATGGACGCTGGGCGAAGGCTACGGCAAGCTGGCCGATCCCAAATTTCACGTGGTCGCTTTCGACTACGGCGTCAAGCGCAACATCTTGCGCATGCTGACCGAACGCGGTTGCAAGGTCACCGTGCTGCCGGCCCAATCGAGCGCTGCGGACGCGCTCGCGTTGAACCCGGACGGTATTTTTCTGGCCAACGGTCCGGGCGACCCGGACCCGCGCCCCGCCGCGGGCACGTGGTGGGCAAGGTAGTCAGCGGCCTGCTGCTGGGAATCATGCTGGCCCGCCCGGT
>NZ_JAFCTU010000145.1:0-901 GCF_049896185.1 Massilia sp. TSP1-1-2
CGTCACGAACACCTATGACGGCTTCGTTTTCAACCTGACCGACGGCGTCAAGCGTCAGCAGACGAACGAGTATCAAACGGCGAACGTCGCCGGCTATGGTCCTACGTTCGGCGGTGGCCACGACATTTACGTCAATAACACGCTCGACATGGGCTACTCGTACGCTTACAGCTATGGCAGCGGCGGCGCGAACTCGCTGGTCGACAGCTCCGGTTACAACGGCTCGAACATGCAAATCCGCGCGCTCGAAGTGTTCACCATCGGCGGCTTCACCGGCCAGGCGGTTCCAGAACCAGCAAGCATGTTCCTGTTGGGCCTGGGCCTGATCGGCGTGGTTGCATCGCGTCGCAAGAAGGCCGCTCAAGCCTAAGCAGCACCCGGGCGGTAGCAGGACTTCAAAACAGGGCTTCGGCCCTGTTTTGCATTGGCTTGCGATATAGTGAGCCCCTTCGGACTACCAAGCTCTGCTGCCCCCATGGATTTGTACGGCCTTTATTACTTCTCGCTCGCGGTGCAATGTGCGGTCAGCCTGGCGCTGGCCGGCTGGCTGTGGGCCAAGGGGCCGCACCAGAGCGGCATCAAGCCGCTGGCGCTGTTTTGCGTGGGCGTGGGCTGCTGGAGCCTGGGCCAGCTGGCCATCAACCTGGGCGACGACAGCACCGCCCAACTGGGCAAGCGCTTGATCAACTGCGGCCCCCTGAACCCCGTATTTTTTCTGCACTTCGTGTTCCGCTTCCTGAACCGCGACAAGCCGCGCCAACTGCTGGTGTGCTACGCGCTGGGCGTGGCCACGGTGCTGATGGTGCAGGTGACGGACATGGGCGCAATGACGCCCTGGCTCGGCTTCAAGCGCTTTTATCTCTTCCCCGCCGCGGGCTGGGTGCCTGGTATTTTCGTCAGC
>NZ_JAFCTU010000146.1:0-896 GCF_049896185.1 Massilia sp. TSP1-1-2
AGCGCCGGGCAGCTGCATGTGAAATAAGCGCAGCCTAAACTAAATACATTCTTGTCTTGACTCGTGGGTCCACTTTATAGCTCGCTGCCAGTTCACAGTGGCGGGATATGGTGCAAAACCTTCCTCGCCGATCGCATATTGTCCACTTACGACCTGAAAAGTTGTGCGATTCTTCCCAATAACTTCTATGTGCCCGATGAAATCGTTGACGAGCTGGCCCACGAGATTCAAGGCGGACGGATCGGATCGCAAATATTTTTCGTAACTAATTGCCCATCTGTCTTTTCCTTTGCCCTCCCAAAAATATCGATAGGCTGCGGTCGCGTCTGTCTGATCCTCAAAATTACATAGAGGATTCAGCGGTCCAGTTATTGGGCCACAGGTGGCCTCGGCTCCGTTCAGTTTTGCCTTCCATTTCGCTCTTGAAAAAGCATCAGCTTTCGTTGGCGCGCGTCTACCGTATCGCTCAACAAATCCACCGTCATGGACGATTTTCGGCCTAGTAATTTTAGTTACAATGGCGTATCTGCCCGAAATATTTGTGAATTTTACTGGCTCGGTATGCGTGTCCTTTTGTGCAGTAGGGGTCAGGGAAATGTCAGTCGCTTTCTTTGCCGCCTTCACCCCTTGTTTCGGCCCGCTCTGTAAAATTGCCTCAACTGAAGGTTGATCCGATGGCCCCTTCGGTATTTGATTACTTGTCTTAGTTTTGCCTGGGACACCTTGCAAAATTTCGTCCACGGACGGCTCTGACGACATTACGATCCTTTCGAATATTTGTCGATCTCTAGGAGGGCGGCGTGACCAACGAAGAGTTTTCGTGACTGTTCAGCGCCTATGCAGTGGGCTGGATAGGATTACCGGCGAAGGCGCGTTGCAGCACCTCCAGCATGCCG
>NZ_JAFCTU010000147.1:0-892 GCF_049896185.1 Massilia sp. TSP1-1-2
CGGCCACGCCCCGGTTCAGCAGTTCGCCGGCGAGCGTTACTACTCGCCAGGCAGTCCAAACGAGATTATTGACAAGTTAAGCGGGAACACTTTGACGGTTCAGCAACCGAGTCAGGGCGTTACCAAGATCACCAACTCGGCGGGAAAGTGGATTCAGTTAACGAAGAACGCCAGTAATCGTGTTACCCAAGTCATTGACCCGGCTGGGAACGCATGGACCTATGAATACAACGCTGCTGGCATGTTGACCAAGGTGACCTCACCAGGCGCGGCACCGGCGGTCCGCCAGTACCATTATGAAAACACGACTGCGGCTAATGCCGCGACGCTGTTGACGGGCATATCAATCAATAGTGCGCGCTATAGCCGCTATACATACAACACGGATGGTACGGTGCAGCAAAGCGCGCTCGAGGGTGGCGCCGAGGTGGATAACTTCGTCTACGGTGCTGGGCAGACCACGGTGACCAACGCGAAAGGCATGGCCACGACTTACGCGTTCACCAGTATCCTTGGAGAGAAGAAAATCACATCGGTCGTACGTGCCGGGACGTCCTCCTGTGCCAGCGCCGCTGCCCAGACCGTGTATGACTCGAGAGGCTACGTCGATTACACGCTGGACTGGAAAGGCAACAAAACGGACTACACCTACGACGCAGCCGGCAAATTGCTGCAGGTGGTTGCGGCGGTAGGTACCTCAGCCGCTGCCGGGATCACGTATAAGTGGTCAGGCGAAGACGTCGTCCAGTTGGAATATCGCAACGCATCCGATATTACCTATCGCCGTGTCGACTACACTTATGCCAACACGGTCCGTGGCGCGGTGCGCAACGTGGCCAAGGGCGTCGACATGCTCGACTCCGGCGCTTACCGGGACGCCCGCGGCTACATC
>NZ_JAFCTU010000148.1:0-890 GCF_049896185.1 Massilia sp. TSP1-1-2
CGAAGCGTTTTGTTCGTAAGCAGCAGAGAGGTGAGATTATGCAGCGTTTCGCGTTTTTCGTCAACCTCTTTTTTACTGCAGCGCACTTAATGCGCTTCCCGATGATAGTCCTGCGACTTGTTGATTTCGCGTGCTTTTCAACGGGAGACGAACTATAGCAAACGGCTGCGGCGCTGGCAAGAGGCTCTGCAAAATTTTTAGCGCGGATGGTAGCGCATGAGCGGTGCTATCGATGCGCGGCCCACCAGGTCGAGTGCGCCGCGGTTCACATCGGCGAATGCCTTGTCGCACCAGGCAACCTTCTCGGCGGTGCCGGCGCCGCGCACGGGGCGCATCATTTCTTCAGTCTGGCGCACCATGTCACCCGAGAGCGCATTGGCCACCAGGCGCTGGTCGCCGGTCGCCATTACCTTTTCTTTATGCGCAACCACTGCGGCGTTGCGTTGCAACCAGGCGTCAGCGGCCGACGAGTAGCGCTTGTACGAGGTGGGCGTGGTCGCCACGCAAAACTCTCGGCTGCTGCTGACCAGGTGGGTAATTCCCATGACATTGGCCACCGCGCCGATGACCTCCGGGCGCAACAAGTCGGAACCGGCCTCGGGCAAGCGCGCCACTACCGGCCGCGGCGCCTGGGTAGCGGGATTCTTCAGCACAAGCGGAACATTGGACAAGGTCACTTTTCCGTCGGCTCCGGTCATTTTACGGATCTCGGCCGAGGCACCCGTCATCGCCGCCATGCACAGCACGGCAACCATCATCCTGTTTTTCATCGAATTGCTCGGCAAGATATCAAAGCAGCATCTTACATGAGCAAATTGACAATACGTATTGTTCAGCCACCTGCTGCGAACTGTGCATCAGGGTGGCGGACACGATGGGCACGCCGGCCG
>NZ_JAFCTU010000149.1:0-878 GCF_049896185.1 Massilia sp. TSP1-1-2
GTCGATACATCGAAGATGGTCAATCGGGAATTGAGCGGGATGGAACGCGGCCAGGACGCAAGCCGCAGATTTCTGAGCGCAAGGTCAAAGCGATCGTGAAGATGACAACCCAGCAATCGCCGGCCAATGCCACGCACTGGAGCACCCGGACAATGGCCGCTGCGGTGGGTATCAGCGAAGCGAGCGTTCGGCGCATCTGGCATGCCCACGGCCTCAAGCCGCATCGGGTATCGACCTTCAAGGTATCGAACGACAAGCACTTCACGGAGAAGCTTGAGGACATTGTTGGGCTGTATCTGAACCCGCCGGAAAGCGCCTTGGTTTTTTGCTGTGACGAGAAGTCGCAGATTCAGGCACTGGACCGTACGCAGCCGGGATTGCCACTCAAGAAGGGGCGTTGCCAAACGATGACACATGACTATAAGCGCAACGGAGTGACGACCTTGTTCGCGGCGATGAGTACACTCGACGGGAGCGTCATTGGTCAGTGCCAAACGAAGCATCGTCATCAGGAATGGTTACGCTTCCTGCGGCAAATTGATCGCAGCACGCCCAAAGGCAAGGAGATTCATTTGATTGCCGATAACTACGCAACCCACAAGCACGCCAATGTGAAAGCGTGGCTGGCAAAGCATCCGCGTTTCCATATGCACTTCACGCCGACCAGCGCGTCCTGGCTCAATATGGTTGAACGGTTCTTCCGGGATCTATCGGAGACGCAGTTGCGACGCGCGACGTTCAAGTCAGTCCCAGACCTGACCGAATCGATTGGACAGTTCATTGCAAAACATAATATGGCACCGAAACCGTATATATGGACCGCGAAAGCGACCGACATTCTTGCCAAAGTCACGCGCGCTCGTGCCAAACTTAATAAG
>NZ_JAFCTU010000150.1:0-878 GCF_049896185.1 Massilia sp. TSP1-1-2
GCCAGCCAAGTTAAGACATTTCAGCAGTTTTTCTGAGTCATCTTCTTGTGTGGTTTTGCACCTGTGAACGGGCTTTGAAAAGCGCGGAAATTTGGGCTTTGCTGGCGGTTTCCCCTCGGAACAGCCCCGCATCGGAGAATAATTGCGGGGATGATATGGGCCACAGGGAGGGGTAAAACGGTAGTGCCGCAAAGAGGCGGGCGCGATACCCAAAACCGGCTTCCCAGGCAGCTGCTCGCCGGAGGATTTTCAAAGTCATAAAGGAAGCTTTGATGAAAACGAGTGTTTTTGAAGTGCACGACATGCTGTCGGTATTGGCCGTGGACGAAGTGGAGAAGCGGATTTGCGGGGTGCCCGGTGTCGAAAGCGCAACAGTGAACTACGCCGCGGGAAACGCCACTGTGCGCTACGACGAAACCCTACTCGAAGTCGCCGATATCAAGGTAATCGTGCACCAGCGCGGGCATCAACCTGCGAGCGAATCCCAACCCAGCAATGTGAGCGAGCACGAGCCCGCTCGCAAGCCAGCCGTAGTGCCAACGCCGAAAGTTGCGCCTGTTTCTGCTTCAGAGACCGACGCCGCCACGCAAAAAGCTCCCGCTGGCGCGGCCGCCACCGCACCCGAGATTACTGTTTCCGGAGGAGACAGACAACAGGGCAAAGCGACGCCGAACGCTACGCCATCAGCGACGCTCTCCCCTCCGCCGAAGACTTCACACGTCGCGCCAGCTGTGAAGGCCTCCACGGCCTTAGCCGCTGCGCCAAAGCCCGCACCTGACGCAAATTCTTCAGCGCCAACAGCCCCCTGTGTCAGACTACTTGTCGGGTGTGTTTTTTGAAAAAATTATGTCCTGATCTTGGTTGTTGTGGTGGAATTT
>NZ_JAFCTU010000151.1:0-850 GCF_049896185.1 Massilia sp. TSP1-1-2
GGTCAAGTCCCGGGAAGAGGCGATTGAGTGGGTCAGGCGCTGCCCCAATCCGATGCAAAGCGATTCCGAGATTGAGATCCGGCAAGTGTTCGAGGCCCAAGACTTTGGCGCCGAGTTCACGCCCGAGCTGCGCGAGCAGGAAGAGCGCTTGCGCGCCCAGGTGGCCCAGCGGCAGGCTTAGCCAGTACTGCAGAGGCAAAAGATGGCTACCGATACAGAATGAGGAGCAAGCAATGCAATTCATGATCCTGCGCCGCGCCGACGAGCGCTCTGAGGCCGGCCGGCTTCCCGCCGCCGAAGCTGACCTGCTCTTCGCGCACCTTCAGCCTAGCGCCAATGCGGTGCGCCTCACCTTGCGTAACGGCGAAGCGACCATCACTCCCGGGCCATTTCCCGACCCGGCTGACATGATCGCTGGCTTTGCCGTCATCGACGTCGCCTCCATCGGCGAGGCCGTCGCCTGGCTCAAACGCTGGCCTGCATCGGACGCGCAGGTCGAACTGGAAATACGCGAGAGCGGCTGCCCCGGCGGCTGCGCCCAAGTCGTCGGGCAAGAAGGTGCGCAGGAAGGTGCGCAGGAACGCGCCGCTGCGCAGGGCAAGCGCTTTGCCATTTTGCTGCGCTCTTCGCGCGCGCTCGAGGATGAAGAACCGGTAGCGCAAGCCATGCTCGACGCGTTGGACGCCCACAACGCCGAGCAAGCCAGGGCGGGCGTGTTGCTTGCCGCGGACGGCCTGCGCACCAGCGCGCGCGGGGTCCGCGTCAAGGTGAAAAAAAATGCCTTTGCCGTCATCGATGGCCCCTTCACCGAGATCAAGGAAATGATCGCCGGCTTCTGGATGATACGCGT
>NZ_JAFCTU010000152.1:0-846 GCF_049896185.1 Massilia sp. TSP1-1-2
CCAGCAGGCGCTCAGGGCCGACGGCATCAGCAGCGAATGGCTGCGCCGCGTGGCCGACGCGCCGATCCTGTTCACCGAGCCTTCCTACGACTGCATCCTGCTCGACCTGACCCTGCCTGACGGCGCCGGCCTGGCGCTGCTGGCGCGCTGGCGCACGGCGGGGGTCACGCTGCCGGTCATCATCATTACGGCCCGCAGCGCGCTGGACGACCGCTTGGCCGGCCTTGATGGCGGCGCCGACGACTTTCTCGTCAAGCCCTTTGCCACCGCCGAACTGGTCTCGCGCATACGCGCCGTGTTGCGCCGCTACTCGCAGCAGGCAAGCGAAGTGTGGACCATTGGCGCGCTGCAGATCGAGCCGCGCCGCTACAGCGCGCGCATCGACGGCGTCGCGCTCGAGCTGTCGCCGCGCGAATTTCATTTGCTGCTGGAGCTGGCGCGCGAACCGGGCGCCGTGGTGCCCAAGGGCGTGCTGGCGCAGCGTCTTGAACCGCTGGGCGACGCGGTCGACTTCGGCGCCATCGAAGTGCATGTCTCGAATCTGCGCCGCAAGATCGGCGCCCAGCGCATCGGCACCGTGCGTGGCGTGGGCTACCTGCTGCTCGCATGAAGACCTTGCTGCGCTACCTGCTGCGCCCCACCCTGGTGCGACGCGTGACGATGGTCATGCTGCTCGCCTTTGCGCTGATGTGGATGATCATGATCGGCAATTTCTATTACGGCTTCAAGCGCGGCGACACCGACGATGCGCGCCGCATGGCATGGGCCGGCGAACTGCTCGCCGTCGTCGGGCGCTACACTGGCGACGGCGAAGTCAGGCTGGCAGCCGAAGTCACGTCGAATCGC
>NZ_JAFCTU010000153.1:0-837 GCF_049896185.1 Massilia sp. TSP1-1-2
AACGACGTGCCAGTCTTCGGCCAGCGTTTCCGTTTGGCTGGGAGCCCAGCCCATCTGGATCTGACTGGACGGCGCCGTGGTCATCGCCGCGATCACCTCCTGCACCAACACCTCCAATCCCGCGGTGATGTTGGCGGCCGGACTGGTCGCTCGCAATGCCGTGACCAAGGGTCTCAAGGCCGCGCCATGGGTCAAGACTTCGATGGCCCCGGGGTCCCTGGTGGTGACCGATTACCTGACCAAGGCAGGCCTGCTCGCTGACCTGGAAAAGCTTGGCTTCTTCATCGTCGGCTACGGTTGCACGACTTGTATCGGCAATTCCGGCCCGCTGCCCGACGACGTGACGCGTGACATTGCCGAGCAAGACCTGGTCGTCGCAGCGGTCCTGTCCGGCAACCGCAACTTCGAAGGCAGGGTGCATCCGGAAGTAAAAATGAATTACCTGGCGTCGCCGCCGCTGGTGGTCGCCTATGCGCTCGTCGGCACGGTGGACATCGACTTGACGAGTGAGCCGCTAGGCACCGGCAGTGATGGCGAACCGGTCTACCTGCGTGACATCTGGCCGTCGAACCAGGAAATAGGTGACTTGATCGCGCGCAATGTCAGCCCGGAGCTGTTCAAGCGCAACTATGCCAACGTCTTCGCCGGCGACAGCCGCTGGAACCAGATTGCCTCGCCCGATGGCGCAGCGTTCGAATGGGACCAGGCTTCGACCTATATCAAGAACCCGCCCTACTTCGAAGGCATGCAGATGAGCGTCGGTAGCATCGGCGACATCCATGGCGCGCGCCTGCTTGGCCTTTTTGGCGATTCGATCACCACCGACCATATTTCGCC
>NZ_JAFCTU010000154.1:0-832 GCF_049896185.1 Massilia sp. TSP1-1-2
TTTACTGGCCGCCGCCTGCTGCCAGTCCATGCCCACTTCGGCAATCATGACCGGTTTGCTGTAGCGCGCGATCATGTGGAGGCCATCGGGGCCGCGCTTGATCGACACCAAGCGTATGCCATCCTGGCGCAACCTGCCGAACAGTAAAAAATAACCGGGGTCTTCCACCAGCACGGTGTCGCCAGCTTGCAAAAAGCTACGGCAAATCAAGTCGATTGCATGGGTGCCGCCAAAGGTGGTGAGGATGTGGCCGGCGTCAAAGGCAGCGCCGAAGCCGCGCAGCAGCAGGGCGATGTGCTCGCGTAGTTCCGGTAGCCCCTGGGGCGGACAGCGCGAAGCCATGCCGGCAGGGCTGCGTGCCAGGGCTCGTTGCACGGCGGCGGCCGGCACCGCGTCTTGCAGCCAGGTCGGCGGCAATGCTCCGCTACTTGCCAGCAATACCCCCTCGCGCTGATCGTTTGCTTGCTGCGCCAACCAGACGGGCTCCTGCTCCTCGCCCGCTTCAAGTGCCACCTCGTCGGGAATCGACCTGGCCTCGTTGCTTGTGCAGACAAAAAATCCTGCCGTGCCATGAGAATCAATGATGCCTGCGGCAACCAGCCTGTCGTAGGCGACCACGACGGTGTTGGTGCTGATTGCCAACTGGGTGGCAAGCTGGCGTATTGACGGCAGTTTGGCGCCACCGGGCAGGGCGCGGCTCTCGACCATGTGGCGCAGCTTTGTTTCAATCTGCTTGGAGAGGGCGATGGGAGAGGAGCGGTCGATGGTGAACATGGTAAAAGTTTAGCGCAAAAATATCACGGCCAGGACCAGCAAGATGGCGCCCATGGTC
>NZ_JAFCTU010000155.1:0-832 GCF_049896185.1 Massilia sp. TSP1-1-2
AGGGTGTACACCAAATAATCATCGAAAGCGGACGGCTGCCACTTTTCGCGAAATGCAAAATGCGGCGTGCAGTTCTGGACGGGGTCATGGGACGCGAGGCAGCGGGCACGCAAGAGGCCAGCGGACTGACGGTTGGGGCCAGGGGGCCACAGTGTGGACATTGTGCAGGCAATCAGAAGCAAGAAACGGATAGAGCAGAGCGAACCGCGTCACTATGCTGAGAGGCTCAAACAAATCAAGAAGGAGCCGGAAAATGAATCAGTTATCAGGACGCGTGGCGATCGTAACGGGGGCGAGTTCGGGCATTGGCTACGAGACGGCGAAGCTGTTCGCGAAGGAGGGAGCCAAGGTGGTGGTGACCGGGCGTCGTCAAGACGCGCTGGACAAGCTGGTGAACGAGATTGAACGCGGGGGCGGCCAGGCGATTGCCGTCGCGGGAGACATCAGGGAGGAGCAACTCGCCCGTGCATTGGTGGATACTGCAGTAGATCGCTTTGGGGGACTCGACATTGCCTTCAATAACGTCGGCGCGACCGGGGAAAGTGTGCCGGTACCGGATATGTCAGCGCAGGCCTGGCATGCGGTATTGGACACAAACCTGACCAGCGCCTTTTTCGGTGCAAAATATCAAATTCCAGCGATGGTAAAACGCGGCGGCGGCTCGATCATTTTTACCTCGACCTTCGTCAGCCATACGGCAAGCTTTCCAGGCATGGGGGCCTATGCGGCCAGCAAGGCTGGCTTGATTGGACTCATGCAAGTAATCGCCGTGGAGTATGGATCGCACGGAATCCGTGCCAATGCGCTTCTTCCCGGCGGAACGGACACGCCA
>NZ_JAFCTU010000156.1:0-823 GCF_049896185.1 Massilia sp. TSP1-1-2
CGCCGCGCCCAAACGGCGCGGCAAAATCCTGGCGATCTGCTTTTCGGGCGCGTGGGGATCGGCCTCCACGCTGATGTTTCTCAATCCGTCTTTCGGCATCCCCATCTTTCCGTATAGCGTGATCCTGTTCCCCGGCTACGCGCTGCTGCTCGTATTTGGCATCTTGCGCTACGACCTGATGGCCGTGAACCTGTGGGCCAACCGCCTGCTCGCCTGGCTGCTGGCCACCGCCGTGACCGTGGCGCTGGCTGGCCTGCTGCTCAGCGTGGCCGCGCGCACGGGCGTGGCGTCGCTCGCCGCAATCCCGCTCTGGCAGCTTTGGCTGCTCGGCTCGGCCATGCTGGGCGTGATGCTGGTGCTCGAGGGGCCGTCGCGGCGCGCCATGGAAAAGCTGATCTTCCCCGGCGCCCATCTTGAAACCGGCGTGCTGGCCGGCTGGCGCGCCCGGCTCGATGCCGCCGACAGCTGGCAGGCGCTGGAACAGGCTGCCGGCGCCACGCTGGGCGCGCACCTGCGCCAGCCAATGGTGGTGGCGCTGGGCGCCGCCTTGCCAACGCCCGGCACACCGGGCATCCATTGCTACCCGGTGGCGGCAAGCGGCCAGCACGGCGCGCACTGGCACAGCGACCTGATCGAATTTGAAGGCGCCACGCCCGGCGTGCTGCGCGTGGGCGAAGTATTTGGCGCGCTCCTGGCCGCCGCCGCCGCGCGGCTCGAACAACTGCTGCGCTATGCCGAACACGAAAAGGAGCGCATGCAAAAAGCCCACCTGCTCGAACTGGGCGGGCTGGCCGCAACCGTGGCGCACGAGCTGCGCAACCCG
>NZ_JAFCTU010000157.1:0-818 GCF_049896185.1 Massilia sp. TSP1-1-2
AAGGGCAAGCATGAGGGCGCCGTTGGCGGGCAAGATGCCAGCAAGGCCAAGCCGGGCGAGCGCGAACTCGATAGCGAGCTGCCGGTGGAAAAATTCGGCAAGCCGATCGTATTGATGGACGCGCCGGCCAGCATCAACTGGGCCACGCCTGCGTCAACCGTCATGTATGCGGGCGAGCATCTGCAGTGGACGACGCGCTCGGACTTGCACTTGACGGCGGCGCACACGGTGTCGTCGGTGGCGGCGAACGCTGTGAATTTGTTTACGCACGCGGGCGGGATCCAGGCGATTGCGGGCAATGGGCCGGTGTCGTTGCAGGCGCACACGGATCAGCTGGAGATTCTCGCAGATAAGGCCGTCACGATCATCTCGGTGAATGAATCGATCAAAATTAGTGCTAGCCAAAAGATTGTGCTGCAATCGGGAGCGTCGTCGATCACGCTGGAAGGCGGGAACATCACCTTTGCATGTCCTGGCAATTTCACCGTAAAGGGCGGGCAGCATGTGTTCGATGCCGGTCGACGAACGGAAGCGTCTTCGCTTCCTCTACCAAGTTCGTCCTTAAGTTTATTCAACCGGCAAATGAAGTTGAACGACCAAGAAACCGGAGAGGTTCTACATGGTATCCCATACTTTATCCGCATGGATAACGGTGTTGTTTTTCACGGAGCGACCGATTCCGAAGGACTTACAGAAATGGTGCATGACCAAACCGAATTAGCAGGAAAAGCGTACTTCGGACACGAAGCGATGAAGCAAATTGCAAAATTTAAGACGAGCGTATGAGTGAGCCATTTGATCTTCTCGCAGCCTTAAAC
>NZ_JAFCTU010000158.1:0-816 GCF_049896185.1 Massilia sp. TSP1-1-2
TTCGCCTTTACCCCTTGAAATGTGCGCATTGCCATATCATTCCCTGTCTGGAATAGCTGATCCGGCTCTTGATGTCTTCGTTACACATCATCGACAGGCGGAACATCAGCTCCGGATGCCCCAGTAACACCAGGGTGTGCTTCCTGGGGAAGCGCTCGAACAAGAGGCGTAGCTTACGCAAGATCGCGACATCGAGCAAGTGCGCCTCGTCGATGACGATGTAGAGCGTCTTGTTCGATTGTACGTGGCGAAAGGCCGCCTGCACCAGTTCCTTTTCAAGCGCGCCCGCGGCCGCCGTCAGCTGCAGCGATGCGGCCAACTGCTTGAGAATGGGCTGGTAGGTGTGCATGGTCTGGGTGAACGAGACGACGACGGTGTCGCGCTCCTTGCCCAGTTGTTCCAGGTGCTCGCGCAGCACCGACTTGCCCACGCCCGGGTTGCCGACGATGACGCAAAAGCCGCCGTGCTGCGCATGGATCCTGATCATCTCCAGGGCCTCGGCCTGCTGCGCCAGCAGGGCCGCGTCGTGGCGATGGAAGGGCTCGCGGGTCAAGCCGAAGGTGGTCATGATCATGCCGCCCCCTCGCTCGATCGCATGCGCAGGCGCGCATTGGCGTACAGGTCCAGCGGCGTCGCCTCGCCCACGCGCTGGCCGGCGCAATAGACGATGAAGCTGTCGCGCCGCATCCGGTCGTAGCGCACTTCGACGGTTTTCTCGCGCAGGTCGATGGGGCATTCGAATCTCTGCGAATTGATGGAGACCACATTGGTCTTGCGCAGCGCTACATGCCGTCGGCGATGGCGATCGTCGCGCCG
>NZ_JAFCTU010000159.1:0-815 GCF_049896185.1 Massilia sp. TSP1-1-2
ACATTCTACTTTTAGGAGCTGCCAGTCTCGGAGCAGTAGCAGGTTTCAGACTCCTAACTCTCCTTTCAACTAAGTTCAGGCTAAAAAATCTGCCCCGGGTCACCGCATAGGTTTATACACAAGTGCGCGTGGATCAATTCCTCCTTCTAGACCACGCCCCCGCTAAAAATCGTTTACTTTCAAGCACTTAAAATTGTGCTTGTAAACTTTTGAAATGTCAGGCTTACTATTGCCTTTTTCTCAACGGTATTATGACTGATACGACGCAGTGGGTGGAAGACGAATTTGCGGAAATTGACCTCGGCGATGCGCGCCTGGACAAGCGTGCGAAGCTTTTGATGGCCCGGTTTTCGGGCAACCCGACGGCGAGTATTCCGAAGTCCTGCAACGGCTGGGGCGAGACTGTGGCGACCTATCGTTTCCTAGAGAACGACACCGTGGATTGGCGCGACATCATGGCGCCGCACTGGGAGAAAACGCAGGAACGGATGACTGAGTACCCGCTGGTGTTGTGCCTGCAGGACACCACGGAAATCAATTTCAACGGGCAGCAGATCGAAGGGCTGGGGCCGCTCAGCTATGAAGTGCAGCGTGGCATGTACCTGCATCCGACCATTGCGGTGACGCCGGAGCGCCTGCAACTGGGCGTCGTTGACGCGTGGATGTGGGCGCGCGAACTGCGCGATGCGCAAGGCGTGCGGCCAGGACAAAAGGAAAGCAAGCGCTGGACCGAGGGCTATGAGAGGATCGCGGAAATGGCCGCCGACATGCCGACGACGCGGCTGGTGTACGTCGCCGATCGCGAGGCCGATATC
>NZ_JAFCTU010000160.1:0-814 GCF_049896185.1 Massilia sp. TSP1-1-2
ATTTACAGCCAGACCGGCGGCTACATGGGCATTTCCTTCGCCATCCCGATCGATATCGCCATGGATATTTCCAAACAATTGCGCGCGTACGGCAAGGTCACGCGGGGGCGCATCGGCGTGCAACTGCAAGAGCTCACTTACGACCTTGCCACCACGCTCGACCTGAAGGAACCCAAAGGGGCGCTGGTCGCCGCTGTACAGCCGGGCGGGCCGGCGTATCGCGCCGGTATCCGGCCAGCGGACGTCATCGTCGGGGTCGATGGCAATGAAGTGGACACCACGGCCGATCTTGCGCGATTGATTGGCAGTGCCCGGCCGGGCGATGTCATTGCCGCCGACGTTTGGCGCGATGGCAAGAAGCGGCCCGTGAAAGTGACAGTCGAGCTGCAGCGCTAGCCTGCGTTAAGTCTGACAGGCTGCGAGGCTAAGTCGCGCCGTGTGAACAGCATGCGCCAGTTCATTTCCCACGTCACGCCGCCGTCGGCGGACATGGCCTGCTCCCAGCGGGCGCTGTGCGCAGCGATACCGCTCCATGTGTAGCACACGCGGATCGGTCTGCGGTCAACTTCGTCGTTGCCTGCGAACACGCCAACGCCCTCACTGAACTTTCCCACCACGGGGTTGCGCAGCAGACCGGAAGGATGCAGGCCCCCCGTTTAATTGTCTAGCCAATAAATGCTCCACAGATGAGACTGTGGATTGAATATCCGCAGCGTCATGCCGACAAAGCCGTCGCGCCAGTCGTCGACCACAGATGCTGGGCGGTGCCGTAGTCGCGCTTGGTATCGATGCGAAAGCCGGTCGTGCCCTTGGT
>NZ_JAFCTU010000161.1:0-801 GCF_049896185.1 Massilia sp. TSP1-1-2
TTTCGCCCTTTCCAGAGAACTCAACGGCGAGCAAGCTACGGCCGAATTGACGCACGGCGTGCTGCGTATTCGCATTCCCAAGTCGCAAGACGCCGTGCCGCGCAAGATTCCCGTCAACGCCGGCCCGTAGGAGTTGCGCATGACAAACCGACGGGGCCGGGCCGTCCTTGCCGTGGCTGCCATGCTCTGTGCAACCGGCAGCGGCTGTTCGCGCATCGGCACGCATGACGGGGTGCCTGCCGCGCGCGAACCGGCAACCTCGTCGCCGGCGCGCGGTGCTGGCGGCGGCAGCAGCAGCACCGCGCTGCCCCAGTTCGTCAACCTGGTCAAGGAACAGGGGCCGACGGTCGTCAATATCAGCGCCACGCGCGAGGCTCCCCCTGGCGGGGTGCCGCCCGGCCACCCGCTGTATGATTTCTTTCGCCATTTCGGCGGGCCGCCCGACTCGGGCGAGGGCGGCGGCATGAGTGTCGGGTCGGGCTTCATCATCAGCGAGGATGGCTATATCCTCACCAACGCCCATGTCGTTGCCGGTACCGACACCGTGCGCGTCAAGCTGACGACCAAGCGCGAATATGCCGCCAAAGTCATCGGGGTCGATCCGTAAACTGACGTTGCGCTGCTCAAGATCGGCGCCACCGGCTTGCGCGCCGTTCAAGCGGGAAATCCTGCCGACATGGAACCCGGCGAATGGGTCGCCGCCATTGGCGCGCCTTTCGGCTTCGAGAGCAGCGTCACGGTGGGCGTGGTCAGCGCCAAGGGCCGCCTGCTTCCGAACGGCAGCTACGTACCGTTCATCCA
>NZ_JAFCTU010000162.1:0-779 GCF_049896185.1 Massilia sp. TSP1-1-2
GGCTGTCACATCTACGCCAAGGCGCACGGCCGTGGTGTCGATCGGCGCCAGGCTGTCGAGCATGTCGCTTACCTGGAGCAGCCCCTGGATCGCGGTCGCGTAGCCGGCCGCCGTATTGCGGTTGAACGCCAGCATGGCGGCATCCAGCTGCGCCTGAGCACGGTCACGCGTTTTACGGTCTTGCGTGCGGCTGATGGCGAGCGCAAGCAGCGACGCCTTTACCGTGACCGCAGTCTGGTCGGCCGGCTTGACGGAAAACACTTGCGTCAACTTGGGGCCAACCGGCGTCAGCACGCCATTGACGACCGAGCTGACCACGGTATCGATCGCATGGGTTCCTGCTGCCGAAGGGGCCCGCAGCGACAGGTACAGGTCGGCGCTTTGATACTTGCCCAAGGCGAAGCTCCACTGCGCGCTGTTGCTGACCGCGTCGAAAGCACCCGGCGCGCTGGCATTCAGGAAGCCCGCTCCCGCCGGCAGCCTGGACGCGACATTCAGGTCGACCGAGCCGGCCCGGTTGACGATGCTGGTGCGCAGGCGCACCACACTGCCGGGCGTTACCGCCTGGGCCTGGGCTGGCAGCAGCGCTTTAAGCGTGGCGTCCAGCACCGGCAGCCACGCATCCTGCGCTGCCAGGCTACTGGCCAAGTCGAACGCGAACAGCACTGCCTGGCCATTGCCATAGGCGTTGCTCGCAATCGCCGCACCACCGGACTGCGGCTGGCTGCCCGTAAAGACGCCCTGCTGTTTGCTGGTGAGCAGTTCGGGCTTTTGCGCTC
>NZ_JAFCTU010000163.1:0-768 GCF_049896185.1 Massilia sp. TSP1-1-2
CCAAGCGCGGCGTCGGTGTTGATGGTGATGGTCTGGCCGAGTACGGTCAAGGTTTTTGCGGAAAAGTCGAGCGCGGCGACGGCGCCCTCGGCTTCGGCGGCAACCCGGATTTTGGTAGCGACCAGGTTGCCGTCGTGTTCGACCTCGACATGCTGGCCCAGTTTCAGTTCGATGCTGGCGAGGGCGCCGTCGGCATGCTCCTTCAATGCCGCGACGAGCTTGTCGTCGATCCGCACCCCATCGACAATAATGCTGCCGAAGCCGGTCACGGTGCCGTAGATGGTGGGTGCACCGGGCACGGCAGGCGCAGGTGCAGGCGCAGGTGCAGGTGCGGGAAGCGGTGCGGGGATTGGCGCCGCTGCGCCGCCACCGCTACCGCCGCCGCAGGCAGCCATCAGGAGGGCGGCGCAAGCGGCGCCGATCAGCGTGCGTGGCAATGTGAGCTTGTTCATATTTTTATCTCCTCAAAAAGACCGTGACCGAGCGATCCGGTCACTGAATTTTAATTGCCATATAGAAATAAAAATGATTTATATTAAATTTTTGTTCGCCTGTTGTTATCTGCATTTTCGTCAGGGGTTCGTCAGGGTCGTATGGTATTTTCTCAATGATGGCGGGCGCCGTTGCACGTTTGACCCTCCGCGCGCGCCGTCGCTCTGCTGACAAAAAGCGTCAACTGCGGCCGCTAAATTTGTGCGGAAGTCCTTGCGCGTTCCGTACAGTGGGAGCGGTAACGGGGGAACGGGACTGCGGGAATAGCACTGCGGG
>NZ_JAFCTU010000164.1:0-762 GCF_049896185.1 Massilia sp. TSP1-1-2
CCGCGACTCGAAGAAAAAGCAGATGTGGCTCGAACCATTCTCGACCAGATGGGCGCGGAAGCCTTGCTGGGCATGGGCGACATGCTGTACATGCCGCCCGGTACCGGCTTGCCGGTGCGGGTGCACGGCGCTTTCGTGTCCGACGAGGAAGTGCACCGCGTCGTCAAGCACCTCAAGGCCAATGGCGAAGCCAACTACATCGAGGGCATTCTCGAGGGCGGCACGCTCGAAGGCGAGGGCGGCGCCGATGGCGCGCCGGCCGGCGAGGCCGGTGGGGAAGCTGATCCGATGTACGACCAGGCGGTCCAGGTGGTGCTCAAGAACCGGCGCGCGTCGATCTCGCTGGTGCAGCGGCACTTGCGCATTGGCTACAACCGCGCGGCACGTTTGCTTGAGCAAATGGAAAATAGCGGCGTGGTTTCCCAGATGCAATCAAACGGCAACAGGGACATCCTGGTGCCGATCGCCAGCGCAGAATAAACCTTCACGTGTGCACGGATTGCCCGCCCAACCGTTAGTTGAGCAGGGCAACTGTGCCGCAGCATTCAACAAGAAAGGCAATATGCAAAAATTACTGAAAACAACACTGGGCGCTCTTGCGCTGAGCCTGGCCTTTGCCGGCGCCGCGCATGCTAGCGCACTAGCGCAATTCAAGAGCTTTGCCGCCAGCACCAAGGCCGCGCGTGGCGAATTTACGCAGCGCCAGGTCAAGAAGACCGACGGCGGCAAGTCGGCCGCGCCGTCAACCGGCACGTTTGTGTT
>NZ_JAFCTU010000165.1:0-761 GCF_049896185.1 Massilia sp. TSP1-1-2
TGCTCTGAGCCATCGTTCTATAAGTCCCGCCCCGCCGGACCGCCGCATTCGCGAGGCCGATGTGGTGGCTGTGTTGCGTGTTCCTTCGCTACTCTCGACTAGATCCGCATCGGCATCACAACGTACTTGAAGTCCGCGTTCTCCGGAATCGACATCAGCGCCGACGAATTGGAGTCGCCCAGCGAGATGTTGACCTGGTCGCACTTCAGGTTGTTGAGCACGTCGAGCAGATACGTCACGTTAAAGCCGATATCGACGCTGTCGCCGCCGTAATCGATCTCGAGTTCTTCGACCGCTTCTTCCTGGTCGGCGTTGGTCGAGCTGATCTTCATGCTGCCCGGCGTGATGATGCAGCGCACGCCCTTGAATTTGTCGCTCGTCATGATCGCCGCGCGCTGCAGCGAACGCAGCAGTTCGTCGCGCCCGATCGTGAAGTCGTTCTTGTATCCCTTTGGAATCACGCGGGTGTAGTCGGGGAACTTGCCTTCGACCAGCTTGGAGACCAGCTCGATGTCGGCGAACGTCAGCTTGACTTGCGACGCAGAAATGTCGAGCCGGACCGGTTCGTCGCTTTCTTCCAGCAGGCGTTGCAGTTCGATAATCGTCTTGCGGGGAATGATGACTTCCTGGCGCGTGAATTCCTGCTCCGTCTCGACCTGGCAGAACGCCAGGCGGTGGCCGTCGGTGGCCACGGCGATCACGTTGCGACCGTCGAGCACCAGCAGCAGGCCGTTCAGGTAGTAGCGAATATCCTGCTGCGC
>NZ_JAFCTU010000166.1:0-754 GCF_049896185.1 Massilia sp. TSP1-1-2
CGGACGGTGGCACCTTTGACCTCCTGGCGGCTGAACTCTACATCATCGGCGAGGCATGCCGCCGCGTTGATTGGAAACCAACTCAACAATGGCGCAGCTCAGATTGTCTCGGTCAACGCGATTCTTGAGAATAAAACAAAACGCTTGGCATTGATGCTGATCGGATTCGCCTTCGCAGCCGGAACCTTGGGCGGCTTCATCGGCGCAAAGCTCGCCGGAGTCTGAATCGGCGCCATACAAGGGAATGCGCGATGACCTCTCGGATTGAAAATTACGGTGCAATTTGTTCACGTATTGTCGGACTCCTTGAGGAATCCCGCCGTGTTGCTGCCCGCAGCGTCAATGCCGTTATGACCGCGACATATTGGGAGATCGGACGCAACATTGTCGAATTCGAGCAGGGCGGAACGAAGCGTGCCGCTTATGGCGAAGGTCTGATTGGCCGCCTTGCCGAAGATTTGACAGTACGCTTTGGTCGTGGGTATTCAAAGAGAAACATTGACCAGATGCGCCAATTTTACCTGTCGTGGCCAATTGTGCAGACGCCGTCTGCACAATTGGATGTTGGCGCGGGCGAAGAGAGTGCTGCGTCGTCACCGCTCTTGTTGGAATCCCTGAATCTGCAGAAAATCGCACGACGTTTCCCACTTCCTTGGTCCGCCTATGTCCGCCTGCTTTCCTTGAAAAATACCCATGCCCGCGACTTCTACGAAAGTGAGGCGATACGCGGCGGTTGGTCGGTGCGCCAGCTCGA
>NZ_JAFCTU010000167.1:0-750 GCF_049896185.1 Massilia sp. TSP1-1-2
CTGCGCAACGTACATGCGCAGCATGCGCGCCAGTCCGATCGGCGGGCAGCTAGCGCCTTCCACCTTCGGATAATGCGGCTCGATTAGTTCATGCAGTTTCGACCAAGGTGTCACACTGTTGATCTTCGCGAGGAAGCGGTCGCGCCGGGTCAGCTTCTTCTTGGCGGCGTATTCGAGCTCGGAAAAGCTCTTCTGCATGATCAACTGGACGGTGGTCGCGGATGCCGTTATTGTCCCATGTCTTGCGCTCGACCGGAACGGGTTCCGAAGGAATTAATCAGTGCTTCCCTAGCGGCAAGGGTAAACACGACACCGCTGCTACACGTTAATCGAGCGATTCTGAACTGAATCCGGTTTGAAAGTGTCCGCGTACAAAGTTAGTAGTAACGCCTCTGACTCGTCCAACGCTAGAACGAATTTAATTAGTGTTGCCTCTAATCATGACACCATTTCGTGTGAACACGAATTGCCACGCGTTAAATGCTATATTGATATCTCTTCCTTTCAATCGGAATACTTAATGAATTTAGGCATACCAACTAGAAAAACTAAGCGTCTGCTGTGCATTTCGCCCAAGGGTGCACAACTCGTGAAAGAGGTCTGCGGAAACTTTCCTTCTTGGGACGTGTGCACGGTGGGCACACTGGAAGAAGCTGCGAAAGTTTTGCAAGAACAGCAGTATCTCGTGGGGCTGCTGTTGGGATGTATTGACTTTTTTTGCTATACAGAAGCGCCTGGCGGTCTTCCACC
>NZ_JAFCTU010000168.1:0-743 GCF_049896185.1 Massilia sp. TSP1-1-2
GTGCTCGAAGAACACGCCAGGGGAACGGTGGAGCTGCGACACAATCACGCGCTCGGTACCGTTGATGACAAACGAACCGGTGGTCGTCATGAGCGGCAATTCGCCCATGTAGACTTCCTGCTCTTTCATTTCCTTGACCACAGGCTTGGTCGGCGATTCCTTGTCCAGAATCACCAGGCGAACCTTGGCGCGCAGCGGTGACGCGAACGTCAGGCCACGCTGTTGGCATTCCTTGACGTCAAAGGCGGGAGTGCCCAGGACATACGACAGGAATTCGAGGCGCGCAAAACCATTGTGCGACACGATAGGGAAAATCGAGGTGAAAGCCGACTGCAGGCCATCATTCTTGCGGTTCGACACAATTGTGTCGGCCTGTAAGAAATTCTCGTAAGATTCAAGCTGGGTAGCCAGAAGGAAGGGAACGTTGTGAACGTTGGCGCGCTTCGCGAATGATTTGCGAATGCGTTTCTTCTCAGTAAATGAGTAGTGCATGGACACTCCGTGAGTGACTAAAAGGATGAGAATTCAGGAATTGCCAGTGTGACTACCACACGCAAGCCCTCAATTCTCGAACTTCCCGTCATGATGATAAGAAGAACTGCGAATACTACTGCCTAAAACTTAAGCATGGCTTTATTCAGCCACAAATACGACAGGGACGACAAAAGAGCCAAAGCCGCATTCGCGCCCTTTCGGGAGAGAACCGCAAGCTTTGACTCCGGCGCAAACTTACCGCGCCAACA
>NZ_JAFCTU010000169.1:0-738 GCF_049896185.1 Massilia sp. TSP1-1-2
GCCCGACGAAGAAGTCGGCCCGCCGGTGGTGCAGATTACGGGCCTGTGGACCAAGTTCGGCCGCACCGTCGTGCACCAGGACTTGAACCTTGAAATTTTTGCCGGCGAGATCCTGACCATCGTGGGCGGCTCCGGCACCGGCAAGACGGTGCTGCTGCGCCAGATGCTGGGTCTGGAGCGCCCCGCGCGCGGCTGCGTCAAGGTGTTCGGCGAAGACATCAGCGAAGCCGACGCCGAACAGCTGCAGCGCATGCGCAACCACTGGGGCATGCTGTTCCAGCAGGGCGCGCTGTATTCGGCGCTGACGGTGTTCGACAATATCGCCCAGCCGCTGCGCGAACTGCGCGCGCTGCCCGAAGACGTGATCTACGACGCCGTGCTGCTCAAGATGCACATGGTGGGCCTGGGCATCGAACACGCCAACAAAATGCCGTCCGACCTGTCGGGCGGGATGATCAAGCGCGCCTCGCTGGCGCGCGCGCTGGCGCTGGAGCCGCAACTGCTGTTCCTGGACGAACCCACCGCCGGCCTGGACCCGGACCTGTCCGACGCCTTTGTCGCGCTGATCCAGTCGCTGCACCGCGAACTGGGACTGACCGTCGTCATGGTCACGCACGACCTGGACACGCTGTTTGCGCTCACCACGCGCGTGGCCGTACTGGCCGAAAAACATGTGATCGCCGTGGGACCCACGCGCGACGTACTCGAAGTGGACCATCCGTTCATCAAGCAGTTCTT
>NZ_JAFCTU010000170.1:0-722 GCF_049896185.1 Massilia sp. TSP1-1-2
ACGCATTCCACAGGCGACGTCGGTGCTGTAGGCCAGGTTGGGATCGTGGCGGGCAATGAGCACGCCATCCTTGGTTGACACGACGTCCGGCTCGATGGCGTCGGCGCCCTGCGAGATCGCCATCGCGTACGCTTCCAGCGTTTCTTCCGGAAGATAGCCGCTGGCGCCGCGGTGGGCGGCGATCAGGGTGGGCTTGCCGTCCAGCGTGGCCAGCGTTGGGGAATCGTTGGCGCCGCATGCGGCCAGGAGTGTGGCAACTGCGGTGGCAACCGCGGTGGCAACTGCGGTGGCAACCGCGCTTGCGCGCAGTTGGGGTAGTGTGCTGCGGTCATGTGCCTTCATTGTCATCGTATCGCTCCCGTTGTTGAGTGCGTCGATTCTAAAAGGGTGTCATGACAACACTATGACTATTCGTTCAAGATTTCTCGCTTGCTGCCGCGCGGTCCCAGCGCGTCTGTGTTGAGCGAATCATCAAACTTGCTTACGCATTGTCGGCCTTGTTGGCGAGGTAGTTCTTGATATACGCAACAAATATAGAGCCCGGCATGACGACCAGAATATAGCCGAACGGGCCTTCAGGATCGATCGCGCGCGATTCCAAGGTCACTAAGTACAGCAGAAATATGGCGAACGCATCGACACCGGCCAGCGCGAGCACCCACAGAAATTTGCGGGTGGCGGTGGCGCCGGCCAGGCAAAGAATATAAATCGCCTGGCCAGCC
>NZ_JAFCTU010000171.1:0-721 GCF_049896185.1 Massilia sp. TSP1-1-2
GTCAAGATGAGCAATCCTGACCTGGCGCCGCTCGTCAGCACGGCCAATCCGGACGGCTCGGCCACCTACCAATGGCACATGACTGGCGTGACAAGCGCCGCTCGCTCACTCAATTTCGACCTCAGTCTGGTCGACATGGCGCTCGACGAAACCCGTGCCGTGTCGCGCGAGGCCCACATGACGTTCAAGAATTCATTCACCGGCGGCACGGTCACCGCGCCGATCGATGTGCCGAGCGTCAAGGCGTCGAGCTTCCTCGACCTGGGCGTGACCACCGACAAGCCGGCCTATGCGGCGCACAGCATGGTCGACATCACCGGCCAGGTCACCAATACGGGTGGCGCGCTGACGGCAGGACGGGTCACACTGGCGGTGTACGGACCGGACCGAACGGTACTGGCCACCCTGGCCGAGCAACCCTTCAGCGCCCTGGCGGCGGGCGCCAGCATCAAGCTTGACGCTTACTGGAGCAGCGCAGCTTACGCGGCGGCGCCCGGCTACTACGTGGTGGCCACGCTATTTGACCAGCAGGGCCGCCAGGCCGGCAGCGCGCAGGCGCCGTTCGCCATCGTCGGTGGGCTCGCCGATGCGCCGCTGGCCACGGCAAGCCTGACCGCCGACAAGCTGGTGTACCAGCCGTTTGCAACCGTCCAGCTCAAGGAACGCCTGGCCAATATTGCGCCTAACAGCGACATCAATGCGGCCAGCGTGACGACGACGG
>NZ_JAFCTU010000172.1:0-712 GCF_049896185.1 Massilia sp. TSP1-1-2
GGGGTAAAGCGCGTCTCCCCGCAGCCATGTAGAAACCGCCTGCGCTGCATTTTACCTGGTCAGGAAGCCGCAAACCCTGCGCGCCTGGGCTTGCCTTGAAAATGGGCCGCTGCGCCCGATTCGCATCATGGGCCGCCTTGCTTGGGCAACGGCTGATATTCGCCGCCTGCTGAACGGGGGCAAATAATGGAAAACCCGAGCCGCCGCCAAGCAAAACCCGGGTTTGAGCAATTGTCGTTCTTGCCTCCCATTCATCTTACCGCAGCATGGCCCAATCCGACGACACAGCCGGGCATCGCTTTAGCTCGACTAGTAACGGGCGAACGCCTGACACAGCCGAGCTATGGACTTAACTGCTGGCGCTTGGCCGCCTACATCAAGGAGCTTAAATATTTGGGCTGGCCGATTAATGCTATGGACGTGCCATGCCCTGCCGGTGTTGGAACAGGTAGGCCGATTCGTGAATATTGGTTGCCGCAATGGGTGCTAACCGCATTATCTGGCACACAGGGGGCCGTATGAAGCTCGCTGCTATCGAACTGGCCCGCATCATGGCAACGCTGCCGCCTGACTTCGCAGCACTGGCCGCGCTGGTTTGCGTGGTGGCGTGGGGGTTCGCATGGTAAGCGAACATGACCGCGCCGCTTCTGCGCTGCACGCGATTGACCCCGGCTGCGACCGCGAAAGCTGGGTGCGCGCTGGCATCCCGTTC
>NZ_JAFCTU010000173.1:0-702 GCF_049896185.1 Massilia sp. TSP1-1-2
ATGGTCCCGGTTTCGTCGTCCTTCGACTTCGCCACGCTCCACTCGCGGCGGCTGTCGGTCCGGGTCACTTCAATGGCACCATCAAGCGCGGCATACAGGCTGCTATGGCCCCGCAAGCCTTTTGTGGTGTCCTTGCCTGTGTGATGCACCAGCAGCACCAGCCCCCCGGTAAGGTTCTGCAATCGCTTGGCGGCTGTAATGATGTTCCCCATATCGACGGATGAATTTTCATCGGCACCCGGCGAGGCGCGGTTCAGCGTGTCGAGAATCACCAGGCCACCAGCACCACCGGCCACTTGCACGGCTTTGGCAAGGTCGGCTACGTCGCCCCCATCCAGCAGGTCTACCGGCTGAGTGATGAATCGCAGGCAGGCGGGCACTGGCTTCTTGTTGTGCAGGCTCCAAGCGTTGACCCGCTTGCCCATTCCGGCTTCACCTTCCAGTGCGCAGTACGTCACCGGGCATTGCGTCACGCGGCGGCCAAACCAATCGTATGCACCACCGGCCACCGCTGCGGCCACGTCCAGCACCAGAAACGACTTACCGGAACCACTCGGCCCGTACAGCGCGGCCAGCCCATCAAGCGGCAGCACACCACGCACCATCCAGCGCATCGGCGGCGCGGCGCATAGGTCGGCTGGTAGACGGCAAGCTGGTGGCCGAGGCCGAGCTGGCGTTTGCCTTTGCCAAGGTCACCAACCC
>NZ_JAFCTU010000174.1:0-701 GCF_049896185.1 Massilia sp. TSP1-1-2
TTATCGCCCAGCAAGATGACCGAAGGATACTTCCAGGTGATCGCCGCCCCGGTCTCGACCTGGGTCCACGAAATTCGTGCGTTGACACCTTTGGCCAGACCGCGTTTGGTGACGAAATTGTAAATGCCGCCGACACCGTTTTCGTCACCCGCATACCAGTTCTGCACGGTCGAATACTTGATGTCGGCATTGTCGAGGGCGACCAGTTCGACGACCGCCGCATGGAGCTGATTGGTGCTGAAGGCTGGCGCGGTACAACCTTCCAGGTAGGACACTGACGCGCCTTCCTCGGCGATAATCAGGGTGCGCTCGAATTGCCCTGACTCCTCGGTGTTGATGCGGAAGTAGGTCGACAAATCCATCGGGCACTTGACGCCCTTGGGAATGAAGCAAAACGAGCCGTCGGTAAATACCGCCGAATTGAGCGCGGCGTAAAAGTTATCGCTGGGCGGGACCACGCTGCCAAGATATTTTCGCACCAGCTCTGGATGCTCCAGCACCGCTTCCGACATCGAACAGAAAATGACGCCGACCTCGGCCAGCTTGTCTTTATAGGTGGTGGCCACCGACACACTGTCAAAAATGACATCGATCGCGACGCCTGCCAGCGCCATGCGCTCGTGCAGCGGTACACCCAGCTTTTCGAAGGTGCGCAACAACTCAGGATCAACCTCATCCCAGGCGCTTCTCGAAATTGAACA
>NZ_JAFCTU010000175.1:0-700 GCF_049896185.1 Massilia sp. TSP1-1-2
GGCGAATCGAGACGCCAAACAAAGCCCACATGGCGCTGCACGGCGTGCCTACCAGCGTGCCGATGACCGCTACCAGCAGAGCGCTCACGACTGTGTTGTGCCCCGCAGGCATGAAAACCGACGCGACCGTAATAGCCTTTACCCAGCTCTTGGGGTTTAGCGCCTGAAAGATTGCCGCCTGTGCAAAGGACACTGCCTTGGCAGCGCGCACCCCGCCCACCGATGCCCCGCTCAGCTTCCACGCCAAATACACCAGATACAACGAGCCCGCAACACGCAGCATGTGTTGCGCCAGTGTGTAGGTGATGAAGACGCTGCCCAAGCCCACGCACACGAAGATGGTTTGCAAAAATACGCCGGCCTGGATGCCCAGAATGGCCGGCAGCGCGGCGCGACCACCGAAGTTGGCGCCAGTGGTGGCGAGCATCACGTTGTTGGGCCCGGGGGTGGCCGACATGACAAGGCAATAGCTCATCAGGGGCAAGAGTTCGGTCATGGCAGGCAATTCGCAACGTGGAGGTGGTACCAGTCTAGGGACGCGGCGCGCTGCGGACAAGGTACAAGACGACCGGGACAGAGCAATGCTGTGTCAGTCAATTGACAGCGACAGACAATTGGCGTCTGGATTGACACGTGGCGGTGGCGCACCGGAAAAGAATTTTCTATTTCAGCGCTTCTCGAACCATGCTTTTACCGTGTC
>NZ_JAFCTU010000176.1:0-695 GCF_049896185.1 Massilia sp. TSP1-1-2
GCCGAAAATGAAGTGGTGTAGCCGGGTATCGAACGATGCCTTCGAGTGGCTTGAGCCGTGTGCGTCGAAAGGCGCCCGCACGGGTCTTAGGGGGCTGGGCGCGGGTAACCGCGTCCGGCTACCCGACGAGGCGTGGCTGCACGCAGACGTGCCGCGCGTCGATTGCGGCGCTTGCGGCAAGACGACGACTGTGGAGGCCCCGTGGGCGCGGCCGGGCAGCGGCTTTACGCTGCTGTTCGAGGCGCTCGCCTTGACGCTGTGTCAATCCATGCCGGTCGCGCACGCCGCCGGCCTGTTGCGTGTCAACGCGAAGCAGTTGTGGCGCCGGATCGAACACTACGTCGGCGTGGCACGCGCCCAGGAGGACATGAACGGCGTCGCCGTGGTCGGCATCGACGACTTGAGTTTCAGGCGGGGCCAGGACTATGTGACACTGGTCCATGATCTGGAAGGGAAACGCCTGCTGTTCATGACCGAGGGCCGCAAGCACGGTACCGTCATCGACTTCAAGGCCGACTTGATCGCGCACGGCGGCGATCCTGACGACATCAAACACGTCTGCATGGACATGAGCGCCGCCTATACCAAGGGCGTCACTGAGATGCTGCCCCAGGCCCAGATCAGCTTCGACCGGTTCCATGTGATCGCCCTGGCTAACGAGGCGATGGACGCCGTCAGGCGCGACGAGATGCGCG
>NZ_JAFCTU010000177.1:0-691 GCF_049896185.1 Massilia sp. TSP1-1-2
GTCGGCGAAGGTGGGCGAAAGTTGAGCCTAGCACGCCCTATGCGGACTTGGTAAACCGGAATAAATAAGCCCTTACTTGGCGTTGAGCGCCCCTTTCAACAGCACGATCAGGGCGCCGTGATTGCGTCCGTCCACATTGGCGGCGCAAAAGGCGATCACGTCATCCTTTTGCTCGAGCCAGCTGTGTACCATGGAACGCAGCACCGGCTCGCCGCCAGCCGAGCCGAGGCCCTTGCCGTGAATCACGCATACGCAGCGCAGCTTGCGCTTCATGGCGCGCGACCAGTTGGGCGATTTTTTGTCGCGCCGCATGCCGTGCAGGTCGAGTTCATCCTGCACCGGCCAGTAATTCTTGCGCAGCTTGCGCACCACGTCCGAGCCGACCCCGGCCCGCGTAAAACTCAGGCTCGGGTCATCGTCAAGCAAGTGATCGACCTCAAACTGGTCCGACAGCGATTCGCGCAGCACGGCAGCGTCATCTTCAGCCTGGGAGCGGGGCCGGGCCGGCTTGACCGTGACGTTGATGCCGGGCGGCGCATTGGGCACGTAGCGGTTCGATTCAGCAATCTTCTTGACGCCACCGAGCGCGGTACGAAACAAGCCGGCTTCCTGCTTGAGCACCCGTTCTTTTTCCTCGCGCTCGGCTTTTTCGATGGCGCGCGCCTGGCGTCGATGCTGCCGAAGTAGGGCG
>NZ_JAFCTU010000178.1:0-687 GCF_049896185.1 Massilia sp. TSP1-1-2
ACCCAGCTGACCATGCGTACCTTCCACATTGGTGGTGCGGCATCGCGTGCGGCAGTCGCCTCGTCGGTGGAAGCGAAGTCGAACGGTACCATCCGTTTCACCGCAACCATGCGTTACGTTACCAACGGCAAGGGTTCGCAGATCGTCATCAGCCGTTCCGGCGAAGTGCTGATCACCGACGACCATGGCCGTGAGCGTGAGCGTCATAAAGTGCCGTACGGCGCGACGCTGATCGTCAAGGATGGCAACGTGATCAAGGCCGGTACGGCCCTTGCAACGTGGGATCCGCTGACTCGTCCGATCATCACCGAGTACGCTGGTACCGTGCGCTTCGAGAACGTCGAAGAAGGCGTTACCGTAGCGCGCCAGGTCGATGATGTGACCGGTCTGTCGACCCTGGTGGCGATCGATGCAAAACGTCGCGGTTCGCTGACCAAGACGCTGCGTCCGCAGGTCAAACTGCTGAACGACGTCAACGAAGAAGTCAAGATCGCCGGCACCGAGCACTCGGTGGCGATTGGCTTCCAGGTTGGCGCGCTGATCATGGTGAAAGATGGTCAGTCGGTATCGGTCGGCGAAGTGCTGGCACGTATCCCGACCGAATCGCAGAAAACGCGCGACATTACCGGTGGTCTGCCAAGGGTTGCCGAGCTGTTCGAAGCGCGTTCGCCGAAGGAGCGCACCACT
>NZ_JAFCTU010000179.1:0-679 GCF_049896185.1 Massilia sp. TSP1-1-2
ACCAGGTCAACGCATCGTTGGCTGCGATATGAAGCCAATGGAGCTTTCCCGCAACGCGCAGACCCGACTCGTCGGCGTTGACCAATGCGGCACTGTGCAAATTGGCGGCGATCTGGTTGGCCGTGTCCTGCAGCGCGGCGCGCGCCTCGCCCACCCATGCCACCAGCGTGCCGGGCGAAACCGACAGGCCATAGATATCGTGAAGCAGTTCGGCGGTACGGGCGAAGGGCAGCATTTGCCCTTGGGTCAGATGGACGCTCAGGGCCTTTACGTTCGGGCCGTACTGCACGACGTCCGAAACGTCGGCAGGAAAGGAGCTCACATGCACCTGCCCACAGCTGCACGCCACTTCAAGCGTGCAGTGCTCGACGACATCGAACGAGCGCGCCGGCACATCGAAGACCTGTCGGCGTTCCGCCACCAGTGCCTCGCCGAGCGGCAACGGCCGATGGCAGCGATTGCATTGCGATGGCAATGGGTGATGAATGGTTTCGGTCGGCTCGGCGACTCGCTTGAGCGTCTTCCCTTTGTGTCCATCTTGCGCGCCGGCCTTCTTGTCCGATGTGCCGCGCAACGAGCGCGTCTTCTTCGCAAGACCGTCGGACGACGGGGGCTTACTCGAGTTCTGGCTGTTCATTCCCAGTTTCGCCTCAACAGCGTCGAGACGCGCGAACAGCGC
>NZ_JAFCTU010000180.1:0-678 GCF_049896185.1 Massilia sp. TSP1-1-2
CGACGCGCCCGGAAGGCTTTGACGCCACGCCCATCGGCATACATGGCGCCAACGGCCTGCGGCGCGGTTCGGTCACCATGTAATGCCGCGCGTTCCAGCCAGATGAGCGCCTGACCGAGGTGCGTCTTTTCCTTGAAACCGTTGTAGTAGAGCAGTCCCAGATTGAACTGAGCTGCAAGGTCGCCGGCGTTCGCGGCCAGGGTCAAAAAGCGCTCGCCCTCCTCCGGGTTGGGAGCTACTTTTCCGCTGAAGTACAGCCGCCCCAAAGCTGCCTGCGCCTCGCGCAGACCGAGATTGGCGGCCTTGCGGTAATACTCCACAGCAGCCGGGAAATCGGGTTTCTGGCCCACGCCCTTTTCCTGCATCGCGCCCAGACTGTACACGGCTCGCGCCACGTTTTTGGCCTCCGCCTGCAACAGCAACTCCTTCGCCTTGGTGATGTCTTTGGAAACGCCGACGCCTTCCAGGTACATATACCCGAGAAGCAAATAAGCTTCTCCATTGCCCTTGGCGGCGCCTTCCTGATAACACGCAATGGCGCGTGGGTAATCCTGACTCTGCTGGTATTTCTTGCCGGCGGCGAGATCGCATGCTGTGCCGGGATCCGCTTGAACTGCCGCCGAAATGAGCATGGCGGCGATGGAGGAAAATATTCTCGTGCGAAGTGACAGCATCAGG
>NZ_JAFCTU010000181.1:0-670 GCF_049896185.1 Massilia sp. TSP1-1-2
CTGGGGCGGCAGGACCTTAGGTTTGCGGGCCACGGCCGTTCTCCAGCAGGATCGCGGTTTTCGCCAGGCGTAGCCCAAGGGCGCGGCACAAGGTAATTTCGTGGGGGTCGAGCATGCGCTTGCCGTCCGGCCCCGCGTGGTGGCTGGCGCCATACGGCGTGCCGCCGCCCTGCGTGTCGAGCAAGGCCTGTTCGCTGTAGGGCAGGCCGGTGATCAACATGCCGTGGTGCAGCAGCGGCAGCAGCATCGACATCAGCGTGGTTTCCTGGCCGCCGTGCAGGCTGGCGGTGGAGGTAAATACTCCGGCCGGTTTGCCGACGAGCGCGCCGGTCAGCCACAGGTTGCTGGTGCCGTCGATAAAGTATTTGAGCGGTGCGGCCATGTTGCCGAAGCGCGTCGGGCTGCCGAGCGCCAGGGCCGAGCAGTTTTTCAGGTCGTCGAGGCTGGCATACAGCGCACCTTCCTCCGGGATGCTCGGCGCCACGGCCTCGCACTCGGTGGAGATCGCCGGCACGGTGCGCAGTCGCGCTTCCAGCCCGGCTTGCTCGATACCGCGCGCAATGTGTCGCGCCATCTCGCTCACCGAGCCATTGCGGCTGTAATACAACACCAGCACATACGGCGCACTCACGGCAGAATCTCCAGCACGTTTTCCGGCGGCCGGCCAATG
>NZ_JAFCTU010000182.1:0-667 GCF_049896185.1 Massilia sp. TSP1-1-2
GAAGCGCCTCGACCTTGCAACCATTCTTGAGGACATTGAAATAGATCTCGATTTCCCAACGCGCGCGATACCAGTCAATCAATTTAATGGCGTCTTCCAGCGTTGATGCCGCCCGGTTTGTCAGCAGGCGCCATTCGACTGGTTTGACGCCCTTCGGCGCGTCGATTTCGCCCACGACGATACAGGTGGCCAAAACTGTCCCGGCTTTGCCGTTCGCAATGCTCACCTCGCGTGGCCAAAGTTGCTGGCGCGCCTTGTGCGCCTTCTGGTCATCTCTGCCCGGCATGGTAAAGGTGATCTCGCCCAACGCGGCGCCGGCGCTCGTGTGCGCCCACAGCTTTTCGCCGTCACCATCTGGCAGGCAGCGATTGTGCTTGGCCCGCACAAGCCAGTCGGTCGGTGTGCCCAGCACCTGCGCGCGCGCCATCATGGCCAGCAGATCGGCTTCGCGGTCGGCCACGTACACTAGCCGCGTCGCTGGCATCTCGGCCGCCATTTCCGGCACGCGTTCATAGCCTTCGATCCAGCGCGTGCTTTCCTTCTGACCGTGTCGCACGCCATCCTTGTCGCGCTCTTCGTGCGCCCACATCTGTTACGTTCCGCAGTATTTTAGGGGCGGCGTACCATCCTATTCGAGGTTGAATTTTCGAACTTGTCGCGATGTTTT
>NZ_JAFCTU010000183.1:0-667 GCF_049896185.1 Massilia sp. TSP1-1-2
AACCAGGACCTGCTCGAGCAACTGGTGCAGCTGCTGGACGATCCGGACGCCAAGGGACCGAACAAGCGCCTCGGTCTTCATCGTCAACCTGCTCGGCATGAGCATCATCCGCGAACTCGGCCCGCTGCTGGCCGCCATTCTGGTCGCCGGCCGCTCGGGCTCGGCCATCACCGCGCAGCTGGGCGTGATGCGGGTGACCGAAGAACTTGACGCCATGCTGGTGATGGGCATCTCGCACGGCTACCGCCTGATCATGCCCAAGGTGCTCGCGCTGGCCATCTCGATGCCGTTGCTGGTGGTCTGGACCGATGCAATGGCGCTGATCGGCGGCATGGCCGCGGCCAAGATGGAATTGAACCTGTCGCCCCGCTACTTCATACTGAAGCTGCCCGACGCCGTGCCGCTGGCGAACTACGTCATCGGTCTGCTGAAAGGCACCACCTTCGGTGTCTTGATCGCGCTGGTGTCGTGCCACTTCGGCCTGCGCATCAAGCCCAATACCGAAAGCCTCGGCCACGGCACCACCACCTCGGTGGTGACGGCGATCACGGTGGTGATCCTGGCCGACGCCGTGTACGCGATCATCTTCAGCGAAGTGGGATTCTGATGCCCGACGAAATCATCAAGCCACGCCGCCGCCCGCAAGCGCTGAACATGGTGCCCGACG
>NZ_JAFCTU010000184.1:0-661 GCF_049896185.1 Massilia sp. TSP1-1-2
TGGTCAGCATGCCGGCGCGGGTGGTGGCGCCAACCAGCGTGAACGGCTGCAGGTCGAGCTTGGTGGGGCGTGTTGCGGATGAATTCAAATTCGGCGTGCGTGTAGCCTTGTGCGTCAACGTAATCTTCCTTTTTGGCCTGCCCATTGGGCAGCGAGATCTTGGTCGCGGTCTGTTTTTGGATCGAATCAGTTTCGCAATAGAGGTATTTCGGGTCCGGCGTTACAAACACGAGCAAGCCGTTTTTGCGCCGGATCTGCATCAAGTAGCTGTCGATTTTTTCGCGCCAGAAGGCGTGCTTGACGAGGTTCTGACCTTCTTCCAGCACGATGATGAAAGGTTCGCCGTTCATTGCTTGCTCGATGCGGTGGAACGGATAGCTCAGCACGACGGGAAGCTCCGGCCGTGCGGCGCCGTCCTTGATGAGCTGACGCATTTCGTAGCAGTAGTGACGGCAGTTTCCGAGATCGATGTCGTCGCGTTCGTTGTCGAACACATCAGCGTTTGCGCCAATGTGACCGTTTGCGCCGTGCCAGACGCGCATATCCTTTGCTAGGTCCCCCTGCCCAAAACACCAGGCGACGTTGCGCAAGCGCCGGTCAGCCAAAGGCAGATCGTAGTTTTCATTCACGGCTCTTTTAAACCGTTCGGTATCATCGGGAC
>NZ_JAFCTU010000185.1:0-656 GCF_049896185.1 Massilia sp. TSP1-1-2
AACAAAGGTCGCTACGCCATGCTGTTGCCAACGCTGCTCGACTGACTGCGCGCCTACCTTGTGGAGCACTGTCCGCGCCGAAGGCAAGATCCTGAATGGGGATGGTAGATAAAAACCCTGCAGCGCGATGGGGCACAGAACTCTGCACCGTTGTTTAGTTAGTCAACTGCCTGCTCAACATCCTATCGACGAATTGCCCGCCACTGGTGCTCGCCGCGATCAGCGATCGCACATCCGCTTTAATCGCACTTTCATCCACGCCCGCCGCCCCGGCCGCCGTCATCACGGCAGCATACGCGTCCAGCACGTCGATCCCAGTAATTTCGTATCCCCATCCATTGGCGATGCCCCGCAGTGCCGTCATGCCGGCCGCCAGCGCAAACTCCGGCAGTTCCACTGCATAGTCCTTGGCCGCGCGTATGAGCGTGCGCGGATCGGAAGGGCTACGATTCGCTAACTCGATGGCCAAGTGGAAGAAGCCAGCATCCTTGGCAGCGGCAAACCACTTCCCCTCTTGGCCGGGCTGGCTCGCGACCAGGTCACGCAAAATGGTTTCCTTTGGCATGTTGGGATACTTCTTCACAATAGCCTTGAATGTCGCCAGATTGGTCGTCGCATAAGTTGCCTTAACCGCATAGCGCGCATAGGCCTCGTCC
>NZ_JAFCTU010000186.1:0-655 GCF_049896185.1 Massilia sp. TSP1-1-2
AGCGCAAAGCATCGCCCGCTATACTTACGATGCGAAGGGCAATCGGGTCGGCAAGAGCGCGCCGGGCTTGAACCGGCAGTCGGACCAGTTGACCGCGTACGTGATTGACGGCACGTTTGAATACGCGCAGACGGTGCAGGAAAGCCTCGGGGAGGGGGCCAACGCAGTAATAAGCAACTATGTGTGGGGTGCCGGACTGATCGAACAAGTGCGCGATGGCCAAGCAACGTACTTTCACGCAGATGGCCTTGGTAGCGTGAAAGCGCTGAGCGATGCCACAGGCACGGCCAGAGATACATATGAGTACGATGCGTTTGGTGGACTTGAAATTCACGCGGGAAGCACGGAAAATCGCTACCGTTATACCGGCGAATATTTCGATGAAGCAATCGGGCTGCAATATAACCGTGCAAGGTGGTATGACGTTTCTCTGGGGCGGTTCACGGCGATTGACCGGTTGTGGGGCAGGCAGGCAGATCCCCTATCCTTGCATAGGTATCAATATGCACACCTGGATCCAGTGGCTAAAAGTGATCCCTCCGGCCTGGTAACTTTGATCGGGTTGAATACAAATGTAAGCGTCAGTGCAATCGGTGCTTCCGCTACACAAAACTTGGCCAGAGTGACGATCAACAATATCGGTGGACAGGCTTTT
>NZ_JAFCTU010000187.1:0-647 GCF_049896185.1 Massilia sp. TSP1-1-2
CCAATAAAGTATGGCGGCGTAGAAAATTGGCGTCTCCACAGCCCCAGCAATGGCCGGGTAGGTGTGCGACAAAAACGACTCCGTCACGCCGTCCGATGCCGCAACCATTCCCTGCAAAGTCATCGTTGGCATTTTATTTTCTTCCCATAACGTCGCGCCAGTGTGCCTGGACAGATGGATCAAGCACATCAGCTCTAGCGATCTGGATGCCGGTTGTCATTCCCACACGCTTCACGATTTCTTGAACGCAGAAATCTACCTTGCCTTGCTTCCTCTTGGGATCTTCAAATAGAATCGCCCCGCAAGGCATAGGGTAAGAAGGAAACCACCTGTCGAACTGTGCAGCGTTTGCAGTAAGAAGCGGATTCGCGCCGGGCGTCACAACAACATGATCAATTGGCGCGGCCAGCTCCTGTGCAGTTGGCGAGGTCGTGGGTCCGACGCCGATCTGCCGGTGCGGAGAAAAGTAGTAGATGGAACCACCAACCGCAACTATCATTCCAAGCTTCGAAACGAATATCCAGAAGTTACGCATTTGATTTCCCTCCAATGTTTTCGGCATTGATTTTTTCGAACGTACACGCGCACGGCGACTTTTCAAGTTTGGCTGAAGTGCTCGTGCAGCCGTCAACAAGTGAAACAACGAA
>NZ_JAFCTU010000188.1:0-642 GCF_049896185.1 Massilia sp. TSP1-1-2
ATCGAAGCTCACGGCATCTTGCCCAAGCGTATAGGCGTCCTGGTGCATGACTGCTGGGCGCCGTACTGGAAGCTTGATGATTCCATTCATGCCTTGTGCAATGCCCATCTTTTACGCGAGCTGGTGTATGTGAAAGAAATCACTGGACAGGCATGGCCTGATGCGATGACTAACTTGCTGCTGGACGCCAACAAGTTATGTGAGGCGGCCCGAAAAAAACAAACGACGTTCGGCGTCGACGATATTGCCGCCTTCCGCACGCTCTATGACGCAATCGTGCACGCCGGCGAGCAACTCAATCCCGAAGCAATAAAGACCGCCGGGAGGCAAGGGCCCGTCAAACAGTCGGTCGCCTTCAATTTGCTCAAACGCTTCCGGCTCCATGCCGACGCCGTTCTACTGTTCATCACCGACCACGCCGTCCCGTTTACAAACAATCTTGGGGAGCGCGCCGTGCGCATGCCCAAAGTGAAGCAGAAAATATCTGGCTGCTTCCGCACCGTCACGGGCGCCGACAATTTCTGCGTCATCCGCTCATGTCTCGACACGCTACGCAAACAAGGCTATGGAATGCTGGAGGTCTTGCTTCGGGCCTTCACAGGCAATCCTATCCAGCTCGCAGCATAGCGGCTGAACAGTCAC
>NZ_JAFCTU010000189.1:0-629 GCF_049896185.1 Massilia sp. TSP1-1-2
TGAAAGCAATAACTGGCTGAATGCACAGCATTGCGGGACGGTCGCTTTCCCGGCAAACTCATTCCTTCGCGTGCGGCATCAGGAATAATGCAGGGTTTGCGATTTCTCATGTACCCAATATTCCACTACCGTAATCTTGCTGTACGAATGAGGTGCTGCCATCGCTTTGGGGGGGATCTTGGCTACCATTGAGGAAAGTTTGCAGGAAAAAGACACCGCGGCCGAGCGCGCGCCCGACGCGGCGGCCGCGCTCGTGCGGGTCCGCCAGAGCTTGCCGGCCAAAGGATCGTGCTGGTATTGCGACAAGTCGCTCGACAGCGTACGCCGGTTTTGCGGCAAGGAATGCGCCGACGCGTTTGACGAGGAAGCTGCCTACACCGCCGATGCGATCGCCAACCCGCCCGACTAGTGCACCAAGTTGTAAAAGAGTAAAAAGGGGTCAGACCACTTTTGCGCAATCGAAACGCGTGTACAACGTGGTCTGTCCCTAACGTAGCATTACCTTGTAGTGAACGACCAGCTTTTCGAAATCGGTGTCCCGTCTGCAAGGCCGCTGAAGCTCACGTCGTACACGGTATTGGCCGCCAGTTTTGACAGCGGCACAATCGCCGCCGCCGACGTATTGTTAC
>NZ_JAFCTU010000190.1:0-629 GCF_049896185.1 Massilia sp. TSP1-1-2
TCCGACGAATGTCCGAAGCGTAGATTGCCCTCAACACCTGACCGATCTCCACGGGTGACAGCACTCTGGTTCTGCTTTCTTCGGTGGCAATGAAGCGGGCAACAAGCGCTGCCGCTGGATTTGTCTCAGCAAGCTGGCGTGCAATCGCATAGTCGTACATCCGGCGAAGGGCATTACGCGTTAGCAGAGCCATCTTGGGGGCGCCTCGTGACTTGATCTTGTCGCATAGCTCCAGGATGTCCGCTGGTTTAACCTCAGAGAGCGGAATACTGCCGAGCATTGGAAACACATCCTTGGTCATCAGCCGACGCATCGTCGTGACATAGCTTTTAGACTTCCCGACGATCTGCTCATTCAGCCATTCAGCTCCGAACGCAGATACAGTGTTCAACATCGACGACTTCGCAGCCTGCACCGCGCGCTTAGGCGACTCTCCTCGTGCAACTAAACCCGCCCACTCATCGCGCCGCTTGCGTGCGTCAGCTAGACCGATTTCGGGGTAGCTGCCGATGGTGAGAGATGGTTGGCGCACCCCATGAAGCTGGTAGCGATAGCGCCAGATTTTTGAACCGCTCGGCATTATCTCAAGCATGAGACCGCCAGTATCACTAATTCGATAGCGCTCAGCT
>NZ_JAFCTU010000191.1:0-629 GCF_049896185.1 Massilia sp. TSP1-1-2
CGACGATTCGCTTTATGGTGTTGAATGAGCATGTCAGGATGGCAAGAGCAACGCCGTGTCAAGCGGTTAAATGCCGCACAGAACTGCCGCCAAACACAGCGTGCTGACGCACCGATGGTGTAAACAAACTATAAAGCATTTTCTGGTCGGGCGCGCTGACGGCATCCAATGCTTCAAGATGTTGCGGTGACAAAACGATGTCCAACGCGGATGCGTTATCGGCTATCTGCGCTACTCGGCTGACGCCCATCAAGGTCGATGTCACACCTGCACGGGCAGTCACCCAAGAAAGGGCTACCTTTGTTTGGCTTAAGCCAGTTTCGTCAGCAACCGCCTTGAGCGTGTCCAGGATTTTCCAATTTCGTTCGGTAAATAGCGAGTCACCAAACGGATTGGCGCCGTCCAAGCGTTTGTCACTCTCCGGCCTTGTCTCTCCTTCTTGAGCTGCTTCGCGGGGCAGTCCAGCCGCTCGCGGTGCAGCGCTTTCAACACTCACCCGGTCATATTTCCCGGTAAGCAGGCCGAATGCAAGTGGACTCCATGGCACGATGCCCATGCCGAATTCTGCCGCCAAAGGGACGAACTCGTCTTCGATATCGCGGTTGACAAGCCGACGATCATGCGACGGC
>NZ_JAFCTU010000192.1:0-612 GCF_049896185.1 Massilia sp. TSP1-1-2
CCTGGCTCTTCGTTGCCTTGACCGGCTCGGCCGCAACAGGTGATGGATCCGGCTTCGCCGCCACTGCAGGGAAGCCGACGGGCACTGCGGCAGGCACTGCGGCGCCCCCCGCAGGTGCTGCAGCGACTCCGGCAGCGACTTGTACCTTCGGGGCCGTCGCCAGGCCGGGCTCGACAGCTGTGTTGCCGATCCATTTGCCAAGGTGTTCCGGATACGCCAAGGCAAAGACAATCAGCGCCAGCGCCAAGACGCCGATCACTCTCACCAACGTCACTATGTTACGCATTGCAATCATGCCCTACCCTTCACAGTCTTATTGCAGCCCGACCCGTGCACCTGATTGGGCTACGGCACATCCGGCAACATGGGGGCGGAGCGCGCCGGTGCTTCGCCCGATCCGCTCACGCCTACGGCCGTCGGAACGCTGCTCGCCGGCGTGACCAATTTTTCAGCCAGACTGGCGTCCGACACCAGCTCCGGCAACTTGGCAACGGTACCCGGCTCACCACCGGCCGTTACCTGGGCCGCTGCGAGGCGCATGGGACGCGCACCATTTTCGTTTGCCAACATTGTATCGCCCTTTGCCCGGGCGATGACGATTCCACCGGTTGC
>NZ_JAFCTU010000193.1:0-610 GCF_049896185.1 Massilia sp. TSP1-1-2
CGTTTTGGCCCATGATGGCGTGTACTTCGCCGCTCCTCACCGTGAAGTCAAGATCCTTCAGAATTTCGATGCCATTCACGGTTGCGCATAGTCCGTGCACTTCGAGCAAAATCTTGCTGTCCTGGTAAATCATCCGACACTTCCTTCCAGTTTGAAACTGAGGAGATTGGTCGCCTCGACCGCAAACTCCAGTGGTAATTGTTGAAATACGTCTTTGCAGAAGCCATTGATGATCATCGATACTGCTGCCTCCGCATCGACCCCGCGCTGGGCAAAGTAGAACATCTGGTCCTCGCCGATCTTCGAGGTCGATGCCTCGTGCTCGACCTGGGCACTGTTGTTGCGTACCTGGATATACGGGAAGGTGTTGGCGCCGCACTCGTCGCCGATCAGCATCGAATCGCACTGGGAATAATTGCGCGCACCGGCGGCGCTGGCCGCAATTTTGACCAGCCCGCGGTAGCTGTTGTTCGATTTACCGGCGGAAATGCCTTTGCTGACAATCGTACTGCGCGTATTTTTGCCGATGTGGACCATCTTGGTGCCGGTGTCGGCTTGCTGATACGCTTGCCGCCCAAAACGTCGAAGCGGCGCGCCTGAAAGCCGGTCC
>NZ_JAFCTU010000194.1:0-607 GCF_049896185.1 Massilia sp. TSP1-1-2
CGCCATATCGCGATCACGCACCGTGTAGTCGCCGCCTTTGGCCTGATCAATGCCCGCCACGCTCGTCACGCGCCCGCCGGCCAGATCGGTCCGCAGCCCGCGCAGCAGCGCTAGCATTGCCACGCTGGTACGACCGTCCTCGATCTTCCATTGGGAACTTTGAACCAGTGCGCGTTCGTCGATCTTGCCCGCTCCATAATTGGAGAGCAACGAATTTTCAGTTACCGGCAGCTCCACGAATACGCTGATTTTTTCCTTCTTTGCAACAAATTCCCGGATGCAGTCGAGGAAAAATCGAGGCGCCTCGACCGTTCCGTGGTATTCGCCGAACACAATGACACCACCGTCGGGCAGCGTCTGCTTTAGCTGCACGTAACAGCTGGCGAAGGCGTTTAACGACGCTGACAATAGAAGCAAGCACAGAAGAAATTTGCGCACCTTGAGCCTTCGTTATCGAACGGATTATTGTAGGTGCCCTGCTCGGGCCCGGCAAGGACCCTTTGGGTTAAGGCCGGACTAACAGGCGCGCTATGCTCAAATACCAAAAAAGCCGCCCCGCTTTCAACGGAACGGCATTTCCTTCACAAGAGAACGCAGGACTCAGCCA
>NZ_JAFCTU010000195.1:0-606 GCF_049896185.1 Massilia sp. TSP1-1-2
GGGAATCGGCTGCGCAGCACGAACGCGAACGTCGCGGTGCCGGCATGCAGCCAGTCGCGCCAGCGACGCGCGGTGTGGCGGGCAACACCCGCACACAGGGCCGCACCGCGTAGCGAGGCGCCGGCCAGCAGGTCCAGCAGAACCCGCTGCTGTTTGGCCCATGGGTGCCAGCGACGCGGCGCGATGCACAGCGGCAAACGCGAACAGGTGCGCCCGCATGCGCCGCAGCAGAAGCGGGCCACCAGCACCGGATTGAGCGACACGGCGGCAGGGCCATCGCGGTCTGGTTTGCGCTCGTAAAAACCATGCAGCCAAAGACCGGCTATCCCGCAATGCGGGCAAGCGAGCGGCCGGTAGACTTCCGGCGCGTGCGCAATTTGCTCGATATGTTGGGGTAACGAAGGATTTGCAGATAGAATTCGATGCATAGGCCGGTCCCGATGGTATGTGTGTTGCGTGAGAACTTCACACGATATCAGAGGAGTACTGGCCTATCTTTTTTGCATGACGTCCCACGCTGCCATGGGTGAAAGCTTACTGAACGCCCTCGAAGAGCCCGGGATTTAGCGCCCCGGCGAGCCTAGGATTTCAAAGGACGTAACAACA
>NZ_JAFCTU010000196.1:0-604 GCF_049896185.1 Massilia sp. TSP1-1-2
TGGCCAGGCTGGGAGGGGATGAGTTCACCGCCATTCTCACCGAACTCGACGGCGGTATGCACGTGGAGCGGGTGGCCTGCCGCGCTACCAGCGCAGCCGCGCCGAAGACTAGCGGCGTTCCTGTTCACTCTGCCGGCGTACCGCCGAACGCGGCGATCAGTTATAGTTATTCTTTCAGTTTCTGTGACAGGCTGTTCATGATTCCCATTCATTCCGGCAATGAAGACGCATCAACGCCTGGATGCAAGGCCTGCCGCACCGACGGCGAGCTTGGCTTTGACTTCGCCTACGCCTATCAGCCCATTGTCGACCTCGACAGCCACACCATCTACGCCCACGAGGCGCTGGTACGCGGGCCGCAGGGCGAGTCCGCCTTCAGCGTTTTGTCCCAGGTTGACGACAGTAATCGTTACCAGTTTGACCAGGCGTGCCGGGTCAAGGCGATCCGGGGCGCGGCCGAACTTGGCATGCAGGAACTGCTGTCGATCAATTTTCTGCCGAATGCGGTGTACCGTCCCGAAGCTTGCATCCGTAGTACCTTGGCCGCCGCCCTTGAATATGGCTTTCCGATCGAACGCATCATCTTCGAGGTCACGGAAGGCGA
>NZ_JAFCTU010000197.1:0-603 GCF_049896185.1 Massilia sp. TSP1-1-2
GCATTTCGGGGACTCACTAATGATGCACAAGAAACGACGGAGTCAACAAGCGTCGTGCGTTTTTTGACGGCAGCCAGTTCCGTTCCTGATGAGCACGTGTCCAATTTTCGCACTGACCCCGTGCCGCTGATCCTGACCCCATGTCGCTGACCCAGTACCATGTCCTGACCCCATGCCATGTCTGAGACCCGACCTTTGTCGCCTCGCGCTTGGCTTGGCCCCGGTGCCGCGCCGCCCCGTCCCGCCTGCTGACATACCCGAAAGGACCGTCAATTTGTCCATCTGTGTCAGCACTGCCTCCGAGCGGTGGCGCGACCTGGAGTGATTCCCAACCCCATCGCGTGTCCTTACCCGTTTCGCGTAGCGACTAGACAGAATCTCTTGTATTCCGAGATAACCAACTAGGAATAGAGAAGTTTTCCCGTGTAACCTTATCACCTTCAGTAAATTGCATTTCCGTCAAGAACTAGACTAAAATGAGTTTCACTGAAAACCGGGGTGGGTTATGGGCGACTTAAAAGTAGCATCTGGTTTAAAGCAACTCTTCAATCATCGGAAACGACTGCTAATTCTTGGGCTAACAGGCCGCACAGGGAGCGGATG
>NZ_JAFCTU010000198.1:0-602 GCF_049896185.1 Massilia sp. TSP1-1-2
CTTTGTTGGTTGCCGTCGTGTATTCGCCCCGGCTCCAGGTCCACAGCTGATTGGCCCAGTTCGCGCCCATCCAGTAGTTGCCCATGATCGGACCCCACTGGTAGGCGGCGATGCCTTCGAAGTATTCGCCGCCGCTGCCGCCGCCATCGTGGTTCATGCCCATCTGGTGACCAATTTCGTGCGCGCCGGTCATACCGATGCCGTATCCATAGTCAAAGCCGGACCCCGGATTGCGGTACAGCGTGCCTGCGGCCGTGGTGCCGAAGGAATGGAGGGGAGCGAACGAACGGCCGTCTTGATTGATGAAGTTGATGATGCCGGTCCGCAGGGGATTGGCCGCGCGCGCCGCGTTGTAGACGGCCACGTTGGTCGTCACGTTCAGATTGAACATCGAATACTGGTCGGCGATCGATTGCCAGGCGCGGTACATGTTTTCGCGGGTCACGCCATTTAGTGGCGTGGAGCCGCTCATCACGGCCGCGAGGTTCAGGTAAAACACGTAGGGGCTGCCGGCTTTGCTTTGCAGCTGCAGCACGTCTTGATTCTGATAGGGGCCGATATGCGGTGCCTGGCGCAGCGCCATGGGGCTGTACACCGGATGC
>NZ_JAFCTU010000199.1:0-600 GCF_049896185.1 Massilia sp. TSP1-1-2
GTGCCCAGCTTGAGATAGACAGTGAAATCAATCATTTGGGGCGAACAATTCGAGGGCGCAGGAACAAAACTGTAAGGAAAGCTGACAGAAAATACTTCGCGTTCGGTTGCCGGCACGCCACAGTACCCGAGGTGCATTCAATTGCCCCCATGATAATATAGATTTCTAGTCACTTATTTCACACTTTCCAGCAAAGGCTCACAATGATGAAGTCCGCTATCCAGTTAGTAATCGGCACCACCCTGGTGCTGGCCGCCGCTGCCGCCTCGGCCGCTTCGGTCACCAAGCCATTGACCGTGTCGGCCGTGATCCAGGAACGCGTGGGCCCGATGTTGCGCTGTCCGTCGCAGTTTGGCGGCACCATTACCGGCCACGCCGACAGCGCATTGCTCGGCCGATCAGTGGTGATTTCAACCGATTGCATCACGCCATCCGGTCCGCTGTTCAATTTTAGCCGCGGCAAGATGATCATCGTTGGCACCACCGGCGAGCAACTCTACGCGGACTACAGCGGCCAGTTCGTGCCCACGGGCGACGGCGCCAAGTATGTCTTTAGCGGCGCCACGTTCCAGATCACCGGCGGCAGCGGTCGCTACTTCC
>NZ_JAFCTU010000200.1:0-599 GCF_049896185.1 Massilia sp. TSP1-1-2
AATCTGCACCTTCAGCAAACGGCGTACGGTCGGATCCATCGTGGTTTCCCACAGCTGCTCCGGATTCATCTCGCCCAGCCCTTTGTAGCGCTGCTTGCTGACGGTGCGCTCGGCTTCGTCGCGCAGCCACTGCATGGCGTGGTGGAAGTCGACCACGGCCGATTCCTTGACGCGCTCGCCTTCGCCGCGGCGAATGAATGCGCCTTCACCGATCAAGCCCTTGAAAGTGGCGGCAGCGGCGGCCAGGGTCGCGTAGTCGGCGCCCTGCACGAAGTCCGCATCGATCGAGCTGATTTTCACGTTCCCGTGATGCATGCGCTCGATGCGCAGCGCGTGCTTCTCGCTCAATTCATCGGAACGCACCACGACTTTGACGGCCTTGTCGGCGATGGTCGCCTCCAGCGCCCTGGCCGATACTTCGGCAGCGTCAATGGTGGTCAGGTCCAGCTCAACGCCGGTCATGATGGCGGTCAGCGCGGCGCGGTCGATCACGCGCGTCAAGCGCATCATGATGGCGTTGGCCAGGTTGAACTGGCGTACCAGTTCGCCCAGCGGCTCGCCGACGATCGGGTCGGCGCCGTCGCGCGGCGTGAGCGAGG
>NZ_JAFCTU010000201.1:0-599 GCF_049896185.1 Massilia sp. TSP1-1-2
GGCAACAGTGTACGTGGTCTAAACATGAGTTCAGATAGCGCCGGTTCCACGACCGATGATTTACAACTTCACTCACTCGCAGATTTTGTTCTGCAGTCGGGTTATTTCATCGTAGCAGGAACCGAAGTGCTCGGCGAAGGTCGGCAATGGGGCGTAACCTGTCGTTCGGTGACGCGACAATGCTTTGATTCTAGAGCTGTTTTCGCCTGTTAATCATTTGCGTAGATCCTTGCGGTCCCCAAGTTGAGGTGACGGAATATTCTGGGGTTCCGGCATACACCTGATCAACGGCGCGGGCCGCGCACCTGTGAACGTCATATGCAATTAGCGTACGCCGCAGCCAATTGAACGCGAGCCGGCGCCGACGATTGCAAGCTCAGTTGCAGTTAATTTGAGCCGAAATCGTCGTCGAATGCGAGCACGGCCACTTTCAAACGCTAGCCGTTACAGCTAGTCTATTTGGATGAAATCGATGTAGTCCGCCCACTTTTGCATCATCGCCTTGCGCTCGTCAAGGTAGCGAGCTCTATCGTATGCGCTCTCCAATTTATCCTTGGGAGCGTGCGCCAGCTGGCGATCAACGACCTCATGGCGGATTC
>NZ_JAFCTU010000202.1:0-589 GCF_049896185.1 Massilia sp. TSP1-1-2
TCGGGGGAGCTGGCGTCGAGCAGGCCTGCGGGTGCCTCGATCAGCATGCCATCATGGCCGTTGACAAACACAGGCAGACGAAATTGCCGGGTCAGCACCACCGTGCCCTGGGCGCGGTTATACAGCAACAGCGCGGCGCCATTTCCCCGGTCGTACGTCTCGCGGCTCAGCCGCTGCCAGACGTTGTCGCTGCGTAGATAGTCAAAGGTGGTCTTCTTCAACAGATACCAGTCGCTGGACAAGACCTGTTCATTGACGACGCGAATCCGTTCGGCCGTAGGGATCATGGGTTCTCCTTGAGTTAACTTAATTTATGTTATCATGCATTTTCGTGCAACTTCAAATATTTTCATGAAAGCTCGCGCCAATGGCATTGACGACTTCTGCTGTCATTTACGGTGACAAACCATGCTGACATCTCAACGCAAGCGTGAAATATTGGACACGCTGGCCCACGACGGCCACCTGATCGCAAAAGCGCTGAGCGAACGCTTTGCGGTGTCGGAAGACACGATTCGGCGTGACCTGCGCGAGCTCGCGGCCGAAGGGCTGTTGCAACGGGTGCATGGCGGCGCCCTGCCGTCCTCGC
>NZ_JAFCTU010000203.1:0-587 GCF_049896185.1 Massilia sp. TSP1-1-2
AGCTTGGCCAGGCCCAGGCGCACTTCTTCGTCCACCGTAAAGCGCAGCGTTGCTCCGCGCATGCTCTGCACGGCCGGGCGCGGCCGGTCCAGCGGCAGCTCCAGCACCGGCAGCTCGCCGCCCAGCAGGTCGGTCCAGTAGTCCAGCTGCTTGCGCAGCACGTCGCCTTGCAGATAGCCATGCTGCCAGCGCGCGAAATCGCGGTATTGCAGCACCGGCGCCGGCAGCGCCGCCGCCAGGCCCGTGAAGGCTTGCTCGTACAGGGCCGTCAGTTCGCGCACGAACACGCCCATTGACCACAGGTCCGAGACAATGTGGTGCATCGACAGCACCAGCACATGGGTGCCGGCGTCAAGCCCGAGCAGCTGCACGCGCAGCAGCGGTCCGGCGCCCAGGTCAAAGGGCGACAAGGCTTCCTGGCGCATCAGCGCGTGGGCGTGGGTCCACCTGGACGCGTCGTCGCTCCCTTCCACTTGGCGCGCGCGCAGCGCCAGCTGCAGGTGCGGCGCCACCATCTGCACCAGAACTTCTTGCCGGGTCTCGAAATGGGTGCGCAGTGCTTCGTGCCGGTTGACGATGGCCTGCAA
>NZ_JAFCTU010000204.1:0-585 GCF_049896185.1 Massilia sp. TSP1-1-2
GCCGCAGGTAAAGGCAAGCTGCACGATGAACAGCATGCGCAGTTCGGTGTGGCGCAGCAGGTTGAGCGCGTGCCCATTGCGCGCCACCTGCCACCAAGACGTGGTGGCGAGCGACGGCGCCTCGCGCGGCAGCGCCACGGCCACCAGCAGCGCGGCGCCGACCAGGGCGACGGCGGCGATCCAGAACGGCACGGTCAGTCCCAACACCACCGTGGCCCCGGCCAGCAGGGGCCCGGCCAGCCAGCCGAGATAAAAGGCGCCGTTCAGCCAGGACATGGCGCGCACCCGCAACGCGCCTTCCAGGCGGTCGGCCAGCAAGGCGCGCGCAACGGCGCCGTTGCCTTCCAGCAGACCAGTAAACAGGCGCGCGGCGATAAACAAGGGATACGATTCGATGACCAGGGCCAGCGCCGTGATGATGTGGCCGAGCGCAGCGCCAAGCGCCGTCACCAGCAGCACCGGACGGCGTCCGTAGCGGTCGGACAGGGGGCCCATCAGCGCCGAGCCGATCAGCAGGCCGAGGGGATTGATCATCAGCGCCAGGCCGAACAGCAGCTTGGGCGGCAGGCCCAAGAAGGTATTGAG
>NZ_JAFCTU010000205.1:0-584 GCF_049896185.1 Massilia sp. TSP1-1-2
GGCTTTTCGGGTGCCGACCTGGCCAATCTGGTCAACGAGGCAGCGTTGTTTGCCGCCCGCCGCAGCAAGCGTTTGGTGGAAATGAATGACTTCGAGGATGCCAAGGACAAGATCTACATGGGGCCTGAGCGTAAATCGATGGTCATGCGTGAAGAAGAACGCAAGAACACGGCTTACCACGAGTCCGGCCACGCCGTTATTGCCAAGCTGCTGCCAAAGGCTGACCCGGTGCACAAGGTCACGATCATGCCGCGCGGCTCAGCCCTCGGCCTGACGTGGCAGTTGCCGGAGCACGACACGCTGTCTTGGTACAAGGACAAGATGCTGGAAGACATCTCGATTTTGTTCGGTGGTCGTATTGCTGAAGAAATCTTTGTCGGCCAGATGTCGACCGGCGCATCGAACGACTTTTCGCGCGCTACCAAGCTGGCACGCTCGATGGTTACCCGTTTCGGCATGAGCGACAGCATGGGCGTGATGGTCTACGAAGATAGCGAGAACGAAGGCTTTTTCGGCGGTGCTACCAAGACGATTTCGGAAGCGACTCAGCAAAAGGTTGATGCCGAGATTCGCGCCATCCTCGA
>NZ_JAFCTU010000206.1:0-580 GCF_049896185.1 Massilia sp. TSP1-1-2
GTGCGCCATCTGCAAGTCGTCGGCTTCGATGATGACGATGGCCGTCAAAGGCAAGACGCGCACCGAGGCCGAAGTACTGATCAATGAGTTTCTCGATATGGCGACCGGCAAGCTCGAGCTTGCCGACGCTCACCACATCGGGCGGCTGCGGGTATTTTCCGGCATCCGCGACCTGCCGGTGCGCGTCAAATGCGCGATCCTCCCGTGGCACACACTGCATGCCGCGCTCAATGCCATTGAGAACACGTCGACCGAGGCCGAACATGATCCGATGCACACGTCGATCGGTGATGCCTGATCCTGATCCGATAGTTAGGAAATTACAATGCCAAAAATTGCCGAAATCGAAGACACCCCCAATCCGAATGCGGTGAAGTTCACTTTCCATGAGCCGCTGACCTGGGGCATTACGCACTCGTACGAGAACGCCGAGCAAGCCAAGGACGATGTGCTCGCCTGCGCGCTGTTCGACATCGAGCATGTCAGCAATGTGTTTTACGTTGACCGCTGGCTCACGGTCACGCAGGACGGCGGTGCCGACTGGCCGGACCTGGTGCGCCTGATTGCCGTGCCACTGCGC
>NZ_JAFCTU010000207.1:0-577 GCF_049896185.1 Massilia sp. TSP1-1-2
ATGTGCAGCAATACGGTCACCCGATGCTGCGCCAGCGTCACCTGCCTTTTTCCATCAGCGACTGCGAGCGCGACCAATGGATGCTATGCATGAATAGTGCACTGCGCGATGAGGTGGAGGACGCCGATCTGCGCCGCGAGTTGTCAAACGCCTTTGCCAAAGTTGCCGACCACATGCGCAATAAACCGCAATGACCCTGACGCTCAGCAGGCTCAATGACAGCGTTTATCGCGTCCTCGCTGACCAGGGTCTGCATGTGGGCAACCTTAAGTTGATTGAAGGGCTGTGGAAATTCAAGGCCATCGGTTACGAGCGCAATGGCGACATCATTCCAGGCTGGGGTCCGCTCACCGAGCTGCACAATACCACCTTCGTCGCGCTCGACGAGGCTTTGATCAACGCCAGGCTTGTACCGACTTGAGACGCCGACGCTGCGTTTTACCCTTTTAAATTCCAGGAATTGTAATGAGCCAATTGTCTTTAGATAAATCAAAAATCCGCTTTCTGTTGCTGGAAGGTGTACATAAAAATGCCATCGGTGTCTTGAGCAGCAATGGTTACACCAATATTGACTACC
>NZ_JAFCTU010000208.1:0-574 GCF_049896185.1 Massilia sp. TSP1-1-2
GGCACCGACCTGTTTATCTATGACAAGGACTTGAATCAGGTGACGGTCAAGAAACTTGGCGACGCGCTAGGATCGTCGCCGGCGGCCATCCTGTTTGGCAGTAACGATCTTGAAAAGAACTTTACGCTGAGCGAAGCGGGCGCGCGCGACGGCCTCGAGTGGCTCAATGCCACGCCCAAGGCCAAGGATAGCCAGTTCCAGCAGATCAGCATTGGCTTAAAAGACGGCACGCCCGCCGCGATGGAGTTGCGCGACTCCTTTGGCCAGACGTCATTGCTGTCATTCACCAAGTTCGAAAAGAACCCCAGTCTGGGCGCCGAACAGTTCAAGTTTGTGGTGCCAAAAGGCGCAGACGTTTTCAAGAATTAGCACGCGGGCGCGGGCATGAACAAGAGAAAAATCGCCCTCTTGGCAGCCCTGGCCGCGCTTGCGGTATGGACGGCCAGCTCACGGGCGCCACGCGCGCAGAACCGGGTGCTGGCAAATGCCTTTCCGGCAGGTTTGCTGCTCTCGCCAGCCTCGTGCACGACACCGGAGTGGCCGCGCGAGGCGCGCCGTTATGAGGTGGACGGCA
>NZ_JAFCTU010000209.1:0-568 GCF_049896185.1 Massilia sp. TSP1-1-2
CTGAAAACAAAGGCAAGAATACCGCCGGTGTCGACAAGGTCACATGGAAAACACCGGTGGCAAAGACTAACGCTATTGCGTCGTTGAAGAGGCGGGGATACTCGACTCTTCCGCTTCGGAGAGTCTTGATTCCGAAGAAAAACAGCGAAAAGACGAGGCCGCTCGGCATACCCGTGATGAAGTGCCGCGCCATGCAAGCTCTACACTTGTTGGCGCTCGAACCTATCGCGGAAACCACCGCCGACCTGAATTCTTATGGGTTAAGGCCGGAGCGCTCGACCGCTGACGCAGGAGAGCAATGTTTCAACTCTCTGGCGAAAAAGGCTAGCGCGGAATGGGTGCTTGAGGCCGACATCCAAAGCTGTTTCGACAAAATTTCCCACGACTGGATGCTCGCCAATATCCCAACGGACAAGGCAACCCTCAGGAAGTGGCTCAAAGCGGGATATGTGTATCAAAACGAACTCTTCCCCACCGATGCCGGCACCCCGCAAGGGGGAATCATTTCGCCGGTGGCGGCCAACATGACACTGGACGGCCTTGAAGGAATGCTCGCGGAGAAATTTCC
>NZ_JAFCTU010000210.1:0-567 GCF_049896185.1 Massilia sp. TSP1-1-2
CGATGGTACAGCATCACTCCTGTGCGGGCAGAAGTATAGAGCTTGACGATTTTACCAATGTTTCACTTTCCAGTTTGTGGCTTGATCCAGATCAAAGATTGGTCAACTTTGCTGGCTCAGCCGCAGTGCAACAAAGCTCGGTTAAAATGACGCATCACAATTTTGCCTGACTGCCGGAGCTATTCATTCATGTCTGACCCTCTTTTGCCGACCACCCCTCCCAAGCTTACTCCGCTCAACAACCTGATCTTCATGAGCCGCTGGCTGCAGTTGCCGCTCTACTTGGGCCTGATCCTGGCGCAATGCGTGTACGTATTTCATTTCTGGGTAGAACTCAAGGATTTGATCGGCGCAGCGATGGGCAATGCAGCGGCATTGCAGCACATTTTCGATGCCGTCACGGTGCCGGGCGCCGTGCGGCCTACCAAGCTCAATGAAGCGACCATCATGCTGGTGGTACTGGGCCTGATCGACGTGGTCATGATTTCAAACCTGCTAATCATGGTGATCGTGGGCGGCTACGAAACGTTTGTCTCGCGCATGCACCTCGACGGCCATCCGGACCAG
>NZ_JAFCTU010000211.1:0-564 GCF_049896185.1 Massilia sp. TSP1-1-2
GATCGAACAACGCCTGGGCATGGAGATCCGCAACCGCGGCAATCAGTTCGAGCTCATCGGTGAAGCCCAAGACACTAAATCGGCAGAAAACCTGCTGCGCCGCCTCTACCGCGAAACCAAGGGTAGCGAGCTGTCGCCAGAAACCGTGCACCTGTATTTGCAGGAGTCGGCTGTGGAAGACTTGGCCAACAACCCTGTCGCCGAAGCCAGCGTGGCCCTGCGTACCAAAAAAGGCATGATTCGCCCAAAGGGCTTGAATCAGCAGAAGTACGTCAAGGCAATCCTGGGTAACGATATCAATTTCGGCATCGGCCCCGCCGGTACCGGCAAGACCTACCTGGCCGTGGCCTGCGCAGTGGATGCCCTTGAGCGCGAGCAAGTGCGGCGTATCCTGCTGGTGCGCCCGGCGGTTGAAGCGGGCGAAAAGCTCGGCTTCCTGCCCGGCGACCTCGCCCAGAAGATCGACCCGTACCTGCGTCCGCTCTACGACGCGCTTTACGAGATGCTTGGCTTTGAATACGTGGCCAAGCTGATTGAGCGTCAGGTGATCGAAATCGCCCCGCT
>NZ_JAFCTU010000212.1:0-562 GCF_049896185.1 Massilia sp. TSP1-1-2
TGACGTGTCTCGGAATGATGGCCACTTGAGTTTGACTTATCGATGTCCGCACCGCAACCGTTTCCGCATTTATGATCTTGCTCTGCTCGTTTTGCCTCACGCTCCCCTGGGCTAAAAAGACGCTTCGGATCTCTGTCCGCCGCTGGCACGCTACCAATTCCTGTGGGAAGCTTCGGCAAAGTGCCGGAATTACCAACAATGCCCGGCGCCGTTGTCGGTGCAGTCGGCGTAACCGTAGGCCTAGGCGTCGACGGCCCGCTGCCACTTGACTGCATCGAGTTCGAAATCTTGTCGACAGCGTAAAGTCCGGCGATGACCACGACCGATGCCGCAGCAAAACCGCATACTGGGCCACAAACCAACATGCCTCCACCAAAGGCAGGCAAGGCGGCAGGGTTTCGCCCATCAGGATCGACGTATTTGTATGGACTGTTATTGGCGTAGGCGTACCGATTGAAACTTGATCCGGTATTTCCATCCGTCACCACCGGATCAATGCTCAAGAAGGAGCCGCCCGACGTGCACTTGTCGTAAGCGCGGCCGTTTTCCTTAGTCCATTCAA
>NZ_JAFCTU010000213.1:0-553 GCF_049896185.1 Massilia sp. TSP1-1-2
CAATCCGCGAAGGTGGCCGTACGGTAGGTGCTGGCGTTGTTGCCAAGATCCTGTCGGAAGCCGGCAAGTAAGTATTAGCAGTAACAGGGGAGGCCACCGCAAGGGTGCTTCCCCTTTGAAATCGCATCTTGCCCGGACGCGCGTCTGGTGCTAGAATAGTCGATTCCGCTGAAGTTTTACGTAGGGACGTAGCTCAATTGGCAGAGCGTCGGTCTCCAAAACCGAAGGTTGGGGGTTCGATGCCCTCCGTCCCTGCCACCGTTCTGGTGCAGGGCACCGAAAGTAAAAAAGTATGTCTAATCAATCCGTGCAAACCGTTAGCACGTCGAACGACAAGATCAAAATCGCACTGGCAGTCGTTGCCGCGATCGCAGGCGTCGTCGGGTTCTTCTACCTGAAGGGCATGAATAAACCAGCTTACATGTGCGCAGGCGCATTGGTAGCTGGTTTGGTTTTTGCCGTCCTGCTTTTGTGGAGCTCCGCTACTGGCCGTGATTTCTTGAACTTCGCCAAAGAATCCGTTCGCGAAACCAAGAAGGTCGTGTGGCCTACT
>NZ_JAFCTU010000214.1:0-551 GCF_049896185.1 Massilia sp. TSP1-1-2
ACCGTTCAACTTCGCGTCGCTGAATCATGATCGCTGCAGCCAACGGTCGTCAGCGGTGGGGTAAATATCGCGCTTACGATAGACTTGTAAAACATGCGTTAATTTGCTTCGGAATCTACTTTTGCTTCACGCTTTTGTTAGTGTTCTCATCGAAAGCAAATTTTGGATTCTTTGGCAACCTAGCGTTTCTGTCGTCCGGTACCGTGTTCACGACAATCGGCGTAGCCATCGGAGATACGTTTCGCAGATTCGTCATCCCTGATGCCTACTTCACTTCTGGCGCGGTTGACTCGTTTAAGAAGAAGATTTTTTGGATGGTGGGGCCGCAGTGCATCGGCGGGTTCATTGGTTTCATTGCAACTAAGGGTTTCATGACGAACGTTCTTGGATACGCTGGGTTATAGTCGTTTCAGCGATCTATTCAGAATCAGATAATACCAGCCGTGTTTGCGGCTGGCAGTTGTGAGTAGACAGGGCGTTCTCAAAGACCAAGTGCAACACCTTCTGCTGTAAGGTGCCGCCATGGCAAAAATCTACAAACATCTGACTAC
>NZ_JAFCTU010000215.1:0-551 GCF_049896185.1 Massilia sp. TSP1-1-2
GGCGCGCTGGTAATGACCGGCGCACCTGTGACGCTACCTTGGTCAAACCCGGCGGCGGCGCTCAAGTCGGCGGCCATGATCAGCGCGACGCTGTCGCATGGCTGACCATTTTGCGCTTGCGCCAGGCGCGCCAGGAACAGGCCATTGAGTGTTTCGGCCTGGCCCGGGAAGAAACGCCAGCGGGTGGTATTGGCCATCTCGTCGAGCATGGCTGCCAAGGTGGCGTCAATGGCTTGGCCGGCCTGGGCGACCGGCGCCAGGATGCCTGCCGACAGCTTGGGCGCGGCCATCGCCAGCCAGCCCATGCCGGCCACCGGATACAGTGCTGCCGTGGCGCTGCCGGCGTCCCCGCTCAGGCGGTAGCTGCCGGCGCCGCTGGCCGGGTCTTCGGTGGCGATGCCCTGCCCGGTCCAGCCACCAACGCTCACCGGCGTTTTGGCGACCAGCGCGCGCAGGTTGCGGGCAATGTCATTGCCCAGGTCGGCGCCGGCGCTGGCCGACAGCGTCAGCTGCCATGCGCGGCGCCTGGATCAGCCCCAGGCCGGCCAGGC
>NZ_JAFCTU010000216.1:0-549 GCF_049896185.1 Massilia sp. TSP1-1-2
AAAGGCGGCCGGCAGTCAGCTTGGTGGCGGAGAATGTCCCCTGCGCATCCGTGGCAACACTGCGGCTTTCGGGTCCGGACAAGGTGATTGTCACGGCGCCCAGGGGCTGGCCGCTGCCCTGATCGACAACGCGACCCTGCACTAAGCCGCCAGCGCTCGGCGGCAGCGATTGCTGGTCAGACAGTGCGCGCAATACCAGTGCGCTCAGATACGGGTCGCTGTTCCAGCTGCCGTCGAGCGACTGGCGTGCCAGCAGGAAATTGCGGCCGGCGGCACGCACGGCCGCGTCGGCGGTGACTGGCGATACGGCCGCCAGGGCCAATGCGGAAAGGTAAGTGTTACTTTGCCAGCCACCATCGGCGCCCTGCTGGCGCAGCAGCCACGAACTGAGCGTCTTGACGGCATTGGTGCTGCCGCTGTCGGTCGCGCTCTGCATAGCCAGCAGCGCCATGGCGCTGTTTTGCACGCGGTCGATATCGCTGCGGCTGGCGACAGCGCCGTCGACATCAAGTTGGGTCACCAACCAGGCACGCGCCGTCGTGGCGCCGG
>NZ_JAFCTU010000217.1:0-543 GCF_049896185.1 Massilia sp. TSP1-1-2
GAAGTCATGAGCCATTTTGATGTTTGGCCTGCTCGCTCTCGGCGCTGACCAATTGATGCGACTTCGACGATGTCCCGACCAATCCGCCTAACTCAACCACCAATTTCGCACCGAATGTTTCCGGTGCGGCCTCCCCACGTCTTCTAAATGAGACTGACCATGATTCCGCCGCCCTAACCGCCCAGAAATCATCCGACACCACGAAAACGCGGTGGGAAATCGCGCTTCGGTAATGTCGGCCAGTTCAGAAAAATCATTTTGCGATTGGCTCATAAGAACTATGCGATTGACGTAATTACAATTTAACGTCTATTATGCACGACCGAATTAGCTGGCAAATTATATATGCTTGTTGCCATTCGCTACAATACCGATAACTAAAACAAAGCGAACCATGTCAAAACGCGTATCACACCATTTATCATTATTCTTCTTTTCCGTTTTCCTGTCCGGCCTGGCGTCTGCTGATAAAATTCCAAAAGTTACTGTGGTTGGAAAACATCTCAACAATTTGGCGCAAGGCACCCAGATTGATCTTGCCCA
>NZ_JAFCTU010000218.1:0-541 GCF_049896185.1 Massilia sp. TSP1-1-2
GTCAAGTGTTATTGTGAAAACATTGATAATAATTTACTGAAATGCACGCCCATCGCTAACTTGGGTGGATTGGGTAGCAACCCCATGCGGGACCGCGCTATGATCCACCTCGCAGCTGAAGGAATCAGAGCCGGCGCCATAGGAAATATCGCACTCGCAGACTTCAATTGGCCTGATGGCAAAGAGCGCGGCCACGTCGCGATTAGGGACAACACTGCCAGGCGCTCTAAGCAACTATCCACTGCCACGCCTACGCAAAAAGGCACGCGTAGTCGTCAGAACTACAACTCCGAGGCCACAATATCCATCTAGCCCACGACAGCCAAGGCGATTCGTGATTACATCGACGGCGAGAGGCAGAAGATCACCGCCAGTACGCTGCGGAACAAGAGCGAAGGATTCCTGTTCCACGCTGAACATGGCGGGCCGATCGGCGACCGCTCAACGATCTCTACGGTGTACAAACGCTCAGGCATTGGCCTGCTGTGACTGGGCCTGCGGGGCAAGGATTAAAACGACCCTTATCTTGAGTGCGAAAAAA
>NZ_JAFCTU010000219.1:0-541 GCF_049896185.1 Massilia sp. TSP1-1-2
GTCGCGGCCAAATACCGGCGCGAAACTTTGCGACGGGAACGCCGGCTTGATCAGCAGCTCCGGCAGTTTCTCCAGCGCCTCGGCGAGCACCGGCGCTTCACCGCACCACCAGGTGGCGATGGACGGCAGGATCAGTTCTTCGCCAAACAGGAATTCGTTTATTTTCGGCAGAAAGCCAAGCAAACCTGGAGATTCCAACACGCCGCTGCCCAAGGCGTTGGCCACCAGCACATTGCCCTGGCGCACGGCGTCGAGCAGGCCGGGCACGCCGAGGGCCGAGTCGGTACGCAGTTCCAGCGGGTCGCAGAAGTCGTCGTCCAGGCGGCGCATGATCGCGTTCACCCGCCGCAGGCCGCTGAGGGTTTTCAGAAATACGGTGCTGTCGCGCACGGTCAGGTCGCCGCCTTCCACCAGCGGGTAGCCGAGCTGGCGCGCGAGGTAGAGGTGTTCGAAATAACTTTCGTTGAAACGCCCCGGCGTGAGCAGCACGATCAGCGGCGGCTGATCATCGCCGGGCGCCTGGCGGGCCAGGGTTTCCTGC
>NZ_JAFCTU010000220.1:0-537 GCF_049896185.1 Massilia sp. TSP1-1-2
GGAGGTTTTTCTCCATGAGATGGCTATCTCATACCCGGTTCGAGAGGCAATGGAACCTATTCGTCGGCGACGAGACGAGGTCGTTTTCGCAGAGGGAGAGGCTCGCCGCCTTGTTTCTAAGCTCACCGACGCCAAGGCAAGGAACGCGGGGCACGAAGAGCAGGAGATGTTGGCAGACCTAGTGGTGTCGGCGCAGGACTATGTGAAGGCTCTGGAACTTGTTCAGCGTCAGGCCATGGATATTATCGCGCCGATGCGCATGGAATCCTTTAGAGAGACCTTTAGCAGGATTCGTCCAGTGCAGCGAGCTTTGGTAAAGCTGATGAGTGCGCTACGCGGAGAACTTAACTTGCCGCGAGATGATGAAGAATTTATGGAGCAACTAAAGGATATGGAGCGTCGGGCATGGGCCGCAGTGAATAAGGCCTACGGGATCGATCCTCCCCAGCCTATGCCGGTAATTTCCGAACCCATCTGACTATTCAACGTCAAATTCTGCAATTAGTTTACAAATTGGACAAAACTCGTCTGACCAAG
>NZ_JAFCTU010000221.1:0-534 GCF_049896185.1 Massilia sp. TSP1-1-2
CCCTTCATCCACCAACAACAAATTGTTGTCGCCAAACTCGGAAACGGCCACCGTGTTTTCACGGCGCACCTCGCCCAGCTTGGTAATTTCAATGACATCGACGCGTGCGAGATCAGGCGCCCCTAATAAGTCAGCGCGAAAGCGTTGAGACGGCAAGCCATTTAGTTGCATTTCTCGGAGGTGCTGGTCGGTCAGCGACTCGTTCGGGGTAATCAAAACAGAGCGCGAGAACTCATTGGTTCGCTTAGAAATCTCGGCGTAATGCCGAAACTGAATCACGTTGGCATGCATTAACAGCGTCTTGCCGCTGCCGGTAGCATTCTGAAAGCAGACACGATTCAGCTCAGAAACACCGAATTTTTCAAGGCTTGTTGTTAGGCCTTGGTCTGTTCGCCATTGATTGAATTTGTCAACAAAGGCATTTAGACCATCCAGCAGGGATGTCGGCTGATGGAAAAACAAATCAAGATACCTTTCTTCGAACAACAACTAAAGCCACTGGTAATACTTCCAAATAATGGGGCGAAAGCCATT
>NZ_JAFCTU010000222.1:0-532 GCF_049896185.1 Massilia sp. TSP1-1-2
CGTCCAGAAATAAATTTTTCTCGTTATCGATTGCAATCGAATCAAATGCGAAATACATTCCACGAGACGCTACTTCGGCAAAATCTGTCTCTTTATCGGCCAACTCGGCAATGGTCGTCGCTACGCCGGTTGTGTCAATTTTCCGAATTGTTTTTCTCTTTTTGTCGTGCAACACATAAAGAAAATATAGATTGCCGTTTTTGTCCGAAATCATAGAAGTCATGTCACCAACCCGTGATCGCAAATCTGCCCCATCAATATCCACATCTTCACCAGCTGGATTGGTCAGATTGTGAACGGGCCCTGCTGGGTTGATCTTTAGAATGCGATTCATCACTTTGTCAGCGACGTAAACGTTGCCGCTTGCATCAGCAGCGATCTCATTAATTGACGGCATGCGGACCTGGGCGAACGTACTTCCAGGATTACTTTGCCGCTTGCTTTGCAAGCCAGTCAATGTCGTTACGACACCTGCCGCGTCAATTTTTCGCAAGAGCATGTACCCGCGGTCGATCACGTACACATTGCCATG
>NZ_JAFCTU010000223.1:0-523 GCF_049896185.1 Massilia sp. TSP1-1-2
CGCGGCGTGCGCTGCGCTCGCGCTCGGCTCCGTGTGGTTTTTGAAAAATGGCGGAGACTCCCAGGCAAAAGCCCCTGGCGCCACCGATCTATCGATCGCCGAACGCAAACCGGTTCCAAAACTGACGCCAGTTGCTAGCGTCCCTGCGGTTGAGCCGGACGCCAGCACCGCCCCTCCGCCAGTTAGTACGCCGGCGCCAGAAGACCCACTGAAGATTCAGCGCGAGCAGTTGGAATTACAGAAGCGCGAACACGAAATGCGCTTACTCGACGCGCGCCTCAAGTCGGCACTCATTCCGCCGAGTGTGGCGACGCAAGATTCGACGCCGCAACGGCCACCACAAGAGGGCGTCGATAGGGAGAGCAGTAGTTCAGTTGGCGCCAGCCCGGGAACCGGGCAACGCGGTGCTCAGGACGCCAATTCACGCTTCGCCCGCGCTGTGTCGGACTCTGGCGTTCCGGTGAGTCACGCCAGTCAGATCGAGAATCTCGAGTACAAGGTTTTACAAGGAAAGCTGATCGAT
>NZ_JAFCTU010000224.1:0-522 GCF_049896185.1 Massilia sp. TSP1-1-2
GCCCTGAGCGCTACGACCTGTCGGCCGTTGGCCGCATGAAATTTAACCGTCGTATCGGTCGTGACGAACTGACCGGCATGATGACACTGTCGAACGATGACGTTCTGGCCGTGATCAAGATTCTGGTGGAACTGCGCAATGGCCGCGGCGAAGTCGACGATATCGATCACCTCGGTAACCGTCGCGTTCGTTGCGTGGGCGAGCTGGCCGAAAACCAGTTCCGCGCCGGCCTGGTGCGTGTTGAGCGCGCCGTCAAGGAACGCCTCGGCCAAGCCGAAGCGGACAACCTGATGCCGCACGACCTGATCAACTCGAAGCCGATTTCGGCTGCGATTCGCGAGTTCTTCGGTTCGTCCCAGCTGTCGCAGTTTATGGACCAGACCAACCCGTTGTCGGAAATCACCCACAAGCGCCGCGTATCCGCTCTGGGCCCTGGTGGTCTGACGCGCGAACGCGCCGGCTTCGAAGTGCGCGACGTGCACCCGACCCACTACGGCCGTGTGTGCCCGATCGAAACGCCAG
>NZ_JAFCTU010000225.1:0-517 GCF_049896185.1 Massilia sp. TSP1-1-2
GTGATGCGCAACACGCCACCCGTAGTGGCATTGAATATTTCAAGCAGAATACGCCGGTAGATTTCATCACCAGTCGGGTCGCCTGCCAACATGGCCTGCAACACGGGGAAACTGTTGCCAAAGATGTCGTTGCCGTTGGCATCAACCATTCCGTTTGCGGCACCGTTCTGGGTCAATAGCAGCCTGATGTCCTGTTTACTGGTAGCAGGGTCAGCCAAAAAACTGCCAAGATACTCAACAATTCTTGCCACGTCAGAAACAGAGGCTTGCTCCTCTTTCGTGCCACCGCTTGCTTTGGCAACGCTGCCCCCCACGAATACCCAGAGCGGCTTTTCCAAATTGAACGGGCGCAAGCCAAGAGCATCGCGATCATATAGCCGTAGTTGCTGAAAGTAGGTCAACAGACAGGCTGTCAAATAGCGCCGTGTATCAGTCCCTTCTTTCTGCAAGTTCAGGATGCTGTAATCCTTGCCAAAACCATCCTCGTAAAAATAACGATAAGAGTAGTCAAACAGCA
>NZ_JAFCTU010000226.1:0-510 GCF_049896185.1 Massilia sp. TSP1-1-2
CCTGGAAGTCGATTCCCTGTCGTGCGAGAGACAGGATGCGTTTGGCTTCGCCGCGCGCGTCCGCTAGGGACATATGGGCATTGTCACTGACGACTCCGTAGACTTTGGGGAAACGATAATCGCGAACTTTGCCGTTGATGGTATATCTCACAACCCAAGTCTTGACGCCGCTGGTGGCAATCCTCAGTTGAAGTCCGGTATCGATCTGGACTCGTTGCATCTTAGTACTTGGCCGCAGGTTGGCTACTTGCTGAGCTGTTATCTTAGCCATGGTAGGTCGAAACCTCCGTTTTTCATCCAACGTGTATACACAGCGTATACACAGAATATTTGCGGATGCCAGTGTATAATGCCGGACTCAGCTGGACGTTGATTCTTTTTAAGTGTTTGATTTTTAAGGTAGTTGTGGACTTTGCTGGACAGTGACGGACACGCTCGGAACCATGCTTTTACTGATGGGGTGCAAGGGGTCGAGTGTTCGAATCACTCCGTCCCGACCAATAGAATCAA
>NZ_JAFCTU010000227.1:0-509 GCF_049896185.1 Massilia sp. TSP1-1-2
ATTCCATTCTGCAACTTTGCTTGCATCATTCGGATGGCTTGAAAATTGTCGGAGTGGAATAGAAGCCCATCACATTGATCGTCAAGATTCTCTATTTATGCGACCAACGCTGACTTAAACTCCGGCACAAAATTCTTGGTGTCCAATACCAAGTTCTGATTGACCTTCAAGAATTCTGCGGTCAGCGGTGCTGAATACGCAACATCGCCAAGGTGACCTACGATCTCGTCAATTGCAAATAATTCGACCCACTCGTTCCGTTGATCTTCATTTGCCGCTATGGTTGCGTAAAACTTTTCTGGAACTCGATCTAATGTAATGCAGTATTGCGTGTCAATCACAAACTTTCTTTTCAGCCAAAGCTTCTTCTGAAAATTTTCGAGCTGCGCCAAGAATTGAATCAATCGTTGTGAAATTATTCTTATGGCTTGGCTCTTCTCCAAAACCGCTTGAAACGCTTTTAACTTTACCTCGCCAACATTTTCAGTTGTGATATCACTGTCTTCGCT
>NZ_JAFCTU010000228.1:0-506 GCF_049896185.1 Massilia sp. TSP1-1-2
CTTCAGCGCACAATTGGCATTTACCTCTTCGCCAACACAGCCGGCCAGGTCTATACGCGCAGCGGATTCAACACAATCCTCACCCGTCTTATGAAATTTTGCGAAGCAAAAGCACGCAAGGACGGGGTCGAGTTCAAGCGCTTCACTCTCGCTGACATGCGACCGGCCGCCGTGACAGACCGCGTTGAAAGCGGAGACGTCAACGTAACGGACGCAACGGGTCACAGCGATGACCGCATGGTCAAGAAAGTGTATGACCGCCGGAGCATCAAGACAGCAAAAGCAACAAAATAGTCTACGCCCTAGCCCCCTCCATTTTCCAGTTGACATAGATAACCAGGACATGTCAGCATGAGGTCACTTTGTACTATGTGAAGAACAAAATGACTGCAATTTGTAAAATTGTTATTCATCACGCAACCAAGAGGAGACAAACATGTTTGGAAAATTAACAATTAGGAATATTTTGCCAGAAGTTTTGCACGGTCTAGAGGCCTTGGCGGTCC
>NZ_JAFCTU010000229.1:0-504 GCF_049896185.1 Massilia sp. TSP1-1-2
CGCGCCCCAGCTGCCGTCGGCCAGCTGACGCCCGCGCAGTGTGGCGGCGATGCTGTTCATCTTGGCTTCGATCGCCGCGCGCCGCGCCGCGTCACGTGAATAGAAACGTGCCGCTTCACCAAGGCCCATCAGCTGGTGCGCCTGGGTCAGGGTGTCGTTGGTGCCGAGCTCCTGGCTTTGCATCCACGCGCTTGCCTTGTCGATCACGCCCGCCAGCTTGGCCTGGCGCGCCGGCACATCATAGCCGTGCGGTGTCATTTGCATCATCCCCCTTCCGTCGTAGACTACGGAAATGAGCCGACCGTCCGGCAGGACCGCGTAATTGTTGCCGACATTCGCGTCCAGCTTGTCAGCGCGGTTGCGCAGCAGCGTCTCGCCCTGCCATTTGTCATTGATGCGCCAAGTGCCGGTACTGGTACTGAGGACCCAGCCGCCGTCGTAGGCGAACAGGTCGTAGGGCTTGCCATCGTAAACAGTGTTGGCGATGATTTCGTCGACCGACTT
>NZ_JAFCTU010000230.1:0-504 GCF_049896185.1 Massilia sp. TSP1-1-2
AGGCGCACCTGACCGTGCCCGGCCGCTACGATGCGATGGGCGTGGTGCTGGGAGGAATCCCGATGGTGGTCATCGGCTTCAACAAGGATATTGCTTGGAGCCACACTGTTACCGCAGCCGTTCACTTTACGACCTTCAAGCTGACGCTCGATACCCATGACGCCAGCGGCACCACGTATTTGTCGGACGGGGTGCCGGTCAAGATGACTAGCCGGACGGCCGAGATCGACGTGCTGCAGCCCGATGGCACACTGGCCAAGCGCAGCAAGACCTTTTATTTCAGCAAGCAAGGCGCTGTCCTGGTCTGGCCCGAGGCAGGCATGGCATGGACACAGCATGAAGTAACCGTGTTGGCCGACCCCAACCGCGCCAACACGCGCCTGCTCGAGCAATGGATCGCGATCGGTAGTGCACGCAGCGTGAGCGAGCTGAAGGCATCGCTGGACAAGCATGTCGGCCTTCCATGGGTCAACACCGTCGCCGCCGACCGCGACGGCTATGCGC
>NZ_JAFCTU010000231.1:0-503 GCF_049896185.1 Massilia sp. TSP1-1-2
GTTTGATGATGCACCCCGGACTAATCACCCCGACGAATATTGAGAGATGCATGCAAGCGGCTTTCACAGCAAAGCTTAACTCAGGATGCATTTCCCGGCAGGTGGGCGCCGTAGTAGCTGATAGTGGCTCTTCCGTAAAGTCGATCGGCTGGAACGACGTGCCTCGAGGTCAGGTACCATGCGCGCTGCGTAACGTTCGCCACTTATTCTCTCAACAAGATCCAAATGCCTTTAGCGAATATGAAAACGGTGAGGAATTCAGAACCCATATTTTGGCGCAGCCATTGGCGCGCCTTCAGCTGCCTCATTATGAAGGGCGCAATTTATCCTACTGCTTCAAAGCCAACTACAACGAATTAAAAGACGAGAAGAATCAGGTGCACACTAGATCGCTTCATGCCGAGGAGAACGCATTTCTTCAACTTGCGAGAGGGACGGGTCAGGTAGCCGAAGGAGGGTTCCTGTTCACAACGGCGAGTCCCTGCGAATTATGCGCGAAAAAG